>CAZSPU010000015.1:0-24022 GCA_964608555.1 uncultured Candidatus Saccharibacteria bacterium
ATCTACTTTTGGTTGCATGGCAGGTAGAATTCTCATATGTTTGTTTACCCTACAGTTATTAACGCAGTTTTTATAATTCGCTCTGGTATTTTTGGGGAGTTTGTAGTATAATGTCTGCAACGGGGCGTAGCACAGTTGGTAGCGCACACGGTTTGGGACCGTGAGGTCGCTGGTTCGAGTCCAGTCGCCCCGACCACTAATAAAAAGAAGTCCTTTAGGGCTTATTTTTATTAGGTAATTTAGATAGGACTGGAGCGAAATGGGGGCGAGATAAGGTTTATGGAACAGAACTATCATTAGCGCTTAACTATAAGTGTTGGTGTTGGTACGAAGAACTGAATACAAAACTTAGCCAACTTTATACTAGGCTTTGGGAATAATGGCATAATTTGGTACTTAAGAATTGGAAGGGTGATGTTTTGGGGTATTATTTGAGGATGGCGGATTAACCTAATGGTCGATATTCTGTTATAATCAGCTTAGATGTCAAAGAAAAATAAACCTACAGTCAATCAGCATATTGTTCCTCAAATATATCTAAAAAATTTTGCCACAAAAAATTCTAGATCAAAATATCAGATAGTTGTTTTGAGTAAACGGAAGAAGATTAAAAGTCGTATAGACACTATTAATAATGTTGGCTATATCAAAAATTTTTATAACGTTGACGGTGAGACCGATAAGGAAAAGACGGCCTGGGAAACATTTTATGCTAAGACGGTTGAGCCTTTATACTCATGGGGAGTTAATAACTTAATTACTAAAACCATTCTATCAGCAAAAGATAAAGTAATAGGCGAAGATGAGAAAATAGTTCTTAGTAAAATTATAGTGGCTCAGTGGTTGAGAGTACCAAACTTTATAAATAAGCATGTCGCTAAAGCTGAACGTCAACTTTTAAGGTTTAAGCGAAAACTAGTTCATGATTTTATCGAAATAGACCAGCCTAAAAATGTCAATTTAATGAAAAACTGGCAACCAAATTCGCTAATGTCTAAGAATTTTGTGTTAGCTATAATTAATGATGAAGAACGTCTTAATAAATTCGCTTCAATCCTCGCCAATAAAACTTGGGCTATATATTACAACCCTTATTATAATACCATACCCTTTATAACTTGCGACAACCCTGTTATTGCATATAATACACAAAATAAATCTTTTAATCGAGATACTAACGGGCTTGGACGGCAAGAGACTACCTTTATCTTTCCTTTATCTCCACAAATAGCAGTTCAGGTATTTCCAGAAGCTTACGGCAACTATTTAAATCCAATTGACGGTAAGCGTTTTTTCCTAACAGAAAAAGATGTCAATTTTATTTTTACAATAAACGAGGCTATGTACCAAAATGCTAATCGTGAAATATACTTACCATTGAGTATGCGTGAGGTTTTGAACACTGTAAATAGCAAGGCAGATTAACTACCCCCTCTAGAAACTTTGTTAACCCCAAACTTACATAACCCGACCACTCGCTGCTAATGAGTGTACGACATTATTCTGTATTTCTGTTTTGTTCTTAATTGATTAATTTTACACGATATTGGCATATATGATATACTGAGGTCAAGATTGAAATTATTTAGAGATGGATTATGCTGGAAACGTGGGAGAAGCAATTTAATAATCGAATACTGATGCGAGGTCTTGAGTATTGTGAAGCCGAAAAAGTGCAAATCACCGATCGAGATGAAAGTAAGATCTTTGCTTTAGTTGGTGGCTCTGATTCCCGTAATTATCAAGTTAAAATCATAGTCGCCGATAGTATCGTTGTTGACATGACTTGTACTTGCCCATATGCTGGTGATGGTCATAATTGCAAACATATGGCCGCCGTATTATACGCCATTTCAAAAACGCAGATGGAGCTATTATCGACGAATCAGTCCTGTGACAGCTTATGGAAGATCATCTTGTCAATGAGCGAAAATAATACTAAAAAGTTGCTGCTGACCGAAGCACGAAAGAATCCGACCTTAAGTAATTATATTCAGAATATGTATGGAGAGTGCGGCATAGACATATCAAGTCTAAAACGTGAGGTTACCGCTATTAAGCGGCGTCATTCTGACCGTTATGGCTTTATTGACTATTATCATGCTACGGCCTATGCGAGCGACTTAGAGAATTTTTTGAAAAGATACGTCACTTCCATGATTGCCAAGCAAGAATATCGATCAGCGTTCGAGCTAATATGCTATATTTATTATAATTTAGGGAAACTACAGATTGATGACTCCAATGGTGAAATTAGTATTCTAGCCGATTCCTGTTTACTCTATTGGCAAGAAATTGTTGATAAATGCACCCCAGATGATAGAAAATTCTTCTTTAAGTGGTTTCAGCAACACTTATATGATTATATGGTAGATTATTTGCAGTGCCATATTGATGATTTTTTCATCGATAATTTTCATGATCCGGAAATGTTAAGAAAAAAGCTAAAAATCTTAGATACTATAATTGCAAAGGTCGTTCTTAAATCAGATAATGGATTCTCCCTGTATTCTAACCTAGAAGATTACGTCATGAAACGTCTGCATGTAATGAAGGAGTTACACGTTCTCGAAGAAGAAATGGACACATTTTGCCAGAAATATTATCACCTACCAGAAGTTCGTCATTTTATCGTGAAGCAACTACTGGAGAAAAAAGAGATTGCTAAAGCTATTGATGCGTTGAAAGAAAGCAAGCGCATTGATCAGAATTTTGCAGGCTTAGCAGCTAAAACCAGCGAGGAACTTATGCAGCTGTATCAACAAACCGGTCAAACTTAACTTTATCAACAAGAGCTCGAAGATTATATTCAAAAGTATCAACAGTATAGTTTAGACTATATAAAGTTATTGAAGCAATTTTACGGCAAGCAAGAATGGGAGAAAAAATGCCAAGAACTACTGACTTATTCAACACTATCCAGTATTAGGGATGAGTTTATGATACAGGAGAAATTATATAAGCAATTCTTAGAAAGTGTTCACTATCATCTGGATAGGCTACCATGTAGTAGTGAAGCCGCGGTTTTAGTTTTAGATCGTTATGAAAATATCTTGGCAACTCAAGAGCCTGAATCTGTACGTGATTTATATATTGATTTTGTACGCAAGAATAGCGAGCACGTTGGTGGTCGCCATCAATATCGAATGCTAGTCAAATATCTTAGAAAAATAGAACAATACCCTGCGGGTCGGCAAAAGGCGAAGCAGATTGCGACTGAGTGGAGATCGCTTTATTCATGTCGCAGAGCTATGATGGAAGAACTCGGGCAGGCAGGGTTCTAACGCGGCGCCATCTACCACACGATTTCATCAGGATAAGGTATATTGCTGACCCCTTCAATGAGGTTAACACTGACGTGGTACTCGGCAGCAGCTTGGCGGACTTCTTTATGAATAATTTGATACGCATCAGAAAGCTTGTAGTTCAATAAATCGTGGATCGTTGGTAATAGGGTCGCCTCACGGCGCGGTTTTGCTTTTCTAAGATAGCTGGCGGCGTGTTTCTCAAGGAAGAACCGGTGGTCACATGGAAAATTACCGTCGCATAGCTCTAGATATCTTTGAAATTTAGCTTGGCGAATTGGGGATAAGTGGCCATTAATCTCGTTGATAACCAGCGCGAAGAACTGGGCAACTCGTTTTTGGCAGCTATCGAATTCTGCACGACGCTGCCCCTTTGGCCGGAAAAAGTTATATTTAGAATGATACTGAAAAATAAGAGCGTCTATAAACAAAAACGGTAATGGATAACTCACGGAAAAACGGCAACTGGGACTATTCCATAAATCACCACATTCAAATGGATGAACATTATTTCGGACGACGCCATCTATCTTGATAGTACGATCACCTTGGTAGGCATGCCGAATATCGTACATTAAGCCAAGAATCTGAAGTCGCTGATATTCGATATCTTCATCTTCTGACTCATCAAAACCAATACCCAAACTTAAATCGTCATACAACTGATTGAGCTCAGTAAAAGAACCTTCAATCTCCAAGCCACTGTCATTTTAACTGTTATCATATGCTTTGTCCTAATTTGATGTCAGTGACTTAGTTTTGTATAATATCGCCCTTTCGGGGCATAACCAGTGCAGCAATGAAATATGCTATTACGCCGCTAAAAGCGCAGGCGGCAAAAAGAATCCAGATCAGGCGCACTAAGGTTGGGTCGAGGTTGAGATATTCTGCAATGCCACCGCAAACACCGTCAATTTTGCGACCATTGTCAATTTTATATAATCTTTTTACGTTGGACATCACAATTCCCTATTTATAATTCTATAATATCATTTATTTGTTATAAAAGCAATGCCTAGAGAAAGCCCATTACACGATAGGTTAATTGTCGCGTTAGAAAAGTCGCTATATGGGAAATATGTCGTCGGAGAAGATATTATATGGTGCAACTTAGAATGTAGGGATGAGTGGTTTCTGCCCCCTAGCACCGCTTTGAGATTTTGTAGAATCTCACCATTTTGAGACCTGTTTCGGGCGTGGTAAGCTTTAGTTTGTCGAAGAATAATCTCCTTAGCGTCATTTTTATCAACATTGCGCGTAATACTCATGTTATTTAGCGACAGTTTCGCTAACACTATTTTATAGATAACAAGCACGCTACGGCAATACTATTTATTCGAAAACAGGAATTGTTTGCTAACATTTAATTTTAGATAATACGGAAATATTAATTTTTGGAGCGAGAAGTGTTATAATATTTACGTTTATGGATAACAAGCAGGCGCATCAAAATCAAGAATCGACAAAAAATTTAGCTGCGCAGTTGCGCGGTTTGACTGACGCCGAAGTGGCACAGTCGCGTTTAACTTATGGCAGTAATGAACTAGAGAAAACGCGCAAATTAAATTTCTTTCAGAGAGTTTTGCATGTTTTGATCGAGCCAATGTTCTTGCTGTTATTAATTACGGCGAGTATTTATTTTTTCTTGGGCGAAGTGACCGATGGCATTATTATGCTAGTATTGGTATTCTTCGTGAGCGGCATCGAATTTGTTCAGGGTTATAAAACCAGCAAAGCCCTGGAAGCGCTGAATACTTTGTCGGCAATTAATGTCGATATTATGCGTAACGGTAAGCGCTTGACCGTTAATAGTAAAGATGTGGTGGTGGGCGATATTGTTTTTCTGGAAGAAGGTGATCGTATTCCAGCAGACGGAAAAATCTTGGAGCTCCAAGGTCTTGGCGTAAATGAGTCTGCGCTCACGGGAGAATCCGAAGTTGTTTATAAAAAGTTAAAAGATAACTCGAAAAGACATTTTAGACTGGATGTTTGTTATGCGGGTTGTGACGTGACAAATGGGTCGGCGACTATCCAGATTATCGCAGTTGGTAAAAATACTGAATATGGCAAAATTGGTACCGCTCTTAAATCAATTAAGCCAGCAAAAACTCCGCTCGAAAAGCAGATTAATAAGTTAGTGGTGATTTGTACGATCATTAGTTTGACTTTTTGTGTGATTGTTGCGATTGTTAACTTTTTCTATAATGATAATCTAATCTTCAAAGAGCGGATCGTGCAGGCGATTCTGTCTGGCTTAACGATGGCGATGGCCACAATCCCCGAAGAAATTCCGGTAGTTTTGACAGTTTTTCTAGCGATGGGAGCGTGGAAACTAGCCAAGCATCAAGCACTGACGCGCAATATGAAAGCAGTGGAGACTCTCGGAGCAGTAACGGTTTTGTGCACCGACAAGACTGGCACGCTCACACAAAACAAAATGGCAGTGCAGGATACTTTTACTAATGATGCCAATTTCCCTTTTACGGCCGTATTGGCCTGCCATCAAAATCCTTATGATCCAATGGAAATTGCCATTAAGGAATACGCCACTGAGCAAGGCGTTAAGATTGATTATACTGAGTATGCCCTGGTCCATGAATACGCTTTTAATAATGAAGACAAGATGATGGGGTGCGTTTGGAATGTAAATGGGGAGCAAATTCTATGCGCAAAAGGTGCTTATGAAAGTATCTTACCACTCTGCGGATTAAATCAAGATCAACAAGACGAGATTATCAAACAGGCAAATCGTTTTTCTGGTCAGGGATATCGAGTGTTGGCGGTTGCTGAGCATGAAAATATCAAAACTATTCCAGAACAATTGAAGCAAAATCACCTTACTTTCGTAGGACTCGTTGCGTTAGTTGATCCGCCGCGTGCAGGCGTAGAAAAATCAATTAAGCTCTGCCATAATGCAGGTGTGCGTATTATTATGATTACCGGTGACAACGGCCACACGGCAGCGGGAGTGGCTAAGCAAATTGGTTTGGCTAATTATGATGAAATTATTACCGGTAGTGAGCTCGAAGAGATGGATGACGCTGAGTTGAGAGAGCGCGTCAAGACTTGTAATATTTTTGCGCGAGTTTATCCAAATCACAAAATGCGAATTGTGAAAGCGCTACAAAGTATTAATGAAGTTGTGGCAATGACCGGAGACGGGGTAAATGATGCGCCGGCTCTGAAGCAAGCCGAAATTGGCATTGCGATGGGGCAACGTGGTACGAATGTGGCAAAGGAAGCGGCCGATTTGATTTTGCTAGACGATAATTTTTCCACCATCGTCGAAGCCATTAGGAATGGTAGAGTCATTTATAGCAATATTAAGAAGGCAATTGAATATATTTTGGTGATTCACATTCCAATTATCCTAGGATCTTTGGTCGTACCACTATTTGATTTACCGTTATTGCTTTTGCCAATTCATGTTGTGATGCTAGAATTAATTATTGATCCAACCTCTTCAATTATTTTCCAGCGGATTCAGCCTGACGAAAACATTATGAACGAACCGCCGCGACCGTTAAAGGAGCCGTTACTAACTTTTCCAATTGTTACAAAATGTATATTGCAGGGTTCGGCGATGTTTGCAGTGGCGTTTGCAGCTTACTTCTACCTGATCAAAACTGGTGCGGCGCAAAATCTGGCGACAAGCGTAGCATTTACAACCTTGGTGCTCGCGAACGTGTTCGTAGTATATGTATTGCAGTCAGAAGATTATGCGTTTAAAAATTTCCTGGCCGACTTGAAGGATAAGGTGATCGTCATTATTAATAGCGTGATTATTGGCGTGTTGCTGTTGATTATCTATGTGCCGTTTCTCAATCGCTTAGTGCGAATGGCGCCGTTGAACTTAGTGGAGCTGTTGATTGCTTTAGGATTAGCAATACTTTCGACTTTTGTCTTTGATGTGTTAAAAAAGCCGCGTCGTAAAAAGCGGCAGCCGAAGGAGTGACCGAAAAATGAATCAATACATGCATGTAGCTGATACTTTGGCGCAGCAGAATTTGCAAACAAATGACGGCGGACCTTTTGGTGCTTGTATCGTCGAGAATGGAAAAATCGTAGGCAAAGGTTCTAATCAAGTTTTGAAAGATAGCGACCCAACGGCACATGCGGAAATCGTCGCCATCCGTGCGGCGTGCAAAAATCTGCAGAATTATGATCTAAGTGGCTGCGAATTATATACTTCGTGCTTCCCTTGCCCAATGTGCTTGGCAGCCGTTATTTGGGCAAATATTAAAACCGTTTATTATGGCAATACCAAGGAAGATGCTGACCGAATCGGCTTTCGGGACGACTTTATTTATGACTTTATCAAAAAACTAGGAAGCGATTCCGAAGATCATGCTCTCTTGAAACTTGAGTGTATTGACAGAGAAGATACAATTAAAACTTTTGATACTTTTCTTAAAAAATCTGACAAAACTTTATATTAAAATCGCCTAGACGCAAGTGAAGTCTGTTCAGGGTTTAGCGGAACGTTATATATTCCAGCATAGTATAAGCTCGGAACATTCACCCCGAACAGAAACTAAATTTCAAGTAGCTAGCTTAATATTGCAACCACGAGATTAATTAAGATAATCGGCAAGGGAGATATTGCGTGATTAGTTGAGCATTGCAATCATGAGGTTAAGATAACCGGCAAAGGTTACCCATAACAGATACGGTATTAGTAGCCCCATGACGGCGCGGTGATTTTTGTTGCCCCAGATCACCAAATATAGAATCATGCCCCAAAGCGCAACAAGCCAAATGAAGGCAAAAATACGCCATTGCAAGTTGAAAAAGAAGATCGACCAGAAAAAGTTGAACGCTAATTGAATACCGTAAACAGTAAAGAAGGTTGTTTTCTCTTGTTTGGTGATTTGTTTATTGATGGGATGAACCCAAACCAGAAAGAAGGCTATGCCCATTAGTATATATAAGATAGTCCAAGCCACCGGGAAGAGCCAGCCCGGAGGAGAGAGCGGCGGCTGCTTGAGTGCTCCAAATGCGGCCATCGAATCGCCAGAAATCAAAGCCGATAATCCGCCGACGCCGAGTGGAATGGCTAAGGAAACTAGTAATCGCCAAAACCAGCCCCAAGTAGTTAATTTATGTTGTATCTTTTTTGTTGCTCTCGCCATGATATTTTCCTTCTATAGAGTCAAATTTTTTATAAATACTATTGGATAGGATTTTTGTCACGCAAAATGAAATAGATGCTATAAGTGTCCGAATCTTTATTTCCGTAGAAACTAGAGAAATGAAGCCTGGACGCAGTTTTAAAAGCTGCAATTAGTAATCTAGTTGCGGCTTGAAATGCGACTATTTTTTGCGACCGAGAGCCTTTTTGGCCTTGGCAGTTTCCTTTTTGGCGTCAGCTTTGAGCTGAGAGACTTTCTTGGCAGCATCTTTTTTGAGTTTGCCGGCTTCTTTTTGACCTTTTTTCAGGCCTTTTTCGAGATTTTTGCCAACCTTCGCAACGTCTTTTTCTAATTTCTTTTTTGTACTTGCTAGTGACATGTCCACCTTTCTTACAAAACTTATGTTTGTATAATAGCACAAATTTTATAGAAAATCGATATTCCGTATATAACGTGTATAAGGTTGGGCTTATTCCATAATTCGAAGTCTTATCTCTGATACCAATGGTCTTGTCGCATAATTCCAAGGTAACAACGGCCTAGTCTTTATAAACCCCTTATTGTCTTTACTTTGGTTGTCTTACCCATTCATATTGTGGTAGCCCCAGCTGGTTAAATGTATTGATGATTTTAGCTTTAATACATTGTTCTGTATATTGAGTGGGTTCTTTTCTAGATTTGAGATGCTCGCCAAAGATAATCTTCAATCTAGAAAAGGCATTCTCCACTAAGCTTCTCCGGTGATATTCTACATCCGCCATCCAACCATCAATGCCATACTCCTCAATATGGCGGATCACAGTATTACGTTCTTCCCAGCCGGGAGTATCATACCACTGGTGATGCCAACCAGTATTAAGATGTTCAGTAGCATTCTTGGGTGGTGGAGCAATCATCTCAAACTTCTCTTCTCTCCCCAAAAGATAATTGTCTTTGCTATTATCATGTACATGAGCAGAAGTATTAATTAGACCAATAATATCCCTCGTAGCATGATTAATAGCGATGTGGGTTTGTCGCCAAGTGCGTCGTTTATCTTTACCGTGTTTTCTTACCTTCCATTCACCCTCACCGAATACCTTAAAGCCAGAACTATCAATCAGCATTACAACTCCATCCGTAATTCTATTGAGCTTACTAAGATAACGTATGTTAAGCGTCGACATTCTTTTGCCTAGTGTAGTATAATCCGGTAGTTTACCCATAATCCCCATGGAGGAGAAGAGAAACTGGATAAAGCCGGTTGTCTGACGAAGTGGCAGGCGGAATAATACGCGTATAGTTAGTATAAGCTCAATTAGCGCGTCGGAGTATTCTTGTGGGCGACCGGGCTTATTAGTTTTACTAGGTAAGATAATTCGCCCATTCCTAACTACATCTTCAGAAATAAAGATTGATAAATTACCACGATTCTTAAGTGATTTATTGTATTCTGGCCAATTTATAATCTTTTTAGTGATATAATGTTTATAAGTAGTGTTTTTGCTTTTTGTATTTGTCATACTTTAATCATAACACTACTTTTTTGATGGAATTATGCGACAAGACCGATACCAATCTAAGACTATTGTAATTGTTGTGGTTTTGTGGTTGCTGTAGTTTTGTGGGATTGTTGTATTTTGTTGTTGTATTTTTTACAATATTTTCATCTGAGAAAGTAGGTTTTAAAGTAATGCTCGCAAGGTTTGTTACAGAAATTGCGTTTATTTATTACGATCAGGATTAACGTCAATGACTGCATAAATACTATGCCCTAAGCGTTTTTCCAACTTCTGCCTAAGTTCGAAAATATCAATTAAGTGTTGTTGCGTATCTTCTGATGTGCCATAGCGCATTAAAATGCTCATGATGCGTTCTTCCATCGTTTTGGGTACCAGTTCACACATCAGATCACTAATGATGACAATTTCCTCATAATCAGTATAACGATGATGTTTGACAAAGTCGGCCACGGATTGATTACTCAGATCCGCTCCGGAAAGAAATTGGCAATTGTTGTTTACAAATGAGTGGATCAGACAAATATTACAGTATTCTTCCGCATAACCGGCATTTTTCAGGAAATGGTAGCCGTTGACAATGTGATCTTGCGGCACACCGAGGCCGCGACCAATGTCGTGCAAGTAGCCCAAAGCTTTGGCATGATCAGCGTCCAAGCCCAAGGCAGCGGCAATTTTTCCTGCGCAGTCACCGACGCAAAGCGTATGCGTGAGCCAATCAGGGTTTGAATGCGACGACTTTTGCGCAACTTTCTCAAGAAGCTTGCGCGCGCCAGCACTAGTTAATTGTTTTTCTGCCATTGCTTATCCCTTTTATTGATTCTCTTTGATTTTGTAGTAATTAATTTCTGGTATTTACCCCCAGAAAGTCAAATTTCATTTTAAATAATACCATGGAACTAAACTTAAAGCAAGAGGTACATAGAGGATTGAGATTTTACGCTAATCTGGGTCTAGGTATGTTATAATAATAGGGGTAATTTGCGGGGCTTAGCGCAGTGGTAGCGCGTACGTCTGGGGGACGTGAGGTCGCCAGTTCGATCCTGGTAGCCCCGACCAGTAAAAGCAGCCGAGCATCAGCTCGGATGTTTTTACTCTTCTACGATGGATGACCAGGAGCGAACTGCTTTGCGTTGACAAAGTGGTTCGGGACGCGGGAGTGGCTGTAGCCAAAAAGTAAGTTTACTTGCTTTTTAGACGCTACGACTGCGGGAGTAAAACTGTTTTACAGTTTTTACGATGCCTGGTAGCCCCGACCATGCTAAATGGTAAAGCTTTAGCTTGAACATTTAGCTTGATATTTGATTGAGTTATCGGGAGCAAATGACTACGCGGTAGCGTAGGGATTGAATATTAGAGTGAGTTGATCGGTAACTATAAAACACTGGGAGTCATCTCTTAATCAAGATGCTTTTTATTCCTAATTTAGAGTGGTTTGATACGGATGCCAATTACTCCAGACTGAACTTGTTTTTCGTGAGGATAAAATTCGCTCAGCATGCTTAGCAACTCTATTCTAGTCATGGACTGATCGGCCAAAACAGAAATATCAAAATCATCGAACAATTCTTCAAATGTCCTATAGCGAAGAAGTCCAATAACTTCAACTCTCAGTTTGTCACTCTCTGATTTTGCAAATTCAATAATATCTCCAAGTTGGATTTGACTGCGTTTTTCATCGTAAAGGCGAAGCTCTATACGTTTAGTACCATCTTTGATGAAATCAAAAACCTTGGCTGCAAATTCATTGCGTGAGTTTTCATGGGTTTTATTGTATCTTATTCGTTCTGCAGTATCAATATTAATGTTAAAATCATCACTATTCGCCTTGCGCTCTGGGCCGGTGCTCGAGAGTTTTTTGGTAATCTTCGAAATGAATGTAAATATAAGCGAGATCTTCGACGAGAATAGTGTCGACTTTGTTGCGAGAGCTGGAGATGCTGGTGGAAATTATTTTGGCTAAAATGAGTGGGGTCAAGATAATTAAGGCAACGACGAGCGTGGAGCCTACAGTTGAGATTAGCTTTTGTACACTGATTGCACCGATAGTATCGTCATAAGTGACTACGACAATTGATGAAAAAGTAATAAGTGCAGTCAAGACCCACTCGAAAAGATTTGGCCGCGTATTAGCAGGTAATCGCGTCTGAAAATAATCCAGCGTCAGCTCCAAATCGCGCTTAGTACGAATATCATGACGAGCTAAATCAAGCACTAAGTTATTGATGCGCACAATGTCGTCAGCATCAAAATAAGCACGCATTTTGGCGACAGCGCCTTTGTTTTGACGTACCGCTGCAAGATTTTTGTTGGCACGATAAAAATCACGGGCAAAGAAAAACAATATCAATAATAAGAGTACAGCGACCAATAAGCCGTAAACTATCCAACGATTGATATTCAAGAGAAAATCCAAGCAAAGTGCTAAAATTACCACTAGGAAAACTCTTGGCCAATAAAAGGCGAAGAAACGCTTCTCTTGCAAACCTTTTTTGTATTCTTTTTCGATATCGCTAAACAAAGAAATTCTCCTTATGATTTATTTATGATTTATTTTGCTTAAATCTCCGTCGAGAATAATTGGCTGAAATGGTTTGAACTATGTAGAGTAATCATTTATGCCTCCGAAGCGTTGCTAGAATTTTTGTCGGGTTTGTGATGATGATTATGCTGAGAAGGTTTGAGTTTCTTGGCAGGCAGATCGTCACGTTTGAGAAAAGCCATGATGCGGTCGCGTTGCCAAACTGCGAAACCGAGGATAACCACGCTAACCACGCACGCTAAAACTACGAGCGGAATATTAGTCGTAATGCCATCACCGATAATATTTGTCACGACGATGACCGGCAACCTACCTAAAATAACAATTAGCATTAAGTTGCGAATTGGCAGACAAGTGAGTCCGGCGATATAACAAATTACATCATCAGGAAAGCCAGGTAATAGGAATATAAGAAATAGAATCAAAGCCGCGCTCTTCGAGTTAATAATGAAATCGAATTGGTCGACTGCGGATTTTTTGAAGATCTTTTCGAGTAATGGACGACCAAATCGGCGCGCAATGCGGAAGACAATATAACATCCGATGAGTGTGCCGATAGATGTCCAGAGAATTCCCCATCCGCCAAAAAGAAAGCCACCAATGCTGCCGACAATTTGGCCAGGAATCGGAGCAACAACAGTCTGCAGAATTTGCAATAGTATATATAATAGTGGTGCTAGGATTCCCCATGACTCAACTACCCGAATCAGCTCATCGCGATTGCTCAGAAGGCTCGTGACAGGACCATGCGCGATCAGATCCCAAGCAAAATAGATGATAATAACAGTTAGCGCTAGGGTGACTAGGCCGATTTTGCGCCAAGTTTTGAGCGAAATTCGACGTTTGAGAAAAGGATGTTTCTTAGCGAAACTTTCTGACTTAATCTCTTCTTCGACGTATTCTTTAATTTCTTCGCCGAGACTTTTGTCGTCCTGAAGATCTTCGGGTTTATGTGGAGAAGTTGGTGCGGTTTTACTTGGCATATTCTACAGCGCGGGTTTCTCGGATTACATTAACCTTAATGACGCTCGGATAAGACATGGTAGCTTCGATCTTGTTAGCGATGTCGCGAGCGAGCTTAAGCGCAGAAAGATCGTCAATTTGTTTTGGCTCGACAATGACCCGAATTTCACGGCCAGCGGAAATAGCATAGGCCTTATCAATCCCCGGGAAACTGGTGGCGATATTTTCGAGATCGCGCATACGTTCTGCAAAATTCTCGGCGGAAATATTCCGAGCGCCAGGTCGAGCGGCCGAGAGTGAGTCAACAATCTTGACAATAACGGCTTCGGGAGTAGTCGGCTCAATATCGTCGTGGTGCGCTGCCATTGCATGCACAACTTCATCTGGCATACCATATTTTTTGGCTAATTCGGCGCCAATTTCGGCATGCTTTCCCTCAATCTTATGCGTGACAGCCTTGCCAATATCATGCAGAAGCGTAGCAGTCTTAGCAACACGTTTGTTCGCACCGATTTCTTCGGCAATCATCCCAGCGATGTGGGTCATTTCTACGGAGTGCAAGAGAACATTTTGACCATAGCTAGTACGGAATTTTAACTCACCTAAGAGATGAAGCAACTCACGCGGAATTCCAACTACGCCAACTTCACGCGCAGCGTCTTCACCTGCGCGCACAACCTCCTTCTCGATCTCGCGCTCAGCCTTAGCAACAGCTTCTTCGATGGAGCTAGGATTAATACGACCATCTTTCATTAAGCGTTCCAAAGCATATCGCGCCACCTGACGACGGATTGGGTCAAAACTAGAAAGCACTACCATACCTGGAGTGTCATCAACCATAATATCGACGCCAGTAGCACGTTGCAGGGCTTGAATATTACGGCCCTCTTTGCCGATGATGCGACCTTTCATATCGTCATCTGGAAGCTTCAAAGCTGTAACAGTACGATCGGCCGTGACTTCGGACGACATGCGTTCCATCGCTGTCAATAAAATTGCTTGTGCAGTTTCATCGATGTCATGCTTAATTTCCTTCTGCTCTTTGTTGACAAGCCCGACGAGATCTTGCTTGATGTCGCGCTCGGTCATTTTGAGAAGCTTGTCGCGCGCGTCGGCTTTGGTAAGACCGGCAATTTTCTCAAGTTTTTCTTGTTGGCGATTACGAATGTCCTTGACTTCGTTTTTTAGATCATCGAGCTCCTTCTCTTGGCGCGCAAGACGCTCGGTTTTCTTCTCGAGCTGGTCGAGCTTATTGTCGAGATTCATTTCGCGCTCACTCAGACGGTTTTCGGTGTTTTTCCATTCGCGACGACGCTCACTCTCTTCTTGCTGAGAGCGCGATGCGATATCGGCAGCATCGTTTTTGGCTTTGATGACAATGTCAGATGCTTCGTTTTTGGCTTTGCGCACGAGATCGTCGGCTTTGTTTTTGCCGCCGTTTTCGTTCTTTTTATTGTAAGCCAAAACCACGCCCGCACCACCAACGGCTCCAATAATAAGGCCAATTATAGCTATCACTACGTTCATAAACGTATCCTTCCTAATCGTTTTGCTGACATTTTCCTGATGCCAACTGGGTAACAAAAAATATAAAAATTAATAAAGATTCTATTTTTAGTATAGCATATCTGTAAAAAATTAGAATAGCGATTTTAGGGAAATTTGCTCGAGAGCGTGAAGAGCGGTTTCAGTTGATTACAGAGATGCTTAGGTCAGATTTTACTTCTTCGGCGTGGAAATATTAGCGGGTCGGCCATATTCTGGCAAAATAATCCGGTGTTGCTGACCGCGATGATCAAAAAGCGGAATTTGCAGTTGATCGGCGAGGGTATTCACAATAGCAGCGCCAATTCGTAAGCCCGTAAACGAACCTGGCCCAGAAAAATAAGTAATTTCACTAATGTCGTGCCAGTCGGCTTGGTTTTCTTGAAGTTTTTCATGAATAAAAGTAAAAATTTGCTCTGCCATTGCTCGACCGGATTCCCACTCGTATGTGTTCTCGTCGAGTTTCAAAATACAGGTTTTGGTAGAAGTATCTAGATACATTTTCATAAGCTTAATCTCTCTGGTTGTATTTTAACTGATATTATTATCTGACAGTGACTTTTCTTTAGCTGACTGATCTTTGGCATGCTGATCGTAAGAGGATGCATGGTCTGTAAAATCTGTATTTGAGGCTGATTCCCCGTCGAGGCTTGAAAATAGTTTTATCGCATGTTGGTTAAGCTTGACTTCTCGCGATCCATCTGGCTTAAGAAGAAATTCTAGAGAATATTTTGTCTCAGAGAGCAAATCCGCCACTTCTCCACCCCATTCAACTATAACAACTGAATTAGACATCGACAGAGATTCGTCAAGTTCATCGCGCATAATCCCCGGATCATCAAGACGATAAAAATCATAATGAATAAGCTCAGCAGACATCTTTGACGCGGAATGACAAAAATTATATCGCTTCGAGATTGTAAAGCTGGGGCTCGTCACCGACTCTTTGACACCTAAGCCTTCAGCCAAACCCCGCGTGAAGGTAGTTTTCCCTGTTCCAACGTCACCGATTAGTTCAAAAACTGCGGGTAGACTGATATGTTTAGCACATTGCCTACCGAGTTGCATCATCTCAGCTTCAGATTGAATTATCATATTATATATATTACCATAAAATCATGAATTCGCCAAATAACCTTTATGAAATAGCTTGTCTGAAGTTAATTATATATGTTTCGCTTAAAGATATTGTCTATCGTGATTGAGTTTGCTTTTGCGTCGTGATTTGAACTTGTATTTGCTGTACAAGTTCGATTATTGTTTAACAGAGATGGATTACTGGGTTTTGAAGGTTAATTAATGCTTAGGTGAGCGTTTTTTGACGTTGTAGTTAGACTGAGACTCTAGGAAACGATCCATCACCATTATCCCTACTGTACTAGGCAGCGGAGAGGAAAGCCAATCCACCGACCATTGCCGTTCAGTGAATCTGATCCAGTAGTGCTGAAGATAGCGGCATAAGCATATTCAAAGGACGTATTCATAGTTGCACTAGAAGACCAGATATAGGAATACTTACCTGTTTGGTCGGAAAAGAGACCAAGGTTACCAAACCATCCACTACGCACGAAGAATAAAAAATTACAACTGAAGTTTACTGCACCAATCTCTATATCATTCTCAGATTACGCTTAGGTCTCTGCGTCATCTAAAGATTCCGGTCCGAATCAGAAGTTGGCTAGTTAGCACAAATAGTCTCTTGTGTGGGGCCGCTCCTGGGCGCTTGCCCAAGTCTTATTCCCCACACAAGAGCTATTTGTGCTACCACATCCATTACCATTATCCCTACCGTACTAGGCAGCGGAGAGGATAACCGCCATTTCGGCTAAACTGCCGACTTGGATATACTCCATCTGCAGAAAAACTAATTACTAAAGTTGTTGTTTGCGTTTCTGTGTATGTTCGATGCGAATATAAATGACCCCATCCGCCTGCAACACTAATAATTCCGATAGGATGCAGATCCCCACTACGCACGAAATGGCAAACATTTGAGCGAAAAGAGAATCTTGTTCTCTTTTCCGAGGATGAGCAGACATTTCTGACGCAAAGCGGCAGAAGACGTGTAGTTTTATGCAGGGTAGCAGAATTACATCAACCATCTTCAATGTCGACTACTTGCGTAGTAGTAATTTTGTGATTTGATTTGAGGAAATATTTTTTGTAATAACGTCGAAGTTGTGGCAAGGCTAAGAATATTACTACGGGGATGTAAAGTAGAAAGATCTTCAATCCAACGTCTGGCAAGTTAATGACAAAAATTGTCTTTTCGCTGAGGAAATTTATTACTATAATATGCAAATTGAGTAATAATAATGACAATTGTGCGAAAACATTTGCCAGAAAAGGTAAGAAACTTGTTGCTCCAGTTAAAACAACTAGTAGCATAACATAAGGTAAAGTGGGGAGGATAATTAGATTAGCAGCAAAAGACAGGAGCGAAAGACTGCCAAAATTATAAATTAAGACCGGGGCACAAATTAAACTAGTAGAAAAACTCGTGAGTAACATCGAAATCAGCCAAGGAGGATTCTTGCCGCCATAGAGAATTCTTTGAAGATAGGGCGCAAGCACTAAGATTCCAAAAAACGAAGCGAAGGATAATTGCCAGCCTAAATTAATAAAGTTGAAAGGTTTGAGCAAGAGCGTTAATGCGCCGACGAAACCCAGAAGGCGAATTGGGGTAAATTTACGCCCAACGTAAGCAGTCAACAGACTGAGGATCGCCACAAGAGACGCGCGGGTCATTGAAGGAGTGAAGCCGACGATTAAAGCAAAACTGAGGATGGCGAGAATTCCGAAGAGCGTGCCTGCAAATTTAGAAATGCGACCAAATAATTTTTTGATAGCACCGCTTAAAATTGCGAGATGAGCGCCCGAAGCGACGACCACGTGAGTCATGCCGGTCACCTGGAGGGCTTCGGAGAAATCTTCAGACAAGCCAGATTTCATACCCATCAGATAACCGAGACCGAGATCACTCTGTGGCGCAGGAATGTTTTGACGTACCAGATTGGCGAAATTCGTTTTAAGTTGGTAGAATACATCGCCTAGGGTAATCTTGTCAATCGCAAGGATTTGCGGACGATAGAGGCTGCCGACAAAAGTACCGAAGCCCTCGCCGAGCTTACCTTGTAGTTTCACATAATCAGAACGTGCCACTTCGGATTGCGTGGATAACTGCGCGTAGAGACTACCTGATAGACACGTAGCATCTTCAGAAGAATCAGGCGTCTGAACACCTGGCGACCAAAAGCATAGTTTTTCTAATTTGAGCGTCGTGCCTCTACTATTAAACTCCGGGTCTTCACTGATTTTACCGGAGATAATTAGGGATTGACCTATGAGCTGAGCCCAAATATTTTGGTCATTGATCTCGGGAGTGACGCGCCAATTAGCAAGTATCAAACCGGCCACAAAGGCCAGGCCCATACAGAAAACAGTATGAAATTTAATTGCGATCATTAAGAAAATTAAGGCAGTTAGAAGCCAAATATATCCCTGGCAATAAGTAAGTTTCAGGCTAACGCTTAGAATATCGCCAATTACGATTCCCCAGATAGCGGCATAAAAATGCCAGGAAGGATGAGGTGACTTGCGTGAATAGTGCGGGGATAAATTTTGAGTCATGACCTAGAGCATAGCACACACTCTCATCATTCTACAAGCTTGAGCGTAATTAATTATTTTTGCCTAGCAGTTTTCTCTAAAAAGTACAAGCATAAACATACAAAAAGTCAGATATTGAGTATCACAACTAATAAAAAGTCCAAGCATAATCAGATAACAACTAAGATGAGATGTAGCACAATCTATAAAAAAGTACGAGCATAAACGACATTAGAGCTAGCATATTTTCTAAAAAAGTACGAGCATAAGCCAAATACAAAGCTGCATAATTAAACTTTGTAACTATGTCGAGTTTTGCGAAAAGCTGTAAATCCGGCCTGAAAACCAGCAGAAATACCTTTGAAAAATCCAGAAATAGAAGTAGACAAGTTTTGCGGCGTTGGATAACGATAAGGATCTGCGCAATCAATCGCGGTAGCTCCAGTCGACCAGGTAGCGTTGGGAGTCTGTTCGTCAATCAGATAACTTGAGCCGCGATAAGCTGGGCGATTATTGATCGGCGAAGCTTTGGTCTGCGAACTTTGAAAACGTTGCGATTGGGGTTGATATGGATATTGATAATAAGCAGGAGGTTGAGCATAGGTAGGTTCGTTAGCGTTATATGCGTTATAAGTAGGCACATATTGTGATGAGGCCGCCCAGGGTTGCGCCGTAGCATAGGGGGTATACTGTGAGGACTGCGGCCAAGATTGTACCGTATTATATTGTTGAGGCTGCGATAACGCCTGGGATTGGTAGGCTGACCAATCTTGGGGCGCATTTTGACCAAGATAATCTGACCGTGTTTGCGATTCAGGCCAAACTTGCTGCGATTGCGACCAAGAAGATAACGACGCTGGAATTTGCTGAGATTGCGGCCATGGTTGCGATGCAATTGGAGTTTGCGACTGATAGAATACTGGGGGTTGAGACGAGGATTGCGATTGAGCGGGGAATCCTTGTCCTCGCAAAGTCTGAGAGGATTCTGAAAACCGGTTATAATAACTTGCTGAAGGAGCATAATAATTTTGTACAGCGGAATACTGGTCTTGAGGTAGATTATAGACACGTTCGGATGCTGCAGGAGAGGTCCGGTCATAATTATAATCATAATCATCTTCGTCAAAGCTGGCCACTTCTTTGAGAACGGAGCCATGGTAAAAAAGTTGGTCTAGTTCCATATCCGTGAGCGACGAATCATCTGCCTCTTCAAGCTGATCGAGAGCATTAATTAAATCACTAGCGGCATCACGAATGTCGGAAAGACAAGTTTCGGGATCAGAAAGGAGCATTTCTGTAGCAAGCATAGCCGTCTGAAATTCCGAAAAGCCGTCAATATAGTCATCAGCTCGCAGCTTGCGCATGTCGAGCAGAGCTTGCGCCAGCGCATCGCGTAAATTCTCCCGTTCTTCGTATTCAGGATCATAATATTCATCGTCAGCCGGCTCCAGAAACTGGCCATTCATAAAAGTCTGCTGAAACTCCGACATAGGTTGTTGTGACATAGTAGGCTGAGGCGCCGATGCGAAATATGCTGGCATAGTAGACTGAATGGCCGGCGCAGGTTGAGTTGGCAAAGTGGACTGAATTGCTGGGACAGGTTGAGTTGTTGTATTCCATTGAAGAGATGGGCTAGGATTGAAGGAAGTAGTGGGTGCGCTCGCACGAATGTACATATTCGTAACCGACGGAGTAGATTTGAGCGCAAATTCAGATGTAGGCTGCGACGATACAATAGATGAAGTTGGCTGATTAAATAGATTGTTAACAGGTTTGGTAGTAGCGGACTGAAACATGCTAGTGCTAGGCTGAGAAATGACGGATTGGGTAGTAGCGGACTGGAGCATGTCAGTGATGGATTGAGAAAAGGCGCTTTGGGATGGGTCTGATTGATATTGAGAGGTGACGGTTTGGGACGAGTTCATTTTAGGTTGAGCAGTAGTTGTTTGGAATAAGTCTAGACTAGACGGAAGTGCACCCGTTGGGGACAAATCTGAGCGAGGCTGGTCGACGACATTTTGTTGTGGAGATTGGATTTGAGAAGGTGTCGGAGATGTTTGCGTCGCGGAAGTCGTCAGGCTGGACGACTTCTTAGCGGGTTCAAAAAATGGAATTTCTGGCATTACTGGAGCAGGCGGAGGCGTCAAAGCCACCTTGCCAATCTTAGAAAATGTAGCATGCTCTGCATTAAGGTCTCGGGGGCGACTGCCTTTCAAATCAGACGGTTGCAGCAGTAGAGACGATGCATCCATTTCTGGGTCGAGCGGTAGTTCGGGAGTAGTAATGTCGTTTTCTGGCGTAGCGGGATCGGCTTTCGAAGCTTCCATAGCTTGCACTGCTCGATCACCCTCGCTTGCTTCCCTATTTTGCGGTGTCGCAGCACTGGTCTCGAGCGAAAGCGATGCTTTAGCAGTTGGCGCAGACGAGACAGCATTGCCTAAACTAGTGATATCCGGCAGCTGAACTAACGACTCCGAATTAACAAAAGCTTGGGTAATAATGTCGGCATCTTCATCACTATAGGCCGGCAGCGCTTCAACCTGGGCCGATTCTGGAGCCGACGACTCTGCAGCTTCACTATTTACAGAAGTTTGCCGATCAGCTTGACTATCTTGCCGTAACGATACATCCTCTGATTGACTTAGTGTTGGCTTTGTGTCTTCATGATCGCCAGTATCAGCCATCCAAGCTTCGAGAGCCTCAATCGGCAGATCAACTACTAATTCTGCGGATTCCTGAATAACTTCTGTGAGAGCAGGATCGTTCTCAATCGAAGCCTCTGCGGCCGAGTTCTGAGACGTCTGTTTGCGCTTCGATGACCGCGCTGATTTCATTCTGTTATCATTTTTTTGCAAATCTTCTTCAAACTCAATCTTAAAATTGTCTTCATCATCGGAAATTTTAGATTCTGTTGGTAAATTTGCGGGTTTTGTGTTGTTGTATTCGGTCGTATAAATTTCTTCGGCGGCAGAAACAGCTTCAGCTTGCGCAAAAGCGGCCAATATTTTCTCTTCTACTTGCGCCGCTTCGACAGGATCGATCTCGTCAGAAACAATGGTAGCTTCTTCTGCCAAGGCTGCCGAGTCCGCGACATCCGTAGACATCGTCTCTGCATCTGCGGCAGGATGGAATTCACCCAGAAAATCCGGAGAAATTTTCAAATCCCACTCCGTATCGGGTTCCAATTCGCGCAAAACTTGTACAACATTTGTACTAAAACGTCCATCCTGAATTTTGGCCACATTGGCAAGCTCTTCCTCAAAAATTCCAAGGGCGCCACAGAAATCGCCCCCTCGGATGACAAACTCTTCAAGCGCTTCTGGGTCTCCCGTGACCGTAAGGCCAGTTTCACTAATATAAATTCCGCCATCGATCAAGACCTTGAGGTCACTTTGCGGCTCTGCATCAAGAGCCAGCGCAGCATTGGAAGAAATAATTTGCGTATGCGACAATTCCAAATTACCAAGATGTAGGTTGATACCGTTGACACCGAAGAGTTTTGCTGCACTAATATGCCAATTACCTAATCCGGCCGCCTCGATCGCTGACCCAAACAGCTCGTCGGCGATAATACGAGCGCCACTTTTGATGTTGATTTCGGGAATATTAGCAGCAATACCACGCACGGCTTGGCTCAAACAGATGCCACTGCGCGCAATAATTTCGCCGCGAAAGTTCACAGTGACGCCATAAGCGACACCAAGATTTGGGGCAATGAGCAGTCCGCTACCCTCTGGCGCATAAAGATGGATATCTTCGTCAATTGTCACTGTAGTATAATCTGGAACACCGGAGCTAATTGCGCCAAAAACCCGTACGGCAATATCGTTAGTTCCCATCGCAAAAACTTTGCCGTTACCTGTCAAGGTAACTTCGCCGCGACGAATATCAAAAACCCGTAAATCGCGCATTGTTTGATCAGCGATAATGCTGTGACCATTAAAGTCAATTGCTACATCATGGTCAATGATGATATTCTGATTGACAATAATGTCGTTCCCTAGCGTAATTTGAGCATGTTGGGCTTCTAGCGATGCGATAATTTCTTCAGTAGTGCAAGCGTATTCAACCTGACGCGCCTTTGATCGAAAAAAGCGTCGTGGCGGAGGTGGAGGCAAGTCTGGTTGACCAGGCGTAGGTGGCGCAGGCAAAATAATCGACGGACGCGCAACCAACTGCGGCCCACCGTGATATGGGCTAGTCTCGAGATGTTTATTGGCGCGCTTCCTAGATTTGACAGATGTTTTTTTGACGGAAACACCGTTCGACTTCGAAGCTTGACGACGTTTCATAAGTCTCTCCCATGGGTTCGTCATTCTAATATTGTACCCACCATGCCTTGAATATCGAGGAATTTACTCTTTATTTTCTTCAATAATATGTTATTCCTTACATCCAAAACAGTACCTACGTCTAAAGGATTAACTTCATTGTAGCACAGATTGATGAAATTGTCAATTATGCTTCAGTAATTTTGGGCATAATGCAAGGCTATTTGTACTGCTAATGGCTCTGCCATTTCGTGCGTAGTGGTTTCGCTAATTTCGAAGGTCGCGTTGATTGGGCTGGCATTTACGGCTACGATTGGGCGTCTCGCGCCGCCACCAGTGCCGAGTTTCAATACGTTTTTTATCTCGATTTCAATGTGTCAGACATCGCTCCGTCCAGTAACAGTCTGCGTCTTTGGGCCTTTCCTCTCCGCTGCCTAGTACGGTAGGGATAATGGTAATGGATTCGTGCGTAGTGGGCATACTCTGTATGTAGGACAAATTTTTGTTCCAGGTCTGAATGGTTATTACTGGTCGTCACGTTCTTATCCTCCTAGCGTTGACACTGATTTACAACTTTCGTTTTTTCTCTATTTTGAATCGCGCGGCATTGCTGCATCCGCTGCCAAAAATAGTTCTCGCAGAAATGGTTATCCTCTCCGCTGCCTAGTACGGTAGGGATAATGGTAATAGATGCGGTAGCACAAATAGCTCTTGTGTGGGGAATAAGACTTGGGCAAGCGCCCAGGAGCGGCCCCACACAAGAGACTATTTGTGCCAACTTACCGTAATCTGAGAATGATATAGAGATTAACGCTACAATCAGCTAACTAAATTATTAATTAATCACCTAAATCCATCGATTCATCTCTATAAAACCATTTGAACTTGTACGCGCTGCACAAGTTGGATGTTTTAACGATGTTAGATTTCGTGTTATGACGCAGATATAGATACTAGTTGAAAAACTTTATGCGGGCGAAGAGTGCATTAGAGCAAAAACTTCATTAGATACGACATCCGACTTAGATGGCAATCCAGAAGACGCCAAAATTCTCCAGCTTTTAGACTGGAGAATTGGCCTAGATGAAACTAGATGATAACAATCGACCTAAGGGTTAATTACTTCTCGCTAGAGCGGCGAGCATTGCGGTAAGCA
>CAZSPU010000016.1:0-23637 GCA_964608555.1 uncultured Candidatus Saccharibacteria bacterium
CATGCCCTATTTGTTTACTTTTGAACATAATCCGGAACTAAATATCCCTAATACAAATAATATGCTAGAGGGAGTAAACAGTGTTATCAAAGACAAGCTTAAACGTCATCGAGGCCTCCATAAATCCCTAAAACTAAAGCTCATCCGTAGTTTTCTCTCTGATAGAACAGAGGTGAATAACAACCCTTAATTGGTATTAAGCCGCAAATTTTGATCTAAATACTAAATTTTTTATAGTATAACATACTTTTACGAGACATAAATGCATGCAATCTCAAATAAAATTTAGTAAAAGTATTGAAATATTTTATATCTATGATATAATTACCAACATGAGCCTTGGGAGACGCTGTTTTTGTAAGGGCTCCGTTCCTTTATAAGGTAGATTACAAAACATCGTTTTTTGAGGATCAGAATTCTTACCATTTTGAGGAGGTAGACCTAATGCTTAACACCAAATATGAAGATATCGTCCATGTTGACGATATAGCAACCGGAAAGTTCAGACACCCGGGTGACGCGATCAGCCTGGCTCTCCAGGAAAAGATCCGTCCCGCTAACACTGACGCCAAGCGCGTCCTGCTGATCGGTATCGACTGGCAGAATGACTTCGTCCTTCCGGATGTATCCGCGGTTACGGCTGGTGAGCCTCATGGCTCCTTGAGCGTTCCTGGTGCAAAGCAGGATATCGAAAGGTGGACCCGATTCATCTATGAAAACCTCGAAAAGATTACTCGTATTATGCTGTCTGTCGACACGCATTACCCGAACCAGATTTTTCATCGTATGATGTGGCGAGATCAGAGTGGAGCGCCTGTGGCGCCTTACACCATGATTACGCCCGCTGATCTGGCGTCTGGCAAATTCCGGTTTGTCGGCGGTAGTCCCAAAAAGGCCATGGATTGCGTCAATGCACTTGAAAAAGCAGGCAAAGGCGGCGTATTCATCTGGCCTGATCACTGCATCGCAGGTACTCCTGGTTGGAACTTGGAGGCACAGCTGATGCAAATGGTGACTTTCCATTCTGCGGTGCGTAATGTCGATCCGATTTTTGCGTTCAAAGGTACTGATCGCTACAGCGAGATGTATGGCATCTTGGAGCCTGAGTATAATCCTAACGGGATTGTCACGAAGGTCATCCTCGACGCCATCGCAAGCTTCGACCCGGCAAGCGGCGATCTGCAGGCTATGAAGTGGGACAAGATTATTATTGCTGGCGAAGCTGGCAGCCATTGTCTGCTTGAAAGCACGCGGCAGATTCTGAAGCGCTTCAACGGTCATCCCGAAGTAACTCAGCGCATTTATGTGCTGGAGGACTGTACTAGCCCTGTGGCTGGATTCGAACAGCAGATGAAGGATGCCTTTGACGAGTTCAAACGCCAAGGCGCCAACATCATATCAAGCACAGACCTGACACTTTAAGGAGGGGTAAAAAATGGCAGAAGAAATGAACTATGATGTAACTGCTCAGATCGCACCCAACATTGACGTTGACGAGATCGAAAATGATCACATGTATCTGATGAGTATCGCCCAGGATTGCAGCGGCTCTATGTATTCATGCACTAGTGAGATGCGCAAAGCCATGGATAACTTTGTTAAGTCAATCCAGGACTCGAAGCAGGATGACGAAATGCTGGTCTCCGTTACCGAGTTTAGCAGCTTTGTGCAAAGCTCCGGCTTTCAGAACGTTGCGGATATCAACACGAACTATCAGGCCTGCGGCTACACCCTCATGTACGATGGGATCATCGTTGCAGCGCAACAGCTGATCGACTATATGGACCAGCTGAACAACTCTGGCGTGCGGACTCGCGGTGGCCTCGTTATTTTTAGCGACGGAGAAGACACTGGGTCCAGACAGGGCGAAAAGGAAGCGGCGGATGTCATCCAGAAGCTGCTGAAGCGCGAGATCGTCGTTGCCTTCGTGGCCTTTGGCCCCGATGCGCACGGCATCGCACAGAACCTCGGTGTTCCTCAGGAGAATGTCATGGAGACTGACGCATCGCCGTCCGAACTCCGGAAGATCTGGGGAATCCTCAGTAAGTCTGCAGTTACCTCCTCGAAGAGCGCTGCTGTTGGCGCCAGCCAGAGCAACTTCTTTGATGTGTAAGGGTAATCATCTATCTTGCAACTGGGCGCCCTCTCAACTGGGCGCCCTATTCTTTGTAAAGGAGTGCGTACAAATGGACCGTAAACCTATTGTGGTGTCTAAGATTGGCGCCGACCATAGCTTTCAGGGCGTAAACCGGCAGGACTTCGGCATTATGTTTAAGAATGTTAAGTTGTCTCTTGACGGCTGTAGCTCTGGAAAGTTCTCCGAAATTGGAGTGGGGCTTTTTGCTCAAGCTTTCTCCAAACGCGACGATATTACGGCCGCAACTTTCGATCAGATTGTATACGAAGAAATGCGGAGACTTGTCGACGGTTTAGGTTTTACAGACCAAGATCTGTTCGAGAATTTCTGTTTTACTATCCTTGCGGTGGTCGAGACAGAATCGGAATTTGTCGTGTTTTCGTGCGGTGATGGCTACATTTTTACAATTTCAAACACCAACCAATTAAACGTTATCGATGTAGATGCCGAATATGATAATTATCCGCCGTACTTCATCTATAATCTGATTAGTCCTGAGCACCTTTCTGACTATAAGGATGGCGTCAAATTTGTTATCCATCATTTTTCGAAGGACGATTACATTAATGTAGGCGTCGGAAGCGATGGCTACCGTTTTGTTGATAATTTAAATAATGTTGATAAGATTAAATTCGACGATGCTCTTCTTGAAGGCAAACCCGGTCGTATCGGTCAAATCATCAACCGCAATGCAGCGGTCTTTAAAGATGACATTACGATCGTATTGTAGAAAGAGGTGACTAGATTTGGCGATTCAGGTAACCAATTCTCAATTAAAAAAGATGGCAAAACTGGGCGAGGGCGGGGAAGCTGCTATCTATACCTATGACAGCAGTAGCGTCCTGAAAATTTTCAAGAATCAGGCCCAACTGCAAGCCAAAGAACGGAAGGTTCAGGCTATGCTCGGCAAGAAGACGCGGAACAATCTCGCAATCCTGCCGACTGACATTGTTACAATCGATGGTAAGTTTGCCGGTTATCAGATGCCTGTTGTTGCCAGCGCAGAGCCGCTCCATAGTTTTACGAAAGCGCGTTTTATGCGCGATCATGCTTTCACGAACCTCGATGCCCTGCAGATTATCACGCAACTCGGACATGCTATCGATGATGTGCATAGTGCTGGTTTCGTGATTGGCGATGTGTCTGACAACAACTTTATGGCCTCCATCGATCCTGGTCATCAGATTTATCTGATCGATACTGACAGCTGGGGTATTAATGGCCTGGCGCCAGACGCATATACGGAAACCTTTACGCCCCCAGAAGCGTATAATGGCCAGAAAGCGCTAGTCTTGACCAAAGAAACCGATGACTTCGGTTTTTCAGTCCTGGCTTTTAATGTTTTGACCAGAATTCATCCATTCGGTGGTAATTACAAGAACGACCCGAATATGAACACGGCTGATCGCATTAAAGGCAAGCTGTCTTTACTTGGTACGCATGATATTACCTATAATGATACGCTTTTCAATTGGTCATGGATGAGTCCAGATCTTCTTGCGGCCCTTAAGGATACATTTGAGGGTGGGAGGCGAGGCCCTATTACCGATTTACTGGACGATCAGCTCGGACATAGTAAGTTCTGCAAGGTTCACAAATTGCACTATTACGATCGTTATACCGACTGTCCGCTTTGTGCTGGCGTAGCTAAGCTGAAGCAAGTTACGAAGGTGATTGTTGCCGCAGCTGCTACCGGCCCGAAGGTTGCGCTGCTGTTCTCGGATCCGAATGTTCACATGATGCTGGGCTTCGATTCATATTTTGATACTTCTGGCAACATTATCCACATTCCTTCCGGGAAAAAGCTTCCGCGCCTGCAAAATGCAAAAATGCATTTCATATCGAATGGACGGTATCTCATCTCGGCGCTCAGATCGAGGTTTTTAGTGCAGGATTCTAACGGTAAACAAGTTGCAGAAATTGAATACATGGCCAATTCATCGTATGCAGTAGAAGGCGCGAGTATTTTATTTGTTGATTGCGGAGGTTTGTTGCATAAAATGTTGCTCTCGGTTGCCGGGCTGCAGGATGAGGTGTTGTTCCAAGCTAGCAATCCAATCCTGGGCCTTAATGAGCTCGGTGAACATTTTGTTGTTAACCGTTACCGTGACTACTCAATGGTTAGCTATGCTGGCCGCGATGTTGAGATTAGTGGCACGTCGCAGATGCAGGAATATGCCATCAAGTATGACGCCGTTACCAAAACTTGGCTGCTCATCTACGAGGAGTCTAATGGTTCGTTTAGAACCATGGTGTTTGGCGCCAACGGAAAAGAGTATGACGACAATGTTATCCGCTATTCAGCAACGCCGTTGTCGAATGTTTTTTATCGTAATGGAACCGTCTATGACCCTGGCATTAAATCGTTTACAGGCACTAACCTGAAAAAGGGAATGTCCAAGGTGTTCCAGTGCGATGCGGTCAATGAAACTTGTATGCTGAAGCTTGAAGGAAAGAGCTTCCTGATTGTGAGCGATACTGCGATTTATCGCTTTGGCTAAAATGTAATCTACCCAGACAATAAAGAAGCCCCGAATCGATTGATTTGGGGCTTTTGCAGTTTTACTAGATCAACCCGAATAATATATTATCGCAGCGCTGTCAATATAAATGTTTCCTGGTGCTCTAAATTCACACTACGTGTGCATCCATTATTATCATCCCTACCATACTAGGCAGCGAAGAGGGAAGCCCCAGTAACGGCAATCTCCGTTGTAGTAGGATGGGTTGACGCCAGTACCACTGAAGACGAAGCTGAAACTGTTCTGAAAGTCCACGTTAGTGTCAGCACGAGGCGACCAATCGTAACCGTTTAGGCCGGAGTCGTATGTATGACCGCCATAATAGGCAAAACCACTACGCACGAAGAATGTTGTAATATTCACAATGATAACGCCAGAAAAACAGAAATTTCTTGCCAAAACCAAGGAATTATTGCAAAATCTATGGACAAATTAAGTAAAGTGTGCTATAATAAAAAGATAGGGTATTGCAAAAATAATTTCTTGAAACTCTGGCGGCCATAATTCTGCCGCCTCCTTGATAATATGGAATTCGCCCCGCTTTTGTATGGTGAGGTATTTTTGCTAAATTATAGCGGCCAGATGTCAGCATTAAGTATTAATTACTCTAGCGAACAATGCCACAACTTCCTGATTTGATAGATTATCAATGTTTTTAAAACGCACAAGAGGAATTTGCGCGTCCTTGAAAATTCGCTCTATTTTGGCATCTCTTCTCTTTCGGGCGTCACAATTATGAGTGCAATCATCTAGTTCCACAGTGCAAACTGGCTTTAGCGTACTCTTATTTAATAAAATATAGTCGACTGATTTACCATTAATGTGCTGAAACGCTCGTTGCCAATTTTGGCCTTTAATTTTATGTTCCAAGAGCGCTGATAAATGGACTTGCGGAATAATATAAAATTTCGCATCAAACACTTCGACCAGCTTTCTGTAAACCGTTTCTTCTCTTTTTGTCATCACGGAAGGTTTGGCCGAATATTTATATTGTGCTGTATTGACTTTGTTATGAGTATTGAACCACAAGATACCTAGCACTATAGCGCAGAGCCACAAACTTCCAAACACCACTATCCAGTATTGCGATAAAAAACTAGTCATACAATCCAAGATTAAACAAATTAAAAACCTTCGATTACACAATAAAATCGAAGAGCTTACAAATTGGTGGAGCAGATCGGACTCGAACCGACCACCTCAGCAATGCGAATGCTGCGCTCTACCAGATGAGCTACTGCCCCGATAACCGTATTATAACACAGAATTATCAAAACTATCAAAATAAATGCTGCGAGTTCTCGTGGGTGCTTGTCTAGAGATAGATAATATAGCAAAATATTTGCCAAAAATAAAATAATCTAGTATACTATAATGAACCACCGTGGCAGATTTTAAAATGTCACGAAATGTGCATATATATTATATAGCACTAGAAGTTTTAGGCGGTCTTGTGGTTGGGCCGGCTAAATGTATCTTAACAAGGAGGTTATAAGATGAAAAACCGTAAAAACTGGGCACTTTCGCTGGTGACGGCGACAGCATTGCTGTCGTCTCCGCTGACGAGCACTGCCGCAGCCCTCAATGACACCGTTCCGAGCGATCCGCCTGAGCCTGCGCTCGCTGAGCCGCTTGCGCCCGATTCAGACACTGAAGCAATGGCCGCAGCAAATACGCCAGAAGCGCAAAATCAGGCGACCGATTCAGTGGCTGTGTCGACAGAGGATTTCATGCCCCAGTCTACACCGACTGAAGGGAATGACGAAGTTCATGACGAAACTGAATCTACGGTCGCAAATGCAGCATTGACCGTCGAGTCGGGTACGACCAATCTCGACGATCCGGACAACCTCAGCGATACGGACAATCTCGGCGAAGACGCCAATGTCCATGCCGACGTTAACACCGTCGAAGCTGACGACGCTGCGTCGGATGATCTGATCAATCGTAATTCTGATGGCGAAGATGGGGAAATGACAGAAAACACTGATGTGCAGCTCGACCCGGACAATAGCGGGGAAGCTTCGACATCCGATGAATTGAGTCCCGACGCAGAAAACGCCGCACAGGATGCGACTAATGCGACTGACGCCGTTGGCGCGGAAACTCCAGCGCAAGATGCGGCTGCAACCGCCGGCGCGACGGATCCTGTTACCGATACTACGACGGCACAGGAACCCGCAACTCCCGAAATTACCTCAGAAGAAGCTGCCGACATCGAAGAAATGGTTGGAGAATGGCTTGACGTACGTACTAATGCCGCTGCGACTGACGTTTCGATTCCGTCGACTTATGATGAAGTCTACGAACGGATGGCGGCGCTGGAGGCAGAATATCCAGAGGGTCGCGAATGGACCAATTTCACGCCTTACGGCAAGGATGGTCCGCTGGCCGACACTTACTGGTGGAAAGGTGGCAAAATCAAGGGTGCCAGTGGCGGCGTCGGTTGTGCGGCCTTCGCATTTATTTTAAGCGATCATGCTTTTGGAGATTTGCCGGCTCGCACGCTCGACAACGGTACTTTTAGCTACGACGACGTTAAAGTTGGCGACATTTTACGCGTTAATGACAGTCATTTCGTGATTGTGACGCGAAAAAGTGCTGGCGGCGTCACCGTGGCAGAGGGCAATTATAATAAATCTGTCCACTGGGGTCGCGCCATGAGTGTCGACGAGGTAATGGCCGCAAACTTTATCGTTACACGTTATCCCGAGAATTTCGTATCGGCAGACGCCGAAGATGCGGATAGCGTAGTACAAAGTGGCAAAGAAAACTTGCTTGATTGGTCGCTCACGAAGAGCGGTGTTTTAACGGTCAGCGGTAGCGGCGCTTTGCCGGATTATTCGCCGAATGATAGTTTGATGCCGTCCTGGCATTCGTTTAATAACTCGATTACTAGTATCATTCTGCAAAACGGCATTACTGGTGTCGGTAATTACACTTTCTATCAAAGCAAAGCACTGTCGGCCTATCTGGCTGATAGTATTTTACGCATTGGCCAAAGCGCTTTCCGCGGGTCTAATCTCGTCTCGATTACCATTCCGCAGTCGACAAAAGCAATTGAGAATGATGCATTCCGTGATTGCAAGAATTTGACTTCCGCTACAATTCCCGAAGGCGTCGAAACGATTGGTGAACGTGCTTTTCAGGGCGATACGTCGCTGAAGTATATTGACTTCCCGTCTACGGCAACTTCTGTCGGGTCGGGTGCTTTTACGAGTTGCGATAGTTTGGTGCGTATTCGGTTTGCTCCTGGCACCGAAAAAGCCGTGCTTGGCAACAACTTATTTACGCAGTGCTGGCACTTGCAAAGTGTCACTCTGCCGCAAGGTTTAGTAGCCATTAGCCCCGGTATGTTTTCTTCCTGCAAAAGTCTGTTTGCTCTTTACATTCCCAAAAGTGTCAAGAGCCTGACTGTATCCGGCGAAGAAAGCCCATTCATGTCGTCTGGCCTCAGATTGATTGAATTTGGCGGCAGCGAAGCAGAATGGGAAGCCATGTTGAAGGCTAATCCGTATCTGCGTTCGACTTTGCAGGGCGTCCAGGTGCAATACAACGTGGAATTTGATGATCCCTTCGCGCCTATTCCGGGCGATCCTGGTGATATTAAGTTCGACGAAACGCAACCTGACAACCCGGACAATCCTGACCAGCCGACCGATCCGGACAACCCCGACGATCCCAATAACCCAGGTGGTGACACTGATCCAGACGACCCGGATGATCCCAACCACCCTGGTGGCAATACCGACCCGGATGATCCGAGTCAACCCGACAACCCAGACCATCCGTCCGATCCAGGTCAGCCTGATCAGCCAGGCGTTGACAATCCAGATCGGCCGTCGCAACCCTCGAAACCTAATCGCCCCTCTCGTCCGTCAAGACCGCAGCAGCCGTCGGGATCGAATGTTTCCGATCACTCTCCGGCCGATAATTCTTCGGACAGCCCTAGCTCAGTAATTGGGCCGAGCATTTCTAGCGAAACCTTGGCAGACGGCACCGTGATCACGACGACTACATCTGCCGACGGCGTGCAGGCATTAGAGGTGGAGCTGGCGTCGACGTCCGTCGCGGGCGCCGAGCGTAGCCACGAGCCCGTCGTCCTTGCTATTCCAAGCATCAAACCTGCTACCGACCCGCACTCGGCGCCCACTCTGACGATTTGGACTAATAGCAAAGCTCCTATCTCCGTGGCGATTCCGGTCGCTAATCCGACAACGAGCACGGTCTTGACTCTCGTGCAAACTGATGGTACGGTTCATATCATTGCGAACTCAATCCTTCGCGACGACCATTTGTTTGCCGCGCTCCCTGATGGCGCCAAAGTCCAAGTGCTCGATAATCATAAAATTTTCACTGATGTCGCCCTCGGCAGCCCGTTTGAGACGGCAATCGATTTCGTTACTGCGCGTGAACTCCTGAAGGGCACGACCGACACGACTTTTGCTCCGGACGCACCGATGACGCAGCAGGCTCTGCTAACGGCTTTAGCGCGGTTGAGTAATATCTCCGAGATCGACGCTGCTGATTGGGCGCGCGAGCATTTTCTCACTAATGACGATCAGCTCCAGGCTAATCTGACGCTTGAGCAGTTGATTAATGTGCTCTGGCAATATTATCAGAACGCGCTTCCTGACCATGTGTCTAATGAGGTTGCTGACACTCAGCCTGTCGAGCAGGCTAATCAGTTCATGGTTTGGGTAATTAGCAATAATCTCATTACTGAGAATTCCGAGCTCTCCGCAAGCTTCGAAAATGAGATTACGCGCGCCGAAGCCGCAGTAATCTTGCAAAATTTCATCACAAACATCTCCCTCTAAGTTTCAAGTTTTATTCTTGAAACCATAACTCATAACCGCCTATTCCAAGTAGGCGGTTTTTCACGTCTTATCCATTACCATTATCCCTACCGTACTAGGCAGCGGAGAGGAAAGCCAAACCAACGAGCATCGCCTAAGCCATCTAAGGCGTCAACAGAAATATCATTAAAATTAAGGTGATATGCGTCCTCGCGGATTACGGAGCGTGAAGTCCACCCATAGCCGCATAAATTACCTCTTTCGGTAAACGCGCCAGTCGTATAGCCACTACGCACGAAGACTTGACAAAATAGACGATCTGTGCTACAATCTAGACAATCCCTTTTCAAGGGCTATCTTGTCATGACCACAAGCAAAAAATCTCTACAACTACCATAATATAAAGTGAAATATCAACCAGCCATTAAAAAGGCACGGTCGAAACCGTGCCTTGTAGTATAGAGGTGAATAATCAGCTTAGAATCTCACAGCTGTACATTGAACAAATTTCGCAGCTGATTGATAATGTTGTCCGTCTCCGCGTTAATTAGCGCGGCTTCGTTGACGTCACTGAGCGCTTGCAATTCGTTCGTGTCCTCAAGGTTGTAGCCAATCGTATAGATCGGCACGCGCATGCCACCGACAATATCGACGATTTTATTCAGATTGTAACCGCGATTTTGTTCGCCGTCTGACAAAACAAATAACATCGTCTTGGCGTTGGGAATTTCGGCGGCTTTACCCTGAATCATCTTCAGTGCCACTAGTACTGCGTCGTAGGTCGCGGTACCGCCATTAGCCGACAAAGATTTTACTGCACCAGAAAACCGCGCTCGCTGCTCTTCGTCAAATTGCTCCAGCCCCAGATTAACATAAACGTCATCTGCATAGGAAATCAGCCCGATATAATTATCACTGCCAATATAAGCTGTCGCCGAAATCAGCGAATTCTTCAGAGCATTCAGCGGTGCACCGTTCATTGAACCAGAAATATCTGCCACAAAAATCGCCACGATCGGACTGCCGCCATCTTTATTGGCCTTCCAAATCTTCTGGGCGGCCAAATATCCAGCGCCATCCAGGCCTGGATCTTGCGATCGATAGTCATCACGCCGATTAAAACCTTTTTCGCTGGCCAATTTCTGGGCTTCGCTACTCAGGCAATAATCCGTAAAAGCTCGAGCCGCTGCCTGTTTTTCCTCCGACACGTAATCGAAAGTGTAAACCGGATGATCATGTCGAATTCCTGCCGGAATGTAAACATAATCTTTCAACTCCGGGGAATTATAATAAGCCTGTTCTTCCATGACCATGGCTTTTATAATGCCCTTGGCAGCCTGCGTGCGCAATAATCCGGTCGTATAAGCTACCGGCGGCGTTTGCCGTTGATAATCCAGCAACTTTTGCGATGCCGTGTCCGACAATGGATTCTGCGCGTCAAAACTATGCAGCATCGCCGTCAGAATATTCAGACCGGTCGCCGAAGTATAAGGATTAGTATAAGCAAAAGTCAAATCTCCCACCAGACTCGCTTCCAGTACTTTATCGAGACTAATCTCGCCGTACTTTTTGACAAACTCGGCGTGAGTCTGTTTCTCCATCAAAATCCCGGCGGTATTGCCCGCCATGCGATCAGCCAACTTAATGACATTGACGCCTTTGGCTTGGAGCATTTCGCCCAGCGCTTCCGAAGAGGGAATATAGACATCCGGACGGTAATCGCCCTCTGTCATATAGGTCAAAACTTCGCCCGAAGCAATTTTGCGAATACTCACGCTGACGCTCTGTCCATTAATTTCGGTGCCAGAATGATTAAATTTCTGGGCCAAGACATTGATCAGATCATCCGGCGTTTCGCCTGACAGTTCCGACGGCGCGGCAATTTCGATATCAATTTGACCAGTTCCGCGTACGGTCAGGTCAAACGTATCAATATCCGCCAAAGCCTGTGGAACCGTCTCCAGATCATAAATATCCAGCGGCGCTTCAACTTGCGTGGTCGTGACTTTCGTCAGTTTCGACTCCAGCTCTTCAACTGCTTCGTCGTAGGTGTAAGTCCGCACATCTCCATGATCGCCAGACCCGCTGCAGCTTGTACAACAGAGCAGGCAACATGTCAATGCCAGCACTAAGGCCAAAATTTGCTTCAAAGTTTTCATCAGAAATCTTCCTCCTCCAGAGATTCGTTGATCACTTCAATCCATCTTTCGACTTCGCTCAGGGCGTCATGGTCGTCCGTGTCACCATCGGCATCGTGTTGATTAATCAAATCCGCCGACGCCGCGATGAGCTTCTTTGCGCTCGCCACCTGTTCACGAATAGCTTTTTGATACTCGCTTAAGACTGGATCATTCCTAATATTTTCTGTATCATTATCAATTGCAAGGCATCTGTTATAGATCTTGCGGATATATTGGCATATTCGCAATTCAATCTTATCTAGCACTGGGAGTGTATCCTGCAGATACTGAGCATGATTAACTTTAAGCAATTGATCTTGTCGGATTTTCAGTTGTTTGATTGCATCGAGTCGAGTACGACAATCAAGACACAAATTACGAATCGTTTTATCGTCGATCATGACAATAGAACCAGGCAACGGTCGCTCCAAATCCTTCAAGAGCTCCCATGTCTCCATCAACTCTAATGATGTATCTTGCGGCGGCGCCTTTAATGCCTGCTCTTGCTGTTCGTCAAGCTGCTTCTGTATCTGTTCGAGCTCCTCACGCTTTTGCGCGATATTCGCAAATCTCAGACGCAAAAGATTAATCATTAGCCCGAGCATATCAAAGATCAAGATCCCCCACAGTACCTTCATCCAAATCCCGTAGGCACGCGCGCCTATGCTAATGATAGCATCATCGCGAAGCATATGCTGTGAGGCTAGAACCCCAATCGCCACAACCATCAGATAAGCAAATATCTGGCAATGCCATTTATATTTTTCTATGCTAAGCTTCCTCGCCTTTTTCGTGCTAAGATTTTTCAACCTTCTCACCTCCAAATTTGTAAAGTTCCTAACCAACAGTTTGTCTACCGTTCGCGTATCTTTGCGACCTCGTTTTCGAACTCCGCATATGCATCAAGCATACTCGTGATCGCCCCGCGCAGATTGCTATTGTCCAGACGCATCGTCTGTTCCAGATCCTGCAACGACAACGCAGTAATGGCATTTTGCTGCCAAATCGGAATCATCCGTTCCGTAATCTCCTGGACATTACTGACCAGCAGCGACGTTGCATTAAACCGTGCACGGACCTGCACCATCAGCTGCATACACAGCGTTCGGGAGATCTACAGATCTTGCAGGCGCATCTCTAAACACTTGCGTTTCCGCCGCATTTTGTCACTGGCTACTACCTTTTCCAGATTGGCAATATCCAAATCGGTGATTTTCGTCGGCTGTGTCAAATCCAGCTGTGACGTCTGCTCCAGTAAACGCTTGCCGGCAATCAGACGCAAGTGCAGCTGTCTGTCACACTCAGAGAGCTGATGTTCAGCGTCGTCCAGCATCTTCATGTCAACTTGCAGAGCCAGCCTCCGGCCTTCCAGCTCGGTTTTAGCGCGGCTCAATGCATCTGTCATTTTGCAGTGTTGCGCTTGCAAGCTGAGGCCCGTTTCGGCTGTCTTGATCAGTCGAGCACTAGGGCGGCGCAGACTTTCGTCGTAGTCTTGCAAGGAAACATTAATCGTCTGCAACAGGTTCAGAACCGCATCTGCATCACGTTTCACCGCTGCTTCCAGCGTCTGACTCGTGATCATGGCAATCCTCTCCTGTAATTTCTGGCCATAGCGCAGAACAGTTGCGACATCGCATGTCTCAAGTTTGCGCATCAACGCCTGAACTTGCTGTTCATCTTGCGGTGACAGTTTCAGGTCCTCCAGGGGCACAGACGCCTTTGCATCCTGCTCGCTCAGGCGAGTTGGATCAGTATTTTGCGGCTGCAGGGATGACTTCGTAGGGTGGGGTGTAAAACGGCTCATTTTCAATCTACCTCCTTCGTAGTTTCGCGTCATGAGCATCAACAAACCAGCCGACCACTTACGGCGGCCTAGTTACCGCACTATGATAGCACAGATTAGCAAAAATGTCAAGCTACATCTTGACAAAATATCATAAGTATGATAGGATAGAAACATCATGCGAGTTAGCCTCGCGCGGGTTTTGATTGTGGTAATCAAGATTTTCTATAGTTTTGTCCGGAAGTATCAATCTCTATATCATTCTCAGATTACGGTGAGTCTCTTGTCATCTAAAGATTCCAACCCGACTCAGCCGTAAAATTAATCTTACGAATGATATAGAGATTGATAATCCATTACCATTATCCCTACCGTACTAGGCAGCGGAGAGGCATGTCCCAGAAACGAGTGCTGTGGCTTGCGGCGTCCGACGGGTTGACGTTGACAGATTCAAGGAAGAGATAGAAACTGTACTGAAATTCAGCGGTCGTATGAGTACGGGATGACCAAAAGTAATCACTGATGCCAGATCTTTCAGTATGTCCGACATCATGAGTACGCCCACTACGCACGAAGAATGGATCGAATACTGATCATTTAGTTTTCTCTCATTTCCATTACCATTATCCCTACTGTACTAGGCAGCGGAGGGGGAAGGCCCAGAAACGGTTGGTGCTGCCGGACGGGCTGACACCAGAAGCATTGAAGTAGAGGTAGAAACTGTCATAAAACCCAACAATAGTGTAGGCGCGAGATGTCCAATGCCCTTGCCATTCACCAGGATTCGCAACTTGTCCATTTTTCTTAATTACATCACTACGCACGAAGAATACTGTCTTTTGTGTAATTCGGGCATGCTGCACCAATCTCTATATCATTCTCAGATTACGGTGAGTCTCTTGTCATCTAAAGATTCCAACCCGACTCAGCCGTAAAATTAATCTTACGAATGATATAGAGATTGATTACCCATTACCATTATCCCTACCGTACTAGGCAGCGAAGAGGGAAACTATACCAGCGATCACTTTCATTAGATGTATTTACAATGAGATCAGAAGTATAAACGTCAAACCCATACCGATAATCAACGTTATTAGCACCAACCGCGCACCAATAATGCGTATTAATACCAGCCCAAGGACTAATTTGAGCATTAATCCAAACTGCATCACTACGCACGAAGAATAATACTTATGACCAGTACGGATTCTTCTCCATCTCCATTACCATTATCCCTACCGTACTAGGCAGCGGAGAGGAAAGCCATAAAAGCGAACGCTGTTAGTAGATGGGCTAACATTAATGATGTTAAAACGAAGTCCATAACTACCCTGAAATTCGGTGGCAGCGTTGGTGCGCGATGACCAATTACAAGCGTCATGACCAGGCCATTTAGTACGTGCATCGGTATCAGTGTGTCCACTACGCACGAAGAATCCATTACCATTATCCCTACCGTACTAGGCAGCGGAGGGGAAAGCCCCAGTAACGCAAATCAAAAACTACTGGATTAACCGATTCATCGGAAAAGTCTAGACTTATTACATCGCCTACGCTAGGATCACCTAAGTAAGTTGTTGCGCTCCATTGAAACCCTCGCAGGCCGTTTGCGCGAGTGTACCCCAGTAGATCAACGAGGCCACTACGCACGAAGTGACAGAAGAATATATATCCGAGAATGCGCAGTTATTTCTGACGCAAAGTGACATAAGAGAAAACATTTGAAAAAATGAGGACTACACCTTCATTTTCCGAGGATAAGCAGATATTTCTAAAAGCAGTAATACAGGGGACAATGAAATAGTATTGTAAAAATAACAACATAAGGCCGCCATAAATTAGCAAAAAATGGAAAAATATTGTAAAACATCTAGACAAAATAACAAAAGTGTGCTATAATAGAAAGATAAGGCACATTCACAATTTGATATGACATGAGAAAGGATGGATTTTCTAATGAAAACCAAGACCGCTGTCAGCGCAACTCTGAAAGTATCCGAATTCCCGAAGTGTCTCCAGTCAACCTTGGTTGTGGAGTATGTCACGCGCCAGGCTGAGCCAACCGATAACCTCGAGCGGATTGCCGAACTGATTTATCAGTCCAATCCGGAAGTCTTTACCTACTGGTTTGAGACTTTTCTGCGCGCCCGCGCTCCCCTGAAGCAGATGATTAATACCTATAACCACCTCTTTAGCTGGCAGAATCTTTATGTACTCCAGAACTTGCGCACGGGGCAACTGCAGGGCGTCGTGATGGCGCTCGGTCCGATTTTCTTGAGCAATGATTACTCCCGTCTGAAGCGCATCAGCGAGCCGTACCGTTATGCGGTTGAGCATTACGTCGAGCCAATGGTGGAGCGCGCCATGAACGAGCACTCTACGACCGACATTCTGTTGGCGAACTGCTGCATTGATCCGTTGGCTCGCGAGATTGGCTTGGGTAGATTGTTGCTCGAAAACACCATTAATATCCTGCAAGGGAATTTAGCGCAGAGTTTTACGGCCGATTGTCGCAATGACGACACTGTTGCGAAGCAACTTTTGCGCAGCCTTGGCTTTAAGCGTATCAGCTCCAAGACTTTGGAAGACAATTTTTATGGCCAGCGGCTTAAGATCAACACTATGAAATTGTCCTGAGAATGTCACCTTTGCACCTAGCCCTGCCGATGATCGGCGGGGCTTTTCCATTGACAAAATAAGATTACTGTTGTATTATGGTGAGAACGTCTTTGTTTTAGGCGAAGATGTCGTATCTTTAGTATCGAGATTTGGAAAGGAGTGCTCTCTGTGTTTGCAAAATTCAATCATTATCAACGCTTCGACCCGATAACAGATCTCCTCGAATTGGATCGTGACAATAATAGGCTGTGCGATTATGCACTGGGCCATTTGGTATGTACTATGCTGCAGTGGCGATATGGTCAGCACGTGCCGCAGTCGTGCATTATTAGGATAGGTATCGCGCAATTTTTATCGCTTCGCAAGGCTATTAAGGCTGGCGCGATTACGACTGACGACGAATTTATACGGTTCACTAAAGACATCCTGGATCGTATGCCGCACGGAATTTCTCCTGATTGGAACCAATTTTCCCTTGAAGATCTGGTAGTGCGGGTGGCGCTTGACACTCAAACCGATTGGTGCGCTTTGAATATCCGCATCGCCCAACAAAGTCTTATCCCCAGCCAACATTGGCAATTTCTGCCCTTAGTATTTCAGGATGCTGAATCAGCAGATTCTTATCTTGAACTATCTCTGGGGATTTTTGCCGCGCTTGGTTGTCAGATTGAATCTCAAGCTTTGTGGGATGCCTTTCTGGCGATTCGTGCGCAAGAATATTATCGTTACGGTATCATTTGGGCGGTCACCGATAGTCAAGAGCTGGATTTTTACGATGTCGCTAAGACTATTGTTTTAGCAAATCCGGAGATTGCGCACTGGACTGGTCATGCCTACGATAGTCTAATCACTACTACGCAGGATATAGCCTTGCAATTATCGCAGCATGCTTTTGGTTCGCCTGAGCAAATTTATCACTTGGCGCAGTGCTATCAAGAAGCCTGTAATAGCGGCCTGTCGCGCCGCGCCTTTGTAGAAGAGTTGCAACATATCATTATGTCTCGATAAGATTTGCCCCAGCCTGAATGGTTGGGGCACTTTCATGCTATGATTGAGATAGCATCAGCCGAGTATTTTAGAAAGGAGTGAAAATATGGCACGACGTCGATCGATTCAACATCGCGGCGAAACTCCGGCCGATCACCAGCGTCGCGCTCTGAATTACGAAGCACTTTATTCTAGCGCAAGCTCTACCGGCAGCTATAAAGACTCGCGTGGCTATCAGATTTTGCGCGAGCAATCCTACGCAATGCAATGCCGCAACGTCACATCTCCTACAGACAAATAATCACTTAATTCATTACTCTGGCCTCGTGTCAGGGTTTTCTCTAAAAACTCTTTACAACCAGTGCGAAATTAGATATTATATATAGGTAGAGTCGGAGCTGGTTATTATTAGTGCGCCGACAAAATAATAATTAAAAGGAGAAAGAATGGCAGAATTTGACCGTTCCAAGCCGCATATCAACGTTGGTACGATGGGTCACGTTGACCACGGTAAAACTACCTTGACGGCTGCGATTACAAATGTTCTCGCAAAGAAGCTTCCATCAGATGTTAACAAAGCTGTTGCTTACGACCAGATCGATAATGCCCCAGAAGAAAAAGCTCGTGGTATTACGATTGCTACTTCTCACCAGGAGTATGAATCCGCTAAGCGTCACTATGCGCACGTTGATATGCCAGGTCACGCCGACTACATTAAGAACATGATTACCGGTGCTGCTCAGGTTGATGGCGCTATTCTCGTGGTTGCTGCTAATGATGGTCCGTTGCCACAGACTCGCGAGCACGTCTTGCTTGCTCACCAGGTGAACGTTCCAAAGATCATCGTCTTCTTGAATAAGATGGATCTTGCTGATCCTGATCTCGTTGAGCTCGTCGAAATGGATGTCCGTGAACTTTTGAACAAGTACGGCTACGACGGCGACAATACTCCTATCATCAAGGGTTCCGCTGCAAAGGCTCTCGAAGGCGATGCTGCCAACGAAGATGCCATCATGGAACTTGTTACTGCTATGGACGAATTCTTTGATGTTCCAGAGCACGATCTTGACAAACCATTCTTGATGCCTGTTGAAGATGTCTTCTCCATCAAAGGCAGTGGTACTGTTCCTACTGGTCGTATAGAGAAGGGTCTCGTCAAGATGAACGACGAAGTCGAAATCGTCGGCCTCAAAGAGACCCAAAAGTCTGTCGTTACCGGCATCGAGGCCTTCCACAAGTCTCTCGATCAAGGTCAAGCAGGCGACAATGCTGGTCTCTTGCTCCGCGGTATCGAGCGCGAACAAATCGAACGCGGTCAGGTGATTGCTGCTCCTGGTAGCATTACCCCACACACCGAATTCGAAGCTCAGGTTTACATCTTGAAGAAAGAAGAAGGCGGTCGCCACACTCCATTCTCCAAGGGTTACAAGCCACAGTTCTACTTCCGTACCACCGATGTTACCGGTGAAGTCGAACTCCCAGCCGACAAAGAAATCGTCATGCCTGGTGATACCGTTACCTTCAAGGTCAAGTTGCTTGCTCCAATCGCTATGAACAACAACGACCGCTTCGCTATTCGTGAAGGCGGCAAGACCGTTGGTTCTGGTGTTGTGACTTCGATTATTAAGTAGTTTACACTAGCTTATGACAAATCCCCCCCCTGCAAGGGGGGATTTTTAGAGTCGTGACCTATAATAGCCACAGTCTAGTAAAGAATCTCGCAACAAGGTTCGGAAGTCTTAGCGGAGGAATAAGGGTCTATAGCAGTCATAGCTTAGCCTTGGATTTTTGGGAAAATAGCCTCCGGTAGCCATAGCTCAGCAAAGAGCTTTACAATCAGTTTTTTGGGTGTTTGCGAAATAGAGGTTTGCAGTTGTCAGCCCAGGGAATCTCAAAGTTCGTACCCGCGAAATAAAAAATAGCCCCGCGAAAAGCGAGGCCAGAAAGTTGTGCGATAGCTACTTTGCCATATCCCATTCGGTATACAGCGCGGCATCATGTGCCACAAAACACTCCAGTAGCTCTAAATCCATCTCAAAACTCGGGTCGAAAAGCCAAATTTTACCCCCGAAACAATGTGGATGCTTCGGAATAAAAGCGTTCGGCACCCGAAAAGGCGGATATCGATAATACTGCAGCATCTTCCGTTCTTTGTAAACGTCATAAACTAAGAGATTATCAATCTGGTCTGCGCGCCGCATCATCTCCTTTAGCCAGTCGTTGAATTTCTGGCGGTTCGGCTTCGGTTTGGCAAAAACGCTCACTGGCGTTTGCGTGCGCTTCTTTGGGGCTTCTCCAGCTCCAATGTTTTTGGCACCGTGCGTCCCGTTCGCCATCGCCATCTCTAGTCCAACGCGTACGTTTTTGACAGTCATTGGCTTAAGCGCTAGTACTTCCGGAAGGCGATAATAGCCCACATCATAGGCCCGGCGCACCACGGCCTCATTGCAAATGAAAAAGATCAGGTCGGGATAGCTATACTGGACATTCAGATTTAGCAATAGCGTCACTTTATACAAGCGATGCAGCTCGGCCAACAACTTTTTCTCTGTCTTTAACAACTCGCGGTCATGCTCGTCTCCGTAGAACGTATCTACTCCACTAACTTTAATGTACTGCACTTTCAACACCCCTTTCAAATAGTTTAAGGCTACTTTTCTGATTGTGCTGTTACGAATAGCCTTATTTCTGCCTGAAACTGAGCTAGAAACCTCATTCTGCGGCTAGTAATTGAGTGATTGGGCGGAGTTTGTTCGGGTATTTTACCATTACAACACTAGTCTATCCTTCTATTATACTACACTTGGCCAAAAATGTCAATAGATACTACGCCATTTTCGCTAAATTTTAGCAAGTAAGAGTTGATTTTTGGAGTTTTATGTTATAATACAACGGTGAGTCGTCAAAAAGAAATTGTACGGGCCAGTGCGATTGGGATTGTTGCTAATATCGTACTGGTAGGTTTTAAGTCTGCGGTTGGCATTGTTGCAGGCTCGATTGCGATTATCCTTGATGCTATTAATAACTTAACTGACGTATTGTCTTCGGTGGTCACGATCATCGGTACGAAGATTGCCACCAAGCATCCCGACGCCGATCATCCTTATGGCCATGGCCGTTCCGAATACCTAGCCACGCTGCTAGTAGGACTGATTATTATGACCACTGGCGTCGTGTCTTTTATGGAGGCCGTCCCCAAAATTTTTCATCCCGAACTGGCCGATTACTCCTGGGCGACAATCGTAGTAGTGGTAGGCGCGATTGCGGTCAAACTAGTGTTGGGGCTGTATGTACGTAAAGTTGGCCAGAAATTTAATTCTAATACCCTGGTCGCCTCGGGAGTTGATGCCTTGTTCGATGCGATGTTGTCATTTGCGACCTTGATCGGGATCGGCGTTACGATGTTGTTCCAGATTAGTATTGACGGGATTCTCGGGGCGATTATTGCGTTATTTATCATGCGTACAAGTTTTGAGATTGTCACAGGTGCGCTGAATGATATTCTGGGGCGCACGGCTGAGCCCGATTTGGTTCTCAAAATCAAACATCAGATCTGTAGTTTTCCTGAAGTCAGCGGCGCTTATGATTTAATGTTGCATAATTATGGGCCATCAGACCTCATCGGCTCGGTGCGCATCCAGGTGCCCGATACTATGACCGCCAAAGAACTTCATAAACTGACGCACGAGATTTCCCAGCGGATTTATGCGAAATACGATGTAAATTTGACAATTGGGATTTATGCTGAGAATAGTAGCGCCAGTGCCAATCGTTCGATGCGCGAGAAGCTGCTTGAGATTATCAATGTTTACCCAGAGATTCACCAAATGCATGGCTTTTATGTCGACGAAGAGCAGCGCACGGTTAGTTTTGATCTGGTCATTGATTATGAATGTAAAAATAAGGATCAGCTCAAAAATAAAGTCGGTCAGCTGATGCGCAAAGCTTTTCCGGGCTACAAATATCTGATTACGCTAGACCTTGACCTCGAAAGCGAAAGTTAGGTCTATCTTCGCTTGACTTTTATCGCGGCTATGTTGCGCTTGAAGATCGAGCCGAGTGCAGGATATGGCTGAAGCTGAAAGGTGATTGAATCTGGTAGCTCTGAGTGTAGAACAGCTGAGTGCAGAGTATTTACTATGGTACGTAAATATGCTATAATTAGCAAGCACCTCGGGCTGGGAATCGAAATATTGTGTGTACATTAGAGGAAGGAGTGAAGTCATGCAGCAGAGAACCGATATGACGGGTCAGCATCAGATGCCGTTAGGCAGTCATGGCTGCCCAGGAGAAGATGGTCTGAGTGAAGCAGTTTTCTCGACGCGCGTTGCGCCGTGCTGGCGAGATTGTAATTATCACGAGTTTGCCACGCGGCTGAGCGATCCGTATCCCGCCTACGACGGAGCGGAGCAGGATCAGCAAGTCTACATCGTCGTCGATGGCCCTAATCTGCAAGAATTGCACGATTCGGCGAAGTATTTTATAGACCCGAACTGGGCCGTCCAATTCCGCATTATGCCGGGCATCCTGTGCTTAAATTCGCAGATGCTGAAGTTTGGTGACATTCAAACTACAACCAAGCCGGGCGATCACCATATACCGCCGCCCAAAATCATCATCCCGGCTCTGCAGGCTCCGATCGCAGTCAATGTCAGTATCAACTGGATGGCCGACGAGCTTGAGAATAATGACGGGCTAACTTTGATCGCCATTGTCAATCACGTGCCGCGAGATTATACTAAACGGCTGGAGCGTGGCTATTGGAGCGAAAGCCCATTGCTGCGCAAAGACGCCATGCTCAGAATGAGTTATGATTTTTGCGCCCGCGAAGGTGGCTGCTCGGTCGGGAGCGACGCATCGCCGATCAATTCGATCAGCCACTTAATACGTCTCAACCACGCAACGTATTCGTACTATGCGGTTCAGAGTACCGCCCGTGAGCGCCCAGTGCGCTGGGTGGCAAAACACCGCAAATAACCTGCATTACATCCCCAGTCCTCTCACTCCCCCGAACTTGCTTCGGGGGTTTGTCATGCGTTCTATTCATTACCATTATCCCTACCGTACTAGGCAACGGAGAGGAAAACCGTATAGAACCCAGTTTATATTATTCGGTTTTGATGTTTCTCCATTCAAATATAAATGATGAGCACCTAAGGGATGATCTTTCTGTTCATATCTATTCGACCAATCATATGCATCTGCCCCGGATGTCCATGTTCCACCATCATAACGTATAATCCCACTACGCACGAAGACGACAAAAGGCATAAAACCAACAAAGATTCGCTCCAGATATTTTACTACGTTGTAAAAATTACAACAAATAGCCTCGGAAATGAGCGAAATTGACCCGTAACTCTTGATTTCTAAGCATAAGTGTGCTACAATGAAAATATAAGGTTATAAATAAATAAGGTCCAAAAACTCATCGCCAGCTCGACTAGAAGCTTGCTGAGATTATGAACCAAAGAAAGGGACAAATGACCGAAGCAAAAAGAGATGAAGGCCTGAAGATTCGTATTCGCCTTAAGGCTTATGATCATCGCGTAATTGATCAAAGCGCAAAGCAAATTGTCGATACCGCGATCCGCACCGGCGCGACCGTATCTGGCCCCGTGCCTCTGCCGACGAAGCGCAGTACTTTTACCGTCGTGAAATCGCCACACGTCTACAAGACTGGCGGTGAAGCTTTCGAAATGAAGGTTCACAAGCGCTTGATTGACATTTCCAATGCCACTCCGAAGACGATTGATTCTCTGCAGAATCTCTCGCTCCCGGCCGGTGTTGATGCCGAAATCAAGATGTAAGGAGAATGGAGGCTAAAGTTCACTTTAGCCTCCATTTGACGGGCACGCAGATTTCTCCGCACGAAGAAATCAAGATGCGAAAAGGCGAGAATTGCTAGTTTTTCTCAAGATTAGTCCTTGAATTAAGGAGTCAATCATCAACCATCAGACTAAGATCTGGTGGTTTTGGCTCGTCGGAACTTTGCCTCGATACTTAGATGCTCAACAAAAAGCGACCCGAGCTAAGCCCGGGTCTCATGAATAATTATTGCTTGCTAGATTCCACGGCGGCTATTTCAGCTGCACTGATAACTGCTATTTACCTAACGAGTCTGTTATCCAATAATCGACATCGTAGTCATCATGCTTCGTACTGATTGATCTGTCAACACATTGTTCTGACGGATCGTCTGGCTGATAATAGCCAGTAGCACCACCGGCAACGCCATATGTTACGACGGAGCCACCAACTTCTGGATGAGTATAAGACGTTGATTTCCTAGGCAGCAGTCTAGCGCGACCCAACGAGGAGATCTGAATTATTATCTTGCCGTCGATATAGTTTGCGACACGTTCTTCGTTTGGATAATCATAGTAAAGTTGCCAACCTGTAGCTTCGTCATCTATCTGTCGACCATCAAAGTAAAAGCAGATCTTACTATTACTATGCTCTTGCGGAATAATAACCCACCTTTGCGTACCGTCAGGAAGAGTTAGACATATCCGACGATCTTTACCAGCGGAGTCTTGTGCGTCTTCATCCTCGCCGACGTCTTCACTAATGGTTTCGCTATTAGTGTCTTCGTCGGTACTCTCGC
>CAZSPU010000017.1:0-20526 GCA_964608555.1 uncultured Candidatus Saccharibacteria bacterium
CTTATTATGGCAGTCGTCATTGGGGCTTTCTCCTCCGCTGCCTAGTACGGTAGGGATAATGGTAATGGATAAGAAAGTGCCCCGGCTCAAAAAAGAGTCGGGGCTGCTGGATGAATATTGCTATAGTGCAAAGGTGAATGACACGCGAAGTTAGCTGTTGTAGCTGTTCAGGAAAATAGCCACCTCTTTGAGCGTCTCACATACTTTTGCTCCGTTTTTGGCGACGTCTTTTTTGATCTTGTTCATATTTTTCTGGAGACCGGTATTAAAAGACTTGCCATCGCGTTCGGGCAAAACGCAGAATATGGTGCGATCGGGACGCTTGCAGCTGGCTTCAGCCACTTCAAAGATGGAGTATACACCAGTCATCTCGGGCGTCAATACGAAGAGCATAAAATCGTCGTGCTCTTTGTGGTAGTCTTCGTTAGCTTGCGCTTCTTCGTTCCAGTCATCAACGACCGGATTAAAAGCGCTAACCTTAGAAGTATCCAGCAGCGGCAGAAGTTCATCTCTCCAGGTAGACTCGCTGCAAGTCCCCCCCAGAAATACGGTAGTTAAGTTGGACATTAGGACTGTCTCCTTTCGTTTTTGGAAAATTGGATACCTTAAGTCAATAATCGCTATTCTGCAACTATAGCATTAAGGTTCTTGAGGGTTGTTAAACCACTCATACTTCTATTGTAGCACAGATTTCTTATTTTGTCAATGGGTTTTCTACTTTTTGTCATATTTTGCAAGAAATCGCTTATTTGCGCGATGAGATTTTCGTACTCATCGCAAAAGTCCCCCATTTACTATCTGGAGGACTTTTACATTAGGTATTGTATGGTTTTACAATGCTGCTACGTCTTCGGCGGAAGGCTGGAGATCTTCATTTTCGATCTCAAATTCCGATTTTTCCGCATCCATCACGCTTAATGGCACGACACCAGTTCCAACTGGAATCTTGCGGCCAATAATGACGTTTTCCTTGAGGCCGTTGAGATGATCCACGCGACCGTTGATAGCGGCGTTAATCAAGACACGAGTAGTATCCTGGAAGGAAGCGGCTGATAGGAACGAATCCGACCAAATTGAGACTTTGGTAATGCCGAGAAGTAAGCTTTCGAAGGTAGCTGGGTTTTTGCCAGCAGCTTCCAGTTCGCGGTTTTCGGCCAAGATAGCAGCTTTCGAAACGATATCGCCAGTGACGAAGGACGAATCGCCAGCATCTTCGATCATAACGCGACTGAACATTTGGCGGACGATAATCTCCAAGTGTTTGGCGGAGATTTCGTGACCCTGAGCGGCATAGACCGAGATAACATCGTTCATAATGTAGCGAGCAGTCTCGTCGGCGCCTTTATATTTGAGTAGATCCTGCAGGTTTAATGAACCGGTCGTGATACGATCACCAGCTTCAACCCGATCGCCATCTTTCACCAAAAGTTCTGCATCGATCGGAATATCAAGCTTCACCGGTGCGCCAGCGACGGCAACGATAATAATAGCATCGTCGGTTAACTGAGCATTACCGTCGGCCGGAGCGATGATTGGCTCCTTGCCGTTACCCTTGTCCGCGAGTACGTCACCGGTCTGAACGCTAGCGCCATCTTTGATGCGCGGCGTGCGACCATTTAGCTCGAGACGCATCGTATCTCCAGTATCTGGCGAGACCTGCACGATATATTTGTTGCTCTCTTCGCGCACGTCAATGACGCCTGCGACTGGAGCCACATAAGCTTGGCCTTTTGGTGCACGTGCTTCGAGAAGCTCTTCAACGCGCGGAAGACCACGAGCGATTGCACCAGAACCTGCGACGCCAGAGCCGTGCTTCGTATCCAAGGTCAACTGAGTGCCTGGCTCACCAAGTGATTGTGCGGCAATCACGCCGACTGGCTGGTTTGCTTCTACGAGCATACGGGTAGACATGTCGACACCGTAGGCCTTGCGCGGCACGCCATTGACAGCAGTAGTTGTCAAAACGGATTGAATCTTCACACTATCGATTTTGTCGTCTTTTTCGATTTGTTCGGCAATTTCATGAGTAATGAGTTCGTCGGCGCCAACATAACCAGGGACAGGCTCGGCAGCATAGCGTCCAGCAATGCGAGCGGAGAAATCGATTCCTGTGTACTCAGTTTCGTGACGGTAAACAGCAAAACCCGGGTCCTCGGCTTCTTCGTCGGTCGTAAAGACATCCTGCGCCACATCAACGAGACGACGCGTCAAATAACCAGAGTCGGCGGTACGAAGAGCGGTCGAAACCTGACCTTGACGTGCACCACGAGTGGCGATAAAGGATTCCAGGGTGTTAAGGCCTTTTTTGTAGCTACTTTTAACTGGAAGCTCGATTTCATTGTTGTTAATATCGACCATGATACCGATTTCAGCAGATGCCAATTTAATGTTGGAGACGCTACCACGAGCGCCGGAGTTGACCATCACGGCAATATCAGTATCCATCTCGGAGAGTTTACTCTTCAAGAAATCTGAAATCTTTTTATCGATATCACGCCAGTTGTTGACGGTTAAGTTATAGCGTTCTTCTTCGGTGACGAGACCCTGATCGAATTGCTCTTGAATCAAAGCGGTCTTGGCATCACCTTCGGCGATAAAGTCGTCGATTTCGGAATAAGTCGGGTAATCATCCTTGGCAGTCGAAACGGAAGCGATAGTCTCATATTCAAAGGCGAGATTCTTAATAGCGTCGGCAGTTTTGACGGTCATTTCGGGACCATATTGATCAAAGATATCGGCCATCACCTTTTTCAGTTGTTTGCTGGTCTGAACGGAATCGTCGTAAGCATAATCTTCGGGCAGAACTTCATTAAAGATGACGCGGCCCAAAGTAGTATTGCGAATTTCGCCCTTCGTGAAGACACGGATTGGCGTCTGCAAAGCGATAATACTTTGATCATAGGCCATTTCGGCTTCGTAGACCGAGCTAAATGGCTTGACTTCGGTGCTTTCGGTGCCAGGTTTGTTGTAAGTTAAGTAATAAATACCAAGCACAACATCCTGATAAATCGCCAAGACTGGCGCGCCGTCAGCTGGCTTGAGCAAGTTTTTGCCGGCCGACATCAATTCGCCAGCTTCAGCTTGAGCAGCATCGGATAGTGGTAGATGTACCGCCATCTGGTCGCCATCATAGTCGGCGTTGAAGCCCGAAGCTACTAATGGGTGGAGCTGGATCGCTTTGCCTTCGATCAATTTAGGCTGGAAAGCCTGGACCGAAAGACGGTGCAAAGATGGTGCGCGGTTGAGCAAGACCCATTTGCCTTTGATACAAGTATCAAGACCGTCCCAGACCACTGCTTCGCCAGCTTCAATCATGCGCGTTGCCGCGCGAATATTAGCAGCGTGATCATTGGCAATCAACCAAGAAATCACGAATGGCTTGAAGAGTTCAAGCGCCATTTGCTTAGGTAGGCCGCACTCGTTGAGTTTGAGCTCTGGGCCTACAACAATGACGGAGCGACCAGAATAATCAACGCGTTTACCAAGCAAGTTTTGGCGGAAACGCCCCTGTTTACCTTTAAGTAAGTCAGAAATACTCTTGAGCTTGCGTCGGCCATTTTGCGCACTAGCACTACGGCTACCATGCACGGCCGAATTATCGATCAAGGCGTCTACTGCCTCCTGGAGCATGCGCATTTCGTTGTGACAAATCACAGCTGGCGCGTTGAGTTCGATCAACTTTTTCAAACGGTTGTTACGGTTAATGACGCGGCGATATAGATCATTGAGGTCAGATGTCGCAAAGCGGCCACCAGGAAGTGGTATCATTGGGCGAAGATCTGGTGGGATTACCGGCACAACTAGCAGAATGAGATCGATCGGCTTAATGCCGGCAGATTCCATGCCTTCGAGCACTTTCAAGCGCTTCATGAGACGTTTTTCTTTTTGCCCCTTGGCGTTAGCTGCTTCTTCGCGCAGATCGGAAATCATAGTTTTGAGATCAATTTCATCGAGAAGGCGTTTGATTGCGGTAGCGCCCATCTCGACTTCTACTAGGTCTTCGTATTCTTCTGGGAGATTACGATAAGCCTGCTCGGTAATAACGGCGCCCTTTTTCAGACTTTCGAGCGTAGTTTTGCGCTTAGTGTAATCTTCTTCGAGCGCTTCCAGTTCCTTGGTCTGTTGCTCTGCGAGCGTAGCAATATTAGCGTTAGGATCACTGGTAGCATTCTCATAGCGTAAGCGAATCGCTTCACGTGCAGCCACAGTGCTGGACTCAAGATCAGTTAAGCGTTGGGCAATTTCTTCATCTTTGGCGCTAATGATCAGGTATGAAGCAAAGTAGACTACTTTCTCGATGTTTTTTACGGTGAGATTAAGCAAAACGCTGAGTGCGCTTGGCGTACCACGCATAAACCAGATATGCGCAACTGGCGCCGCCAGGGTAATATGGCCCATACGCTCACGACGTGCGATACTTTTGGTAACTAAGTTCCCTTCCTTATCGACGGCTGCTTCGCGCGAACGCACACCTTTGAGCTTTGAATCGTGCGGATTAATATCTTTGACTGGACCAAAAATCCTTTCGCAGAACAAACCATCGCGTTCTGGCTTTTGAGTACGATAGTTAATCGTTTCTGGCTTCAGTACCTCGCCATAGCTCCAGCCCAGGATATCTTCCTTGCTGGCAACACTGAGGCGGATTGAGTCAAAATCATTGGCGCTAATAAAATTATCCATCCAAGCCATTTTATAACTCCTCTCCAAGATCAAGCGATTCTGCCGCTTCCAGATCATCTGGTACAGGCGCATCGTCTGATTCTGTTATTTCTATCCCATCATCACCCAGCATCTCTGCCGCGGTGTCTTCGTCAAGATCAACCAAAGTCTCAACTTTATCTTCCTGCAGGCCATGTTGCTGGTAGATCAAACGGTCGTCTCGTTCTTTCTCGATTTGACGCGAAGTGCGTTCGATAACTTCGCCAGCATCAGCAGAATCACCATGATCCAATAACTCGACTTTTAAGCCTAAGCCTTGGAATTCTTTGACCAAGACATTGAAACCTTCTGGAAGCTTTGGTCCTTCGATTGGTTCGCGTTTGATAATGCTTTCATAAGCCTTAGCACGGCCATAGACATCATCAGATTTAATCGTCAACATTTCTTGCAAGGCCGTCGCGGCGCCATAAGCCTCGAGCGCCCAGACCTCCATTTCTCCGAAGCGCTGACCACCATTTTGCGCTTTACCACCAAGCGGCTGCTGAGTCACAGCGGTATAAGGACCAGTGGAGCGTGCGTGGATCTTGTCTTCTACCATGTGGTGAAGTTTCAGCATATGCATTACACCGACCGAAGTGCGTTCGTTGAATGGCTCGCCAGTCAAACCATCATAAAGTTGGACACGGCCATCACGCGAGAATCCAGCCTTCTCTAACTGTTCGGAAATGGTTTCGTCGCTCACGCCGTTAAAGGATGGGGTGGCTACTTTGTAACCAAGCGCGCGCGCTGCCATACCAAGGTGCACCTCGAAGAGCTGACCTAGGTTCATACGGCTCGGCACGCCCATCGGGCTGAGCAAGACATCAATCGGAGTACCATCTTCCATGAAAGGCATATCTTCGACCGGCAAAATGCGCGAAACTACACCTTTGTTACCGTGGCGGCCAGCGATTTTGTCGCCGACGCTAATCTTGCGCATCTCCGCTACGTAAATCTTAATCTGCATCAAGACCCCAGCCTTGAGCTCGTGACCTTGTTCATGCGTATAAACTCGCACACCCACAACTTTACCAGTGGATGAGCCATTCATGCGTACAGAAGTATCGCGGACATCTTTGGCCTTTTCACCAAAGATAGCGCGAAGCAAACGCTCTTCGGAGCTGAGCTCTTGTTCGCCTTTCGGGGTAATTTTACCAACTAGAATATCGCCAGGTTGCACTTCTGAGCCAACCACCACGATACCATCCTCGCCAAGATGCCGCAAACTGCGTTCAGGAACGTTCGGGATATCGCGCGTCACTTGCTCAGGCCCAAGCTTAGTCTCGCGCACTTCTACGTCGAAATCTTTAATGTTAATCGAGGTCAAAGAATCATCACTGACCAGGCGTTGCGAAATCACAATCGCATCATCCATGTTGTAGCCACGCCAAGGCATGAAAGCTACCAGAAGATCTTTACCTAAAGCCAACTCACCATCAGTGACAGAAGCGCCTTCGATCAAGATATCACCCTTCTTGACCTTTTGGCCACGGGCAACCTTTACGCGCTGATTATAACAACGATCGTCATTAGTTTTCTCAAAATGTTCGAGCTTGTATTCTTTTTCGCCAGCCTTAGAGTATTTAACTTTTACCGACAAGCCATCAGCCTTCGTCACTTCGCCATCTTCTTCAGCAACTACCACCTGCGAAGTATTTAAAGCTACCTCATGCTCGATACCGGTACCAACCGTCGGAGCGTCAGTCTTCAAAAGTGGCACTGCTTGCTTCTGCATCGCGCAAGCCATCAATGAACGGTCAACACGGTTTTTCTCAACGAACGGAATCAAGCTCGCCGATGTACCAAGAATTTCCTTGTGGGCTGCGTCGATATGCGTGACCAAGTTAGAAGCCACCTGGCTCGGGCGACCGTTGACACGTGCAGAGACCCATTCTTCCACAAACTCACCCTTATCGTTGAGCTTCACCGAGGCATCGGCGATAATCATATCGCTTTCGCTCGCGGCATCTACATAAACCACTTCGTCGGTCACTTTACCATTTTTGACGACCCGGTATGGCGCTTCAATAAAACCATATTCGTTAATGCGAGCGTAAGTCGCGAGGTTCAACACGAGGCCAACGTTACCACCTTCTGGCGTCTCTACTGTACAAATACGACCGTAATGGGTAGGGTGAGCATCGCGCACATCAAACCCGGCGCGTTCCCGCGTCAAACCGCCTGGACCCATCGAGCTCAGACGCCGCTTGTGTGCCAGCTCAGAATAACCATTAACTTCATCCATTAGCTGCGACAACTGTGAGCTAGCAAAGAATTCCTTGACCGCTGCCACCACTGGACGTGAGTTCAAAAGCTGTGACGGAGTTACTTCTTGCGGATTAGCCATCAGCATACGGTCTAAAATATTACGCTGCAAGCGGAGCATACCGAGACGGAACTGGCGCTGTACCAACTCACCAACTAACTTGACGCGGCGATTCGACAAAGAATCGATATCGTCGGCCGGATCTTGGGTATTATTTAAGCGAATAATCTCCGATATAATGGCGATTAAATCTTTCATCTGTAGCGTGCGATGCGCCGCATCATTTGGCGTATCATAACCTAGGCGCTGGTTGAGCTTATAACGCCCAACTCTGGACGAATCATAGCGACGATAATCAAAGAAAGAATGTTCAATCATTGATTTGGCGTTATCGACGGTCGCAAGATCGCCCGGACGCAGACGACGATAAACTTCGAGCAAAGCCGCCGGCTGGCTGGTCGTAGTATCTTTTTCGAGCGTAGCGTTGATGTAACTAACCGCACCGTTATCAACTTCCGCAAAAGTCTCGCGGATTTTATCGTTGTCGGCAATACCAAGCGCACGTAAGAAGGTGGTCACTGGAATTTTGCGGCGACGATCGATCTTCACATTGATACAGCCACCGGTCGTGGTCTCAAATTCTAGCCACGCACCACGCCCTGGGATGACTTTGGCACCATAATAACGGCGACCATTGTTTTCGTCGGCCGTGAAAAAGACGCCCGCGGAACGTACCAGCTGCGACACCACGACGCGCTCAGTGCCATTAATAATAAAGGTCGCGCGGTCGGTCATCCAGGGATAATCGCCGAAATAAATGTCCTGCTCTTTAATTTCGCCAGTCACCTTATTGGTGAGCTCCACCATCACATGCAAAGGTGCCGCATAGGTAGACAAGTTCAGCTTCGCAGTTTTTTCGTCTTCCGCCGGCTCCTTAAAATAATAATCTTTAAACCGCAAGGATAACTTATTACCGTTATAGTCATCGATTGGGTTTAATTCGTTAAATACTTCGCGCAGCCCAGATTGTACAAAATCCGCCCAGCTGTCCTTCTGGTGCGAAATCAAATCTGGGATTGGAAGCGCTTGATCCCCTTCCGTGAAAAATACACGGCCAGCATCGGTTGTTGCTTTGCTCACTTTTCCCTCTCACTCTCTTTAGTGTTGATAATCTCTCTCGCTAAGCGAGTCAAACTCTCGTCACTGCGGAGACCAAAACCTATGTTCTCGGACAGTTCCTGAAGTTTGTAGCGCCGAAGATTACTGCGGTATCAGTGTCAAAAGTCGCCATCTTTTGGCACATACTCCACACCGCTCACTACTTCTTGTACCATATTATACCGAAAATTTCCGATTCCGACAAGCGAGAAATGCCAGATTATGTTGTATTTTTTACAATATATACGCGAGGTATGCCTACTGAACCCAAAGGGCGGGAAGTTGCTGTAATTTTACAACTATTCCAGGTAATGAATATCAACCCTCGCTCAAGCCCTAACGGCGCCTGACGCCAGCCTGAATGCAATCACTATATGAAATCTATCAGATTCCCTGCGAACGACATAATCTGTTGTAATTTTTACAATCCCTCTATAAAGCCTGTAAACATGATCTATATCGTCAGTTTTTGCCTATTCTCGCCGAATTCAGTAATTCCAGCCCTTTTTAGCCTTTTTTGACAGAGAAGCGATTTTTATAACATAATGTTATTGGTAAAATTCTGATTTTATGAGGTGATAATGCTTGACTTTTTTGCAATTGTGTGCTACAATGGTTGTATAAATATTTGAAATAGTCCAGAAAAACAAGGACTTTTAACATATATTTGGCACATTACAAGTTAGTTACAGATGGCATGCAGTCTGAAGCAAGCTTGGAGTGTCAACTTCCATAATTAAATTCGCGTATTTAGCAAGCGTAAGCCTGCTCCGCGCGGATGATCACCGTACACCTGTAAAAATTTCTGTTCATGATGAGGAGGTTAATCTCATGAAATTGTCCAAATGCTTTACCCTGACGCTGGCCGCGATCGCAGCGACGCTCACTCTGAGCCCTGCCGCTCACGCCGCCAATTCCGAAATCTCGACCGAAACCGTCGCTCGTCGCTACACCATGGGTGTGCTGAGCGATGTGGCGCGGGATGTCTTGACGGCCCAGTTTGACGAGAACGATAATCGCTCTCTCAACGAAGTGGCTAAGGACGCTTTCAAAAACAGCGTAACTTCGTCTAACACGGCTACGTTTGGCTCGGAAGAGTCGATCGTAGTGGAAATTCCAACAGAGAGCGTCGAAGTTGAAATAACTGAAACACCCGAAACCGTTAATTCCGAAACCGCAACAGACGACGGCGAAGCTACTGGCGAGACCGGTGAGACCGAGACTCCCGAGGTTTCCAATCCGGAAGCTCCTGAGTCCGTCGACGACACAACACCAATTGACGGTGAGGCTGCCGAAGACAGCGATAACACCGACAGCGCCGAAGATACCATCGCGGAAAACAACGACGATACCGTCGCTGAGAGCGATTCCGATACGCCAGAAGGCGAGGAGAATCAGCCCGAAACCAAGTGGTATCACAGCCTTCCCGACACAGCTCTGGCTGTACCGGACATGTTGACCGATATGATGGGCGAAAATACCGATCGGTTGACCGCCTATGAGCGTTCCTACCTAGAAGGCGCATGTGGCGTGCCACGGATGATCGCAATGCGACATCTTTTGGCAAAAGCGGGCCTGTTCAATGAAGAGGCTCTCTACGGCGCGGAAACCACCAATGAGCGTGTCTACCGCGACGTCCAACTTCTGGCTGACTATTACGGGTTGAATAACTCTGAACGCAGCTGGGAGAGTCTGATGTCGATGGGTGAAATGAAGGAGTTGGAAAAGGCGCTCACCGAGCGTGATTTTAGCGAACTCCGTCCCGAGACATTAGACACCGCCTTTTTGGAAGATCTGAGGCAGCCGATCGAATCGACCGACAATGAGTCGGATGATAACGATAACGACAACGACGCCGAAGATACTTCCAATACTGACAACATTACGGACCAGCTGGGAGGTGAAGACCAGCAGCAAGATTCTCAGGATAGTGATGAAGAAGGATTCGATAGCAAGTGGTATGGGACGCTTCCCAAGACCGCTCTGGCTCCAGCAGAAATGCTGCTTGATGAACTTACTTCCGAAAATACCACATCTGAACCTGAGACGAACCCGACAGACATCATCACGGCAATGACGGCCGAGTTTGGTGAATACGAATCGTCGTATATCGAAGGGGCTGGAGGCGTACCGTTAAAGTTCGCCCTGCGTCATCTTCTGGGTAAGGCCGGCTTGTTTGACGAGCAGGAGCTTTACGCCGATCTCAATACAGATGAGATCCATGACCGCATTTACGAAGACATCAAGGTCATTTCCGAGTATTATGGTTTGGTCGAAGAGCGGAGTGATTGGAAATTCAGAGATGGAGGTCCGGGCTGCGCCATTATGGAGCAGGTCACATACACTACCGACGACCAACTGGATGCTCTGGTGAATATTGGCGATCTCCAGAATTTGATCGATACTTTGAACGAGAAGGATTTTACACATCTGCGTCCGAAAAATATGGACATTACCTTCTTGGATGATCAAGTGCAGCTGGAATATGATGCGCAGCTGGAGAAAAACACCAATATCGGAAAGTCAAAGATACCCAACAGTTGGTTGGATCACTTTGAGGAGCATGGCTGGACCGAAAAAGCAATTTGGCGTGAAGGCGAAGATACTTACCAGCGGGAGCTGGAAGAACTTGGCGATGATGTCGTAGGGCTGACCAGTTACCGTCGCAAGCACATTGTGCTTGGCGAGAGCGGTGGTCCTTCGGGGATCCAGATGACAGCCGTACACGAGTACGTGCATTACATCGCTGACGCTATTTCGACCGCCAATCCGAACAACAAGGCCAAGCTCAACAATCTCTATCATTCCGAAGCGAAGGCCGCTGAGCCTTATCTGCGCGCATACGCCACGACGAATTCCAGTGAATATATCGCTGATTTTGTCGCATACTGGCTGATTTGCACCGATCGCCAGGATTCTTTACGGCAAGTGGCGCCGCAGACCGTGGAATACGTAGAGACATTGCTCCATGACTTCAATGACCTTTGCAAGCGTTAACGCGGCAATCTGTAACACAACTCACACCCATTACGGGTTTGCGCCTTCTTCGGAAGGCGCTTTTTCTTGGCCCTAATCTTAAGGCCTGTCTAGCTCTAGTTGCGCTTATAGGGTTTTGGCGGTAATCGACGTCTAGTTCTGGTTGCGTTTATAGCGTTTATAGCGTTTTAGTCATAGTTACCCTCTAGCTCTGATTTCGTTTATGCCAACGCACTAGGGCCTCGAACCATGAACCCTAGGCGCCAATTTGGCCTATTTCCCCGCTAGACCAGAATCTGTAGTATTATCGAGAAATCTTCGGGATATGTTACTATTCAGCCTGCATAATCCCACCAAAAAACCACCCTCAACTGGTGGCTTTTTGAACATATAAGCTCTCAACTTATTTTTGTTTTGTTGGCTCGCAGTTAGCCTTATGTTCTTTCGAACTGTTTTTATTATAACGCTTCTGTTTTGCATGCACAAGGCCTTTTTGTTGTGATTTTGACATTTTGTTAGTATTTTTTACAACATATTGACGTTTTACATCTGTTATTTATGTGGAAAAGTTTTATTTAATTTTTACAACATTAACTATATTTGCACGGCTAAAACTCAGCTCGGCGAGCAACCTCCCTTTTACTGCCAGATAATAGCATTTATGCGACAGTGACTCATTGCCAGGCTCAACACTTTCAACTGTGCCTCAATCCTGTCTACTAAGGCAGAATACAGGCTTAGAATATCAGGGGTAGTATTGACTTTTTACGTAATCTGTGATATAATGAAGGGATAGCGGGGGCGCAACTTACGAGATATCTAAGAAAACTAACGCAACGAAGCTGCACTTCGGTAAACCTGGCGGAAATTGCACTAAAAATCAGAGCAATCAAGAAAAATCAGACAAAACAGTATTGGAGGAGAATGTTATGCAGAAAACGACAAAAGTGACGCTAGCCAAGCGCCTTTTTAAGGGTTTACGCCGGCTAGTCGCTACGGTAACGGGCGGCGCGATCTTGGGTATTTTTGCGATTCGTGTAGCAATGCTGGCGACAGCAATGTTTTGGAATGATTCGCTTGAAAGTAACGGTTTCAGACTAAAGACATTCGTGCGAAATATCAGCAGCCTAGAGTATGAAGTTCACGGTGAATTCGACCTTTGTGGCTTCAAGCTCTACGAAATGACCCAGCGACAGCCTCAGCGAGCAGTTTATTTCAACTTCATGCCTTTTAAACAGTGGGCGAATCTAGGCAGCGGGAAGATTACTTATGTGCATAATCATCCGCAAGACGCTCCGTTTTCGATGAACGATCTGCTGGGGCACTCCGCTCGGCACCCACAATTGAGAGACAGACGCGAAATTGTTGTCTCGCAGGAATTCGTTTACTCGCTAGAAGCGCCTAACGGCTGGCCAGAATACGAGGCGGCACGTCATTTTCTGGCCAAAAAGCAAAGTGATTTTGATCATAGCTCAGGCAGCGAGGAGTGGTTCACGCCAGTGTTTTTCCTGGCCGATCGGATGGTTGGCGACATTTTGCAACATCAAGTCGTTGAGGTCGGCCTCTGCACGACAGATCTGCTCTTGCAGGCTTACGCGGACGAATTTGGTTTAGTTTATACCAAAACTCCACTTGAAGAGTGGCTGGAGACATCTTAGATCTACTATTACCACGATTTCGGGCCTCCACAAGGAGGCCCACTTTTTGTCTCAGGATAATAGATTCAGTGCTATTAGATATCAAGATCGTCAAGATCGGCGAGCTCGGCGCGAGTTTTCTCAGCGAGACCATCGTCTTGCATATGGTCGGAGGCAGCTTCTGCATCTTCGGCAGCTACATCAGCCATCGTCTCGGCGACATCATCATCGCGATCGGCGCGAGAACTATGAGCGCCACCTTCTTCGTCGGTATTAACGACTTTGAGATTATAGCGAGCGCCGTTCTTGGTGCCAAGGACGCGCAAAAGCGTACGAATGCTCTGAGCCGTAGCGCCACGCTTGCCGATGACGCGACCAACGTCCTCAGGATCTACACTTAGACTGAGCAGGACGCCGCGCTCATCAATCTCGCGATCAACGACGACTTTATCAGGATTATTTACAAGAGTCTTTACGATAAATTCTACAAATTGTTGGTCAATGGTTGCCATATGGTCTCCAGTTTATTTTGTATATACTTTGATTATACCACAAGCATAAAAATTGCAATAGTCGGTTTTTATGTGCAAAATCGGCTATTCCTTAGTTCTGACCATATGCTGGACGCCTTCAACGCCGTTAGGATAGTTGCCAAACTTCTCTCCAACTGGCTTAAAACCTAGCTTGTCGTACAGGGCGCGGGCGTTGGGGTGACTATCAAGCACATCAAGATGAGCTTCAGTGTACTCAGGTTTATCAATGATAGCTTTCATAAGGCGGCTGCCCAGTCCATTACCCTGGTAATCTTCGCGAATACCTAGGAATTCGATTTCGGCTGCGCCTTCTGGAAGTTCAGCATTAGTAATCTTTGCCAAGTAATCTTTGTTGGCGCGTTCGAAATGCTCAGGCAGCTCCACGCCCGTAGCGAGGAACTTTTCGCGCATGGCATCGGTATCCCACGGGGTACATTGGCTATCGCGCCAAGCTGCAACACCGGCAATATTGCCATCTTCGTCTTTAACGACTAAAGTCTTGTCATAAGAAAAGAGTGCGTTAGGGTCATCGGAAAACAATTCCTTGGCGAGAATTTGTGCTTTTTGCTCGTCCTCAAACAGATCCGGGAAAATATATTGATCAACGAGATAAAGTACCTCGGCGACTTGCTCGAAATTATCATCGGGAGTGAGATTTTCAATATGGAAACTAGGCAAATTTTCACGTGCTTCTGCATCGTTAGACGATTTTTCGGAGTCGTGCTGAGACAGTTTTGTCAACCCTGCCCAAGGATTGTCAGTTTCGGCGGACATTTCGTTATTATTTTTGGCAAACTCACTCATTTTGCACCTCCTTTGTAATTATCTATGGGTTCATTATATCATGGAACTTCGTTCTAGAAATAATGGCGTCACCTCGAAAAATTCTAGCAATAGTTTTTACTGCGAACCTTGGTTATTTCCGCTTATTTTGCCTTCAGAAGTAGATTAATGAAATACCTATTGCCAATTACCATACAATATGCTATAATATGCGGCATATGGGTTAATTACCCAATTTTGTACTTTAAGGAAGTGAAGAAATGTCATCAGAAATCATTTTGTTGGAAGACGAAGAGTTGGTCTATTCGATTGTGCATTCGTCCTATTTTCGGAAAGTCATGTATGCGCCGCCGAGTTTCAGTTTTCCCTACCCACGGAGACAGCTCGAGCGACTCTACACGAGTTGCCGTAACTATGCGGTCAATTCCATTCTCAGCAATCTGCATCCGTTGAGTCAGCTCCAGGCGCCGGTTACGCATTTGGATTGCGAGCATGATCAGTTTTATATCCTAGCACGGGTTACGACAGAGTACGACAAAGCCACAAACAGTATGCCGGGCAATCCGAATCGCAACATTCAAAGTTTCTCAGTCTTATCGCCGCAAAATTTATCGCATTTCCCGGGAAACGTCATCTACGGATATTATAGCCATATTGATCAGCCAATGATTTGGTATATTTCGCCGACCGATGCCGACACGCCTCAGGATACGGAAAATCGGTTTTTCCTGACGGAGATGCCCGAAGTTTTACTCGATCTTGATGATCTAGTCCAGGCGTCAACTAGTGCAGGTACGTATAGCCAAATTACGGTCCATCCTTGGTACAATTCTGACGGCGGCGATAGCAAACTTCCCTTGCGTCCAGATTGCGTCATCTGTATTGATGAAATCAATGCAGCATCGCAAGAAGCCAGCGAATCTCTCAGGCTTCCTATACTCGTCTTGCACCCTGCGCCCCATACGATCTGTGCGAGGGTAGATTTTTACGGTATGGGTCTAAATGGCCCCGTTACTTGCAACGCCAAATGCAAGTCGCGCAAGAGCTACTTGCGATTAGGTACGGCAAAATTGATGAAGCCTACTGGTCCAAAGATCGCGCCAAAAGACGCTGGCAGGAGTTCTTAGCCTCCTAAACTCAATCCCCAGAGTTCGCTCTGGGGATATTTTTGCGTCGAGTTAGGGCATTAAACGCCCTTAGGATTGATCTACGGCTATTTTTAGACGGATTGACTCGCGTTAGGGATGAATCGAGATCTACTTGGAGTCAGCTTTTTATCCAGGTTATGTTGCACTTGAGAATGGAAATCGGGTTTCTGCTATTGCTTTTTTCGCAAAAGTGTGCTATAATGGAGAGATAAACATCACGAAATGGAGGGGTTATTGTGAAGAACCTTAGAAAAATTGGTAGTATGTTGGTAGCCGTGATTGCTTTTCTGGCGCTGGGGCGCGGCCTCATCGTTCAGGCGGGCGCGGTTGACATTAGCGTACATTCGCGCTATTCGCCGTATGCTCATGGTTATACCGAGGAGTTGTTGACGGTGGATCCGGCGATTATGTCGGCGATTCCCATGATCGGGGACGTCGATCGAATGATGCGAGTGGAACTTGCGCAGCAAAATATGCAATCTTATCGCACTGCGACGCCGCTATTCGTGCCGTATGTCAGGCTTGGGTTTGAAAATCCGTGGGATTTGATGCGATTGTCGTCAGATGATTATCTCAAGGAGCCTTTATTCGACCGGGAGTGGTATGCGCGCAATTTTGTGCCGTTTCTGAACCTTTCTGGCGGCCCTAATGGACGGATGTATATGAACGCAGTTAGCTCTTATTATGACATCACTTACGCGGAAAACGGTTTATCGGGGCTGGGTTGCCTGGGCGTATATCGGCACTGCCAGGAAACTTATCAGTATCCGCAGAACGCACTGACCTCAGCACAAATGGAGCAGGCGCGTCAAGAGCGAGATCGGCTCTCTCAAGCGTTGCGCGACAAAATTGCCGCGAGACAAGCGCGCTGGTAAGCCTCGCAAAATGCACAAACTCCGACCGCGCCGTCTCCGTCGCAGGACTACGATTTACCAGTGGAAGATTGTAATCGTCCGTGCGATAGCGGTGTCGAAGCGCCTCCTCGTCCTACATCGACAGAAGAGACTGACTTAGAACGGCGAGAACTCGGAGAGGATTTGTTCCGCAGTCGATCCGTCGACAATAACGACAACAGAGGTCGCGGCAACGCGTGTATAGACCCTGAATTCCCTACCGTTAAATAATCTACCAATGCCCCAGCCGCTACGGTTGGGGCGATTTTTTGTCAGAGAATGCATTGTCAGAACAGGGGTAATTTGTCTGAAAATTCTATTGCTTTTTTCGCAAAAGTGTGCTATAATGGTAGGATATACGATTCGAAATGGAGGGATTTTGATGTACATTTCAGGAAAAATTGGCAAAATTTTAGCTTGTTTTGTGGTATTGGAGGCTTTGATGACGTTTCCGGCGATGGCAGCCGGCGGAACGAACGGTTTTTGGGACCGCGCACAAGCTGCTGGGGCCGAGCTTTGGAATACCGCCAAGGAAAAAGCTCCCGGAGTTTGGGATAAGACCAAGGAAACCGCTGGCGATCTTTATGATAAGGCCAAAGAGAAGGCGCCCGAAGTCTACGACAAGGCCAAAGACGGCCTCGAGAGCGCCGGAAACAAGATTTCCGACTTTCGCGCCGGCCAAGAAGATCAATTCTGGGGCTGGGTCGATCACCAGATGACTCCAAGCGACAATACCGAGACGATTAAGACCGACGAATCCACCGCCGATCAGTCCACGTATTCGAACGACACGAACGACGGATTGGCCACAGGCCAGCAAACAACATCAAGCGACAGCACCGAGGCACATGCGCCGTCTGTCGATGTTACGACCGCTCCGGAGCATAGTACGACCAACAATGATCAGACAAGCACTGTTGAAACTCCGACAGCTTCAACAGATTCAACAGCCCCAGCGGCTTCCGATCAGCGACCGTTAATCATATCCGATCGCGCGTCCAGCCATGGTGACCGCCGTGAAGGCTTCGTCGTCACTAAGGATGAGCCAGAAGAACCGTTACCGGCTTGGTTTTACTTGGCCGCAATGATTTGTTTATTAGTCTGTATGGCGTTCCTGGTCTTGGGTTTTTATGTCTACCTCCGCAAGGAACATTGATATGCTAGGCACTTTGTTGCTATTTTTTCTCCAAACTGCCCCGACCGCAATGGCCGGGGCAATTTTTTTGGATGTATCATACGCTTAGTAGTTTTTGCTTACATTTTCTAAAATACTATTGCTTTTTTCGCAAAAGTGTGCTATAATGGTAGTATAATCTATTTGAAAAGGGTGGTTTTCAATGAACATTAGTACCAGGAGAAAAATGTTAATGGCTTTTGCCTTCGGTATCGCCGTTGGCATGTTGGCGACGGTTATTGTCCGTTTTGGTATGCAGACATCTCTGCCATCGCAGCAATGCGGCCCGGAACAATCTGTTAGTCGTCAGCCGTGGGCGCCTTCCCCGAATGCCGTGACTGAACCAGAGACTTTGCCTAGCCAGAGCCAACCGAGGAGAGTGGATACCACAAGAACACCGCGAATTTCATATCCAAGGAACTCGTCGAACGACATATCCCACTCTAATTCTGAACCCAGCAATTGTAGCGCCAAATATAATTCAGTTGGATACCGAAATCCTAGTAGCCCTTGGGGGTCAGTTGCCGGCGATAGCCCCAACCGCGTTTCGACCCACCATTACGAGCCGTCACATCCCGAGCATGCCGCTATCGATCCCGGCAATCGTAATTGTATTTATGATTCAGTTGGATACCGAAATCCTGTCTCCCCCAGCGGTCCTACCGCCAGCAGATAAGATCACAAAGTTCGTTGCTATTTTCCTCCAAACCGCCCCGACCGTAATGGCCGGGGCATTTTTTGGGCTAAAATGATTGAAATTCCAGCTGAATTACTCTGCGCTTTCTTCGGCTGCAGGCTCTTCCTTGGGCTGATTCTTGCGCAATTTATCGGCGTGCTTAGCCTTGGCGTGTTTCTGTGCAGGTGCTTTGTACCAATCTGGGAGCTTGATTCCCTCTTTTTTCAGGACAAAGGCTACCCGGCTGGACGGCTGAGCGCCATTTTTGAGATAAAACTCGACTTTTTCTTTGTCGAGGACCACGGCCTTGGTGGCTGGGTTATAATTGCCGACCTCAGCCACAACACGACCCGAAAGTGGGTGGCGCTGGGATTCTTGGACGACTATCCGATACACTGGTAAATGTGTTCGGCCATTACGTTGCATGCGAATCGCTAGCATCTTGCTCCTTTACTTAGTATTCTTGTATTATAGCAAACTTCCCTGAAATAGTAAAGGGCACTCCGAAGAGTGCCCTAGGTTTGGGAAACTGATTGTTTATTTTGGCTGATCGTCCATAACGACGATGATCGGAAGCCGCTGCCGTAGCGCACGCAACATGGTATGCCATGCGGCGATTGCCACTAACAAAATCGCCAACGAGAACAGCAAATATGCCGCCGCAATAAATTGCGGAATTCTCCAGATAATACTAACAGGCTGGAGGATCTGAATTACCCAGAAGACGACGCAGGCCAAAAGGCCGAGACCGTCACTAAGGAAAAACGGCTCGTCTTCCATAAGGAGCGGAAGCCGCGGCTCGATGCTATACTGCGTCCAGGCTTCTTCCTGAGCGTATAAGCAAAGAGTCTGCCATAGCCGTTCGGCTTTGCGCGAAACGACCGCGACGAGTGCCAAATCCAGCGCGATGCTTAACAGTTCAACAATGGCATGCTGCCAAGTATGCTCAGCGAGCGACAAGAGCTGGCCGATTTCGCCACTCAACAGCACGGCCACACAAGCGCCAAACAGCAACATCGTGAACAGCGCTTTCAGGAAGGACCGCCGTGAACTCCGCAAGAGCTCAAAATCATGATCGTAGAACATGAATAGCGTAGTAGAATCTTGGGGTTGCTTTTTCATAGGATTACCTTCTTCCGGTTTTATGGTTGTGAAATCAAGATCGATTTACGGGTTTTGGTCATCTTTAGCTATAGCAAAAACGGCAGGAAAGGTTATCCTCCAAATATAGCGCAGCGCCATAGGCGCGCCCAGACCAACAACAAGGCGGAAGATCGCTAAACACACGACGATTGCAGCGATAAGATACGATATGCACGGCCCTGTATGAGCAGACACATAGCTAAAGCTGTAAGCATATAGCAAGTAATCTAGACATAGCCACGCGACATGCGCCAAGACGCAAAGTTGAGGGCTACAAAACTGTTTTGGCAATAAGAATTGCGCACCCTCTGCGTGCGCATAAGTTTGCGCGGAGTCAGTAATTCTCGCCCAGTAGTGACTGCATTCTTGCATCTTAATAAACCAGTAGTGATACGTCACCGCAGCTACAGGCATAACCATCACCAAACAAGCTACACGCACCCAGCTGGTGGCGTTGACCACCATAAAAATGCACGAACCCCATAGTATCCAGGGACATACAAGCCCAGTTAGACCGATGTTCAACAGAATACGGACAAGAGATAGGCCTAAAAATTTAGCGCGATTTAACATACGAATTCTCCTTTCAAAATACACAGCTTAGCGAATAGACTTACAGGATTTCAGCCCAGGATCCTGCTGCTTCGGCGCGGTTCGACGATTCGAGACTCCGATGGAGCTTGTCTAAAATGGACGGAGTGAAACCGCTGAGAACACAGAATATGCTCTGCAACATCACTCCTGTTATCAACAATCCCTCAAGATATGCATGCTCAGTAATACTATTAAACCAGAATTCCTTCACCATCATTAAGCTGAAGCCCGTACCAAAAGATACGGCTTGCGTCGCCAGACTAAACAACTGAGTTGGCAACGCATTTATATCTGCTTGGCTGGTTACGGTAACGTAGCTGATAATCTCCGACCATTGTTGACTGCAATTTCGCTTCATACAGGCATAACACTGACACACCACACCATAAAGCAACAGCGCAAATGCGAAGATTACCACCGGAAAAATTAGCAAAAACGTATTCGATTCCTGCAAATCAATACAGCTCGCCAGCTTTATGAGAGAGTAGATATTCATCGCATAAAAACAGCCGATGCAAATATTCAGCAGGATACGGATCGCCCTCAGCTGAAGGCGTAAGAATGTAGCGTGAAAAGGCATGCGAATTCTCCCTTCAAAATACGGTTTTTGTACAGAAAATGTGGTGGACAAACGGACAGAAAATGGTGAAATATTCTATATAAATCAGCAAAAGCCGAGTAAAATAGGTATGTATTCCTCAAAACAATCAGTTTTAAGGTTCGAAAGATGCTTCTTGGAAACACCTTATACTTTCATTATAGCACATGTGACATAAAAAGTCAATAGCGGAATCCCGATCTCCATTCTCAAGTGCAACATAATCGCAATTAAAGTTAGCATGGCAAA
>CAZSPU010000018.1:0-20143 GCA_964608555.1 uncultured Candidatus Saccharibacteria bacterium
GAGATTTTTTTAACACTTGCACGTACTTTCACAGTGTCAAAATCCTTTCCGTTATGTACTTTGCCAATAGCTGAAGAAAACTCCCGATATTACCAAAGTATGTCTAATATTTATTGCAGACGGAAGCTGATGCGACCCTTTGTGAGATCATAAGGAGTCAACTCAACCTCTACCCGGTCTCCCGGCACTAAGCGAATGTAGTTTTTACGCATACGTCCACTCATGTGAGCAATGATATTATGACCGTTCTCAAGTTCCACCCGAAATTGGGTGTTTGGCAACGCCTCAACAACCTTGCCAGTGAGTTTTATCACTTCTTTTTGACTAGCCATAAATTACACTCTTCATTTTATCATAGTTGATATAAACTGTAAATACTTTTTCCATAGTGAAATCTTATTTTTGCAGTCTTATTCTTGCAGGACGGCACGGACAAATAATCTTTGTGAATAGGTTTGACTTTGTTCCCACCAGTCGCCGGTACAAGTAATTAACGTTAGAGATGGTCTGCCTGCTTCAGGAGATGTCAATGCAGTTGACATATAAGCGTTAGCAGCTTCGCCTAAATTTTGAAAGGACATGTCAACAACGTTATAGACATATTTTGTAGTTTCATCGCCCATCTCAATGATAATTTGATCGCCGATGTTAATTTTTGGTAGATTGCGGAAGATACCATAGCCCAAATCTCCACCATGCGCATCCATTAATGAAACGCCGTTTGATCCTGGCAGGGCGGAATCTACATACCAGCCGACATCATATATATTATATGGTGTGCCAACTTCACCGTTGTTCTTGAGACCAATTTCTACAACGCGTGCATTGTAAATACCAATGCTACGAATCGTGAGGTAACGGGGTTTATCCGCGGCGACATGATATTCAATAATTTCGGTTTCGGTAGGTTTAGTATTATCTACTTCTTGTCCGCCTTCATAAACTCCACCTTCTTCTGACGGAGCAGCTGTAATGACGTCACGTTCGCTACCTTCTTTTGCAAGAATGTAGTTGTGCTCCCATATAGCAACACGGGCAACGAAAGCTGCTAAAATGAGCAAGAACACACCCAAAACAATATATTGCGGTTTGATATGTATGCGACGCAGAAGTGGTAATTTCATATCTTGATTATTGTCTACCTCCTGATGATTTGAATTGTTTTTTGATTTGATGAATTTTTTGCGGATAATTGATTTTTCGTTTTTCAAGTCGGTAGTTTTGTCCTTAGTATCAGTTTCGGATGTAATAATAATTCTTTGCGGCCGTTTCTTGCTACGTTCTGCTAATGCTGAGATTGGCTTGGCATCAACAGTTGCGGGCGTTTCTGTATCGTCATTCGCAACTTTTGTTACTTGCTTTGTATCTGGTTTTAATTTCTTATCGCTTTTTTGTTCAATATTATCCATGTCAATGACTTCTAGCGTACGCACGGTACGGGTAGAGCGTGGTTTTTTAGCGTTAGTTTTGGAGTTGGTTTGGACCTTTTTGGAGGTAACATTGGTTTTGTTTTGTAAAATTTGAATAGTTTTCTTCTTGCCCATCGTATTTATTTCCTAACAACCTTATTTGTATTCATCGTAAGTAACCATGAGCGCACGTGAATTGAGTTGACGAAGATTTTCGAGCGCAACAGTAACAACGATTAGTAAGCCAGTACCAGAAATCGAGAGACCTAATGGCATACCCGAGATGATAATGAAGATATAGTCGGTGACGAATGGGAGCATAGCAATAAGGCCAAGAGCGAGTGCGCCGAATAAGTTTAGCCGATTAATAGTCTTGCCGAGATATTCTGCGGTTTGATTGCCAGGACGGACGCCTTCGATGAAACCGCCTTGCTTTTGGAGATTATCAGCAATTTCCTTGATGTTGAAGATGATGCTTGTGTAGAAGTAAGTAAATGCGACGACAAGAATAAAATATAAAGCTGGATAGAAGAACCACTGTGCCGTAATACCATTCGGATAGAGGACGTTAAAGTTGCTTGCTGATGGAGCTGTAAATAAGGTAGATAGTGTAGTGCCAAAACTGTTACCTGGATCGGCAGTTTGAATGAGTTGGCCGATAATTGCGGGGAGTGACAGGAAGGCTGTTGCAAAGATAACTGGAACGACACCAGCGGCGATAAGTTTCAATGGCAAGATGGAGCGGATGCCGCCGTAGGTGCTATTACCATGTACGCGCTTTGCGTAATTAACTGTGATAATACGCTGTGCTTCGTTGATTTTGACTAGGAAGTAAATGACTACGAGAAGCGCGATTGCAAAACCGAGAATAATCCAAAAAGTTACGGGATTAACTGGGAGATTGAACCAGCCAAAGAGCGATAGCGTGCCAGCAGATGTGTCGAATAAAGCGACGCCGAGATTTGTAAGCGTGGTAGGTAATTGTGAGACGATACTAGTAAAGATGATGATGGAAATACCATTGCCGATACCCTGCTCGGTAATTAACTCGCCGAACCACATGAGAATCATAGAGCCAGCAACCATAGCGGTGACAGCTAGCGCCCAGTCGGTAGCAGTTGGAGTATAGGCGAGGGCGGTATTGGAAGTGATAACACTTTGCCAAAGAATGAAGATGTAGGCAATAGATTGAACAATAGCTAGCGGGACAGCGATAATACGAGTCCACTGGCTGATTTTGCGACGTCCAGTCTCGCCATCTTGGGAGAGTTCTTCTAGGCTCGGAATGGCTTTGGTGATAAGTTGTACAACGATAGAGGCGGTAATATATGGAGAAATACCTACTAATAAAATTGAAAAGCTAGTCAGGCCGCCACCGGAGATTAAATTAAGAAAACTGCCAAAATCTGACTTTGTAATGAGATTTTGGATGGCATCTTGAAATGTAGTAGGCTCTCCTAGTGGTACTGGAATGTGTGCCATGAAACGATACGCTACTAAAAGTCCGCAGACGATCAGAAAGCGTTTTAGCATGTCTTTATTCTTGAAAGATTTGAAAATAGTCTTGAAATTCATAGTCCCTAACTCTTACTCTGTCTATTTTACCACAAAAATAGCCCTTTGGAAGGGCTATTTTGCATTTTAAGATAGATTTTGGATCTATTCTTCAACTTTAGTGGCAAGACGTTGTGGAACGGCGACTTTGGTGAAGTTGCCGCCAGCCTTTTTGATGGCTTCGACGGCGGTCTTGCTTGCAAACTGGGTCTCGAGATTAATCTTGGCGGTAATTTCACCGCGAGAAATCACTTTAACCTTAGCATACGGATTTTCGATGAGTCCGTGATCCGCGAGAGTGAAGTTATCGACTTTGCCGCTTAGATCGTTGAGACGATCGGTATAAACGACAGTGGCCTTGTCATGGAGACTCTTGAAGCCTTTGAGCTTCGGTACGGCTTGCATAATAGCGCGTTGGCCACCCATGAAGCCGGCTGGCATCTTGCGATGACCAGTACGGGCTTTTTGACCCTTGGTACCGCGTCCAGCGGTCTTACCTTTACCAGCCGAGATGCCACGTCCAAAACGAGTTGGGCGAGTATTGCGATTGACCTGAAGATCATTGTATTTCATTAGGCAACCTCCTTTTTAGTTCGGTTTTGTTCGCGAGTGTCTTCTTTGGCAGGCTTTTTGGCTGCGGTCTTTTTGGTGGTTTTGGGTTCGGAAGTTTTGCCCTCATTACCAACCCACTCGTCGCGTGGTACTTGCATGCGCAAACCCTCGATGACGGCATAGGCGATATTGACCTTATTGGTGCTGCCGAGACTCTTGGAGATTAAGTTTTTAATACCAGTGAGACCGATAATACTACGGACGACGCCGCCAGCGATAATCCCAGTACCTGGAGCAGCTGGTTTCATCAGGACGTCGGCGCCAGTAGCTCGGGTTTCGACTTCGTGGCAGATGGTCTCGCCATCCATGTTGAATTCGATCATGTTTTTCTTGGCTTTAGTAGTGGCCTTTTGAACGGCACTAGTGACGTCGCCACCCTTAGCAATACCGATACCGATTTTGTTCTTGTGATTACCGATTGCGACAAGTGCTTTGAAGCGCATGCGACGTCCGCCCTTTACAGTGCGAGAAACGCGGTCGATGTTAATTGTAACAGTGTCAAATTCCTTGGGGGTATTGTCTTGATTGCGGTTGCGATCACGACGTCCACCACGGCGATTCATTGGCTTGCCATTGATATCGCGCTGAGTTTTGCCGGCAGCGACGTTGTCATTCATTTTGAGCGTACCAGCTTTGTTGACGACCTGTGCGGTTTTATCAGATTCTGCCATTAGAATTCCAATCCTTCCTTGCGAGCAGCATCTGCAAGAGCAGACATGCGGCCAGCATATAATTTTGCACCACGGTCAAACACGACGGTTTTGATGCCAGCTTTTTTGGCTTTTGCGGCAATTTCTTGGCCAATTTGAGCGGCGAGCTCGGTTTTGTTGCCTTTAGTCTTTTTGCCGACAGTAGTGGCATAAGCGATAGTTTTGCTCAGATCGTCGTTGATAATCTGTGCCGTGATATGCATGTTGCTAATATGTACGCTAAGGCGTGGACGCTCAGCGGTACCATGAATCTTTGCGCGAGTGCGTTTTGCGCGGAATGCATTATTCATTATTTCTTCCCTGCCTTTCCAGCCTTGCGAAGAATAACTTCGTCAGCATATTTAATACCTTTGCCTTTGTACGGTTCAGGCTTTTTGAGAGCGCGGATCTCGGCGGCGACTTGACCTACTTGTTGCTTATCAATACCAGAGACGGTGATAGTCATCTTGTCGGTCTTGAGCTCAATGCCCTCTGGAGCCTTATATTTCACTGGATGCGAAAAACCTAAGGCCATTTCGATTTCTTTAGGGCCACCACTTAGACGAAAACCGACGCCATTAATTTCGAGCTTTTTCTCGAAGCCTTTAGTGACGCCTTGAACGGCGTTGTTGAGTAATGCACGTTGTAGACCGTGCCAAGCGCGTGATTTTGGCTCGTCATCTTTGCGTGTGACAATAATATTATTGTCTTCTGTAGCAACGGTGACATTTTCTTGGAGCGGGACGGTGAGTGAACCTTTCGGTCCAGCGACAGTAATATCCGTGTCGCCGACCGTGATTGTCACTCCCGTCGGAATTGCGATGGGTTGTTTTCCGATACGACTCATAATTTCCCTTTTTAATTAATATTCTTTTTATATTAGCACAGAATGATTAGATTGACAAGATAGCGATCTGAGAAAATAAATCTTCTTCCTAATTTGACCTCTCCTAGTACACTGTACCGAGGCCAAATACTTGACTTTTTTGCTAATGTGTGATATAATGGAAGGATAGAGGCTTATTTTGGCCTGAAAAATGCACTTTAAGAAGGAGGATTATGATGCCAAGTTATGATGGTTATCCAGAGAAGCTTCGGGGGTTGGGGCTTTCGTTCGAAGAAAGCATTTATGCAATTGTTTTTGACTTAGGATCAGAACTGCGGCGAAAAGACAAAGCAGAGGTTTTTGCAGATGCACCTTCTCAGGAGCAGATGGCGCAGAATGTTGCGGATTTGTTTGAGGAGTTTGAGAAGACTATGTTTAATGCCGATTATGAGTATGCTTTGCGGAAGTTTCTTGGCTATCCTGTGCCCGAATGCTGTCGATCGGATTTTGTAGAATCCGTAGGAGCAGCGTCTTGCGCTGAGGACGTCGTGCGGGTTTTGCGAAGGCGTCGTTCTAGTGCGGTCTGTCTTTTGATGCGCGGTGCAAAGAAGCGTGAATTGGATCGCAATGATGTCGTCTTGCAATCTGCTGCGCCCGACGTGACGGAATTGACTCTGAAAGTTCAGCAGTTAATGGAAGAGGTGAAGTTCTACGATAGGAAGCGTGATCAAGCTTTGGCAATGATTACGACTTTGATGACGGAGCTCAACGCTCGTTTGGAAGAGCCGGTCCTGCCGAAGATTGGGCAGCCGATTGAAAAGCCTGCGGTTGATCAACTGGACATGGATGGATCGATGTCTCAGATTTGCTGGCCTTATCGCAGTTTGCACGTTCTGCGTTCTCTTAAAATCGAAACGTTGCAAGCGGCGATTGAGTATTTTTCTGATTTTAATAATTTTGTTCATGGTTAGAAAATTACGCTATGGGAATGGGCTGTGATTGTGGCTGTATTGGATCGGGAAAAGTTGCTACCGGTTAGGGAGTGGAAAGTAATTTAGTTGCAGGATTGTATATCGAATGACGCGTTTACGGGGCGAGATCGGTATATAGCTAGTCGTATAGCTAATCGTATAAGTTTTTTGGGTTTGCACACTGTAGGGCATTTGATTAGGCACTTTGCTGGTGGTGCAGAGTTGGGCTGGTATCAGATCACGAAGATGCGCGGCCTGGGCGTGAAAAGTCAACAGAATCTAATTGAGGCAATGCGCTCTTGGAAAATCGACATTCCGCAGGAGCTTTTTGACCCGACCGCTCTGAGCGTAATTGAAGCTTTGGATTTTGACGATGAGACCGTGGAGGCTTTACATAGTTATGAGATTCAGACCATTGGTCAACTTCAGGTGGCGTGCGCTGACCAGTCGCGGTTTGCAAGTTTACGCTATATCAACGAATTTATTTACAAGATTGCGTGCCGGCATTTAGATATGTATGGATTTAGCTCCGATTGACTAGCTTGAAAGCATTTGCCTAATCCTCCCCAGTTTTACTCAAAGACCCTGCACGCAGGGTCTTTTTAAAGCTTTGAAGAAAGCTAAAACAAAAAATACTCCCATTGCTGAGAGTATTTTTGCTAGATAAGATTTAGTAAACCTTCACCAGAATCTCGCCACCAAGGTGTTGCTTTTTGGCTTCACGGCCAGTCATGATGCCCTTGCTGGTGGAAATCAAGACCATGCCGCGGCCGGATTTGACGACTGGAATTTCGTTGGCACCAGCGTAAACGCGGCGGCCAGGCTTGGAAATTTTGGTAATTTCGGTGATGCGAGCCGGAGTGCCTTCTTGGTTAATCGTAATATGGAGTACGCCGCGCGGAGTACCTTCTTCGACTTCGTAGTCGGCGAGATAGCCTGCGCTCTTGAGGCTTTCTGTGACAGCAACTTTGAGTTTGCTGGTTGGGACGCGAATTTCGGTCTTGCCAACCATGATGGCGTTGCGGATGCGGGTGATAAGATCGGCGATTTGATCAGTTGATTGTAATGACATATATCTCTCCTTTCCTACCAGCTACTCTTTGTTACGCCAGGGATCTCACCCTTAGAAGCTTTTTCGCGGAAGTTAATACGACTGAGACCGAAGTAGCGCATATAACCACGGGGACGACCATCAAGCATATCGCGGTTTTTGAGACGAGTTGGACTAGCGTTACGTGGAAGTTTTTGTAAACCTTCAAGATCGCCAGCCGCCTTGAGCTCAGCGCGTTTAGCTTTATATTTTTCGTACATTTTGCGTCGTTTTTCGTCGCGGAGAACGGCAGATTTTTTAGCCATATTATTTGCCTCCCTTCTCAAACGGCATTCCAAATGCTTCTAACAATTTGGTGCTCCCTTCTTTCGAACCATTCTTAATGATAAATGTGATTTCTAGACCGTGTAAGATAGCGGAATCTTCGAAAGTAATTTCTGGGAAGACGGTCTGTTCTTTGAGACCAAGGTTGTAATTCCCTTGTGCATCAAAGGCTTTGCGTGAAACGCCATGAAAATCGTGCACGTGTGGCAGGGCGACGTTAATCAGACGATCAACAAACTCATACATCTTGTCGTTGCGTAGAGTGGTGAGATAGCCGACTGGCGCGCCCATACCTTTGCGGATTTTAAAAGTCGCGATGGACTTTTTGGCGAGACGGGAAGTTGGCTCTTGACCGGTGATTTTGCGTAAAGTAAGTTCAACTGTTTCGGTGAAACGCTTATCTTCGCGCTTTTTACCGACGCCACTAGAAATGACAACCTTCTCTAACTTTGGTACTTGATTAATGTTGTCAAGATTGAGTTCTTGTTGTAATTTCTGAGCAATCTCGTCTTGATAAAGCTTTTTTAAGCGTGGAGTGATTTTGGTTTCGGCCATTACTTACCCTCCTTCTTTAGGTTGGAAAAGTCAATCCCGACATGGACTGTCTTTTTCCCGCCTTTTGGATTAAATTGCGTACGACGCACGTGGCGCTCGCGGATGTTGAGATCTTTGAGCATCGCTTTGCCGGCTTTTTTATCAACTTTGACAATGCTTGCTACTTGACCTTTGAGGTCGCCAGCGATAACTTTAACGCGGTCGCCGACTTTGAGACACTTAGCCATAATTATAGTACCTCCGGCGCAAGGCTGATAATTTTATTAAAACCGAGTTCGCGTAACTCGCGAGGAACTGGTCCGAACACACGAGTACCTTTAGGTGTTTTATCGTCGTTGATGAGAACAGCTGCGTTATCATCAAAACGAATGGTGCTACCATCGGGGCGGCGAACTTGTTGTTTGGTGCGGACAATGACAGCTTTGACGACGGCTTTTTTCTTAACGCCGCCGGTTGGGCTAGCATCTTTGACGCTACAAGTGACAATATCGCCAACACGAGCATAACGAGCGCGAGTACCGCCAAGAACGCGGATTACGCCTAGCTCTTTGGCTCCACTGTTGTCGGCAACCTTTAGTCGAGTTTCTTGTTGAATCATTTATTTGTCCTCCCCTTCACCAAGAACATCTTCTTTGAGCTCGACGAGATCATGCGATTTTTCCAAAACTTTGGTGAGTTTGTAACATTTGGTCTTGGAATATGGACGGCAGGCAACGATTTCGACCTTGTCGCCAAGGTTGGCTTCGTTATTTTCGTCGTGCGCAGTATATTTGCGAGTCTTGGTGTACTGCTTACGGTAGAGCGGATGAGTTTCGCGACTGGCGATTGAAACAGTGATGGTTTTGTCGCGTTTTGCGGAACTCACAATTCCCTGTAATTCTCCAGCCATTAGAATTCCTCCTTCTTAATAACTTTAACGCGTACTGGTAGCTTGTGGCCAGCGAGCCGGAAGGCTTCTTTGGCTTGCTCTTCGGTAACATCGGCAATTTCGAACATTACGGTGCCAGCTTTAACTTTAGCAACGTAGAACTGTGGTTCGCCTTTACCGCTACCCATCTTAACGTCAAGTGGTTTTTTGGTGACTGGCGTGTGTGGGAAGATGCGAATCCAAATCTTACCACCGCGCTTGACGTAACGTGTGATCGCTTGGCGAGCGGCTTCGATTTGACGACTAGTGACGCGCTCGTTGTCGAGGGACATTAAGCCCCAATCACCGAAGGCTACGGTGTTGCAGCGCGATGCTGTGCCACGGTTTTTGCCTTTGCGGACTTTGCGATGCGCTTCTCTTCTAGGTGTTAAAATAGCCATAATTATTTCTCCCCCTTATAAATCCAGACCTTAACGCCTACGATACCAGCAATAGTTTTGGCGTGACAAACGTGAAAATCGACGTCCGCGCGTAAAGTATGCAAAGGTACGGAACCTTCGATGAATTTTTCGCGACGTGACATTTCAGCGCCATTAAGACGCCCAGAAACTTCCACGCGAATACCTTTGGCGCCAGCATTCATAGTTGACTGGCAAGCCATTTTGACGGCACGACGGAAGTTCATACGCTTGCCGAGTTGGAAACCGATATTTTCTGAAACCAGCTTGGCAGAAAGTTCTGGTTTTTTGACTTCTTCTACATTAATGCGAATTGGACCACTGACAATCTTTTCGAGTTCCTTTTTGAGCTCGTTAATGCCTGCGCCTTGTTTGCCGATAACGGCACCAGCTTTGGCAGTTAAGATTGTAATGGTGGTCAAGTTTGCGCTGCGTTCAATATTGATGCGCGCAATGGTAGGGCGACTTTCGAAGCGTTTTTCGATAAGTTCCCGGATTTTCGTATCTTCTACCAACCAGTTGCGGAAGTCAGCCTTGCGGGTAAACCACTTTGATGACCAATCCTTGCTGATCTGGAGACGATAAGAAACTGGGTTGACTTTTTGACCCATTACTTCTCCTCCTTCTTAGCAGCTTTTGTAGCTGACTTGTTATTATCGGCATTGTCGGCGGATTTTTTGACCTTTTCTTCGCCGGCAACTTCTACGAAAATGTTGCTTGAGATTTTTTCGTACGGTAAAGCACGACCGCGAGAGGCTGGAACATAACGACGCATACGCGTACCTGCAGTTACGCTAATGCGGGCAATGCGGATGGTTTTGGGATCAATACTGACACCACTGTTGTTTAACAAGTTGGCGGTAGCACTTTCGATAGCCTTGCGGACTGCTCGAGCGGCGCGACGTGGGGTGTTTTCGAGAATTACTACGGCATCAGCGACATAGCGATCACGCACAAGATCAGCAACGACGCGGGTTTTGCGTGGTTGATTGTCAACGCCCTTGATAGCGGCGTAGGCAAAAACAGTATTACTCATTATTTGCCTCCCTTCGCAGCTTCAGCAGCTTTTTTGCCGCCATGACGCTTAAATTTGCGGGTTGGAGCAAACTCACCGAGTTTGTGGCCGACCATGTTTTCGCTAATAAAGACTGGGACATGAACTTTGCCATTGTGAACGGCAATCGTGCGGCCAACCATTTCTGGAGAAATAGTTGATTGACGAGCCCAGGTCTTAATTACGGTGCGATCCTCGGCAGAGAGAGCAGCAACTTTCTTCGCGAGTTTGTAGTCCACAAACGGACCCTTCTTTAGACTCCGAGACATTATTTCCTCTTTCCTTCGTGGCGACTGCGCACGATCATTTTATCAGTTTTCTTATTATGACGGGTACGATAGCCAAGCGTGAGCTGACCCCATGGTGTGCGGGGAGCTTTACCAGTACCATGACGACCGCCGTCACCACCACCGTGTGGGTGATCGGTTGCGTTCATGACAACACCGCGGACAGTTGGGCGAATGCCTTTGCGGCGTCGACGTCCAGCAGAACCGATTTTGATGTTTTGGTGCTGTTCGTTCCCTACGACGCCAATCGATGCTTCACAAGTAACGAGTACTTTGCGCATTTCTCCGGATGGCATTTTGAGCGTGGCATAGCCATTTTCTTTAGCCATGAGCTGTGCGCTAGTACCGGCAGAACGAACCATCTGAGCACCACGACCTGGCGTTAATTCGATGGCGTAAATGAAAGTACCAACTGGGATGTTGTCAATTGGCATACGGTTGGAAGTTTCTACTGCGGCTTCTTTGCCAGTTGAGAAAGTATTACCCTTGCGCATCGCGCTGTCAGCAATCACATAATAATATGCGCCATCTTGGTCTTGGACGCGGGCAATGCGTGCGCTACGGTTTGGATCGTATTCGATTTCTTTAACCGTGTATGTACCAGCTGGTAAATCAAAGGTCATAATACGATAGTGACGTTTGACGCCGCCGCCACGATGTCGGACGGTAATACGGCCTTGATTGTTTTTGCCAGCCATTTGCTTCTTGCTAGCGAGCAAGGATTTCATAGGTTTACGAGTGGTAATCTGCTCGAAATTCTGAGTGGTTTTCTGGCGTTGAGCTGGAGTAGTTGGGCGATAGGTTTTGATGCTCATTATTTACTCTCCTTCTCTTCTTTTTTAGCTACTTTCTTAGCGGTCTTTTTCTCTGCTTTCTCGCCCTTAATGGCTTTCTTGTCGGTCTTATCTTCTGGCTGAGCTTCGTTATTAGTTTCGGTCTCGAAGACAGGGATTTTATCACCTTCTTTTACAGTAATGTAAGCAACTTTATGATCTTGACGATAGGTTGTGCCGGGGAAAGCGTGTTTGCCACGAGAGAATCGGGTAGCTTTACCTTTGCGGTTGCTGATGCGTACGTCGACGACAGTTACCTTGAAGGCTTCGGAAATATCTTTCATGATAGCTTGTTTGCTGGCAGTTCTTGGAACAAAGAAAATATATTGGTTCTTAGTTTGTGCAACGTAGGCTTTCTCGGTCGCGCGAGGAATGTACTGAATAGTTTTCATTATGCTTCCTCCTTATCTAAAAGCCAGTTTTCAGCAGTAGTGATAGCTTTTGGTTCGAAAATGACTGCATCTGCGTTCAGGATATCAAAAACGTTCAAATAGGTTGGACGGACCACTTTGAGGTTAGGAATATTATTTGTAGAGCGTAATACTTCTGGAGTTTTTTCGTCGATCACTGCCAAAACATTGCGGCTCTCAAGATTAAGATTTTTCAAGATGTTGTAAGCTTCTTTGGTCTTACCAGTAAACTTGAAATCTGTGACTTGGACGGCGTTGTCAGCGTTCTTGAGGCTGAGAGCCTGACGGACGGCAACCTTTTTGGCGGTTTTAGTCAACTTCTTAGTGAAGTTTTCTTCGCCAGTGCGACCACCAGCTACGCCACCATGGCGCCAAATTGGGTTGCGAGTCGAACCGAAGCGAGCACGACCAGTACCTTTCTGTTTCCAAGGCTTTTTGCCGCCACCGCGGACTTCGCCACGCTTCAAAGTTTTAGCGTGTGAACTGCGGGAATTAGCTAAATAAGCATCGTAAGCGGTCTTGAGAAGTTCGTGGTTCTGGACGTCTAAACCGAAGATATCTTTATTTAAATCGGCCATATTACTCCTTTCCCTCGAGTGCGGTTACGGTGACAATGCCCTTTTTCGGACCAGGAACAGCGCCTTTTAGTCCGATTAGGTGATTTTCTGGATCGAGATAAGCAACCACTAAGTTTTTGACGGTGACTTGATCATGCCCCATCCGGCCTGGCATTTTCTTGCCTTTGAAAACTTTTTGTGGATACATGGATCCGATTGAGCCTACGCGGCGGATATTACCTTTGAAACCGTGCGTATTGCGCGATTCGTTAAAATTCCAGCGCTTGACGGTGCCGGCATAGCCTTTGCCTTTGGAGATACCAGTAACCTCTACTTTATCTCCAAGTTTGAATCCTTCAAGACCTACCTGGTCGCCAACTTTGAGCTCTGGTAACTCTTCGACGCGGAATTCTTTCAGAATTTTTGGTGTGATTCCGGCGGCTTTAACGTGGCCGGAAACCGACTTGCTCAGATTCTTACCCTGACCGTACCCCAGTTGCACAGCGTTATAACCGTCAGTTTCAACGGTTTTAATCTGAGTCACTGTGGAGGGGTCGGCTTGCAAAATCGTAACTGGAGTTACGATACCGTCGTCGCCGATGATCTGGGTCATACCAATTTTGGTGCCGATGATGACTTGCATCCTGTTCCTTTCCCTTGTGTTATAACATCACGAAATCTAGACTAATGAGTGGTTCCTTTTTCGTAGTCGATCGATTCTATTCTCTCAAATATAGAACCGACGGAATAGATGCGAGGCCTACTCTGTCGTCTAGTACGTAAATGTTGTTTAATATACTATACTGTGTCATTTTATCATAGTTTTAATGGAAGTTCAACTGGATTTTTATAGCTTGACAGCTAGGGTAATTATTTATATAATTTTAAGCATGGGTTTAGCCCAAGAATTTTTGAAAGGTTGGTGATTATTGCATGCAAATGTCCAAGGATAAGAAGACAGCGCTGCTTTTGGTGGTGCTGAGTGCGACGACTTTGGCGCTTCGTTTGTGGGAGTTGCATCGTGAGCGCGAAACGGAATTGTGTCGGGAGCTTGAGATGAATGATTGGGCAATGACGCATTTTGATCTCGGCTATCTTTCTTGCCTAGCCGGACTACCGTACAATGGTAGCGATCCTGATATGATGGCGGCTTTTGGCCCAAAAGCTAGCGTTGATGACAATTTTTAGGGCGGCGTATTATCCGAGCCGGATTTACTAAGCTAGGTTTCCTCCATTTTGTTTTACTTTAGGTACCAATCTTTACCCCACGTTTGACGTGGGGCTTTTCATGTTTATACTCCGGGTGAGAATTGTTTGAGTTTTTGGCGATGCTCTTTGTAACGTGGGTCATGATTGCAAACTTCTTTCCAGAAATCAGCTGAATGATCCATATGATTAAGATGAGCTAATTCATGAATAATGACGTAGTCGCGTAAAACTTCGGGAACTTGCATAAGGCCGATATTCAGTGAGATCGTGCGATTACTGCTACAGCTACCCCATCGTGTAGCCGCGTGTGAAAGCCGGCATTTGTCGTAATCATAGCCGTATAAGTTAGCATAGTATTCGAGGCGATATGGTAGATACTCGCGAGCTTTTTTCATGAGAATTTTCTTTTTGGCGTCACGAGCGCGTTGGGTGCTAGGGTCGCTTAGGGGCACTTTTTCTCGAATCAGAGCGCGATTAGTATTAAGAAAACGCTTGGCTAAAAAATCACTAGTATGCTGAGGAACGGACATTTGCAGGCGTCCTGATGGAGACACGGAAAAACGAACACTTTTAGAAAGTGCATTTTTGCGCACAATAACTTCTCCGAATTCTTTGTCCTGCAAAATCATTGGAGGAAACTATTGGAGCTGAGTTAGAACTTGTTTGAGCTGAGCTGGATAAGTATGTTTACCAGACAAAACAATTGGCGCTTCGGCGTCGGAGGGGGCTTCGAGGGCCTTGACGCGGGTGTCATAAACGGTTTTGGCCTTTTCGACGGATTTGAGCTTGTTTTTGAGGCGCATACGAATTGTACTGACGTCAGTCTGAATCCAAATTAAAGTTGGCGTATAGCCAGCTACGCGTAGGATTTCGGCGAGTTCGCGGCGGTCTTTTTCGGTGTCAATGCCGCCTTCTAGTACTAATGTAGAGCCTGTCTTAGCAATTTCAGCAACAAGTAGTAGAATAAACTTGCGTGAAAGATTGTGCTCTTGTTTTAGAGTGTCTAGATCATAGAAAGTAGCATTGAATTGTGCTGCAAATTGTTTACTGAATGTAGTCTTGCCGCTGCAGGGTGCGCCAAAAACTAGAATTGCGCGTTGACTGGTGCCGGTTGAGCGAGATTTTTTAGCTTCCATATACCTCCATTTAACTTTGTTACCTTCCTTTTGATTTGATTATAGCATACTTTCTGAAATCGAGAAGAAATTTATGAGGTCAAGATTGTTGTTTGCGTGAATTTTGGAAAATATGTGGCGGATTGATAGCGCCGGTATTAGAAATAAGGACTTGTGACGGATAATAGAAAAACCAGACGAAAAAGTTAGCAGGCATGTAAAATGCTGACCCAAGAATGCCGATTAACGATAAATAAGAAATCCCTGTGCAGAAATCGCAACAGGCAAAAATCGTAAAACCAAGAATTGCAAACAATGCGCGCAAATTTTTGGGTTCGCGCTGGCGCCATTTGATAGCGGCGATAATGTTGGCGATGAGCGTAGATGCATAAAAACCGCAGGCGATATATAAAATTGGCAGAAAATCAAAAATTGCATCAAGAATCAAAATCGTTGTAGCTAGCGTGGACCAGATGATAATTGGTATTTTAAATCTAATGCCATCTAGGCGGCAGAGATGAATAATCTGGGTAATTAGAAAAACTATAATACCAATTGTGGAGGTGTTGTTGTTGGCAAGAATAATATCGGCGATACAAGTTGTCAGAATTGCCAGAAGCAGGAGATAATCGCGCGGAAAAGTGCAAATAACGTAGAATAAACAAAGAATGATGCCACTAAGATTGATGAGAGTGCTGATGCTGGTATCAGGAATCAAAATCCCGCAGATAATAATTGCCAGAAACACGACAATCCAGATAATAATCCAAAATGGTGCAATTTGATAATCTAGTTGCTCGAGGCTTCCCCATTTTTTGTGTCGCATTTTATTATTGTAGCATACCTTTGTGATGGTTATATAATAGTGTTAGTTTGCAACCTGTTTAAGATTACGTTATGGATGAGGATGGTTGTACAGTAATACTACGTAGATTGATCGCGTCAATACTGGTAATTTTGAAGGCGGTATTATTAACCAATTGATCGTAGCCTGAGGCCATGATGTTTTTGGTAATGCCAAAAACTTGAGCATATGATAAATAATGTTCCCATAAAGTAACTTCTTCGGGCTTGCGATTGACGAAACTGCCAAAGTGTTGGAGAAAAGCGCGGAAGGCATAGAGTTTTTGTAATTCCATGTCGCCGTGTTTGGTGCGTTGGATTTGCCGATGGATAGCATTACTATATGATTGTTTGGTTCCGATATGAATCATGCGAAAAGCGGCCTTAAAGATATAGAAAGCATAACATAGCATAGCGCCCATTAGTAGACTCACGAATGGAATAATGAAGAGATATTCCTCTTTCGTAAGAATCCCGGCAATAAAACCGCATATGATGACTGCAATTATTGCGAAAACGATAATGCGGATTTGTTTTTTGCTGAGTTTGCGATGTTCTTTAACGATGCTGGACTGCACGTCACTAACTATGTCGATGATTTCAGTCACTGAATCCTGATTGGTAGTTTTAGTATCACGTGGCGTAAAAAGATTTAGCTTAATGCCATCTTCAAGACAATACTGAAACCATTTTTGGTAGTTAATTTTGTTGATATTCCCTTCAATGAGTAATTGCATAATGTATTGTTCGTTACGATGTAATTGAGAGAGGTCCGTTTTGCGAATTGTAATCATGTATTTATTTTCGTAACGTTCGAGATGTAGATATTTTTGTGCACAAAGGTCGAGAATCGTGGCGACGATGTCTTTTTCGTTTTCGATGGTTGAGTTGAAGAGAATAGACGTGACGCCGATACCGTAATGATTGGGTAGTTCTTTGAAGAAACGGTATGGATTGGTTTTTTTGAGTTGCAGATAATCTTGATATTCTTTGTATTTGGCGATAATTCTGCCAAGGAAGAACCCGATAAATGCCGCAAAGAAGGCGAGGCTGACTGCGGTAAACACGGAACCAACTGCGAGGGAAAAGAAGGTATTCATCAGCCCCTCTGCACTTGGATTTGTAGCGAAATTCACTAAAGCTTGCATAATGATGCTGATACTCCATGAGAAAAGTTCCCCCATACTTACGACCATGATTGTAAAAGGCACCAAGAGGATGATTATGGTAGCGCAAATTACGATACGTCCGACTGGCGACGGACTGCTTCCATCGTCTGATTGCGTGCTTTGATTGATGCCGGTTTTGTGGTATTTCATTGTATTAATTATAACATAAGCCTTCGACTCAAGAAACAATGGCGCCAACTCTGATGGCTTACGTTTCTTGCCATGTTATAATGACAGTGATTGAGAGTCATTGAAAAGCGTATGGTGAAAGGTTGGTTGGGAAGTTGCATGGTTTTTAGTGTTTTTACGGAAGATGTGATAAAATGTAATCATAGGGGCGTAGTACAACGGTTAGTATAGCGGTCTCCAAAACCGTAGATCATGGTTCGATTCCGTGCGCCCCTGCCACTAGTTTTTAGCATCATGCGCTAGCATGGTGATAAAAACTAGTGATTGATAATTGGTATGGGAAGAACCTTTCGCGAAGCGAATGGTTCGTAGGCAGTAGGAGCGTGAGTGAAAAAGTTAAATTGTTTTAACTTTTTTCGAACCGACGCCCTGCCGCTGAGCGCAGCGAAATTTTCTGTGCCCTCATATTTTCAATCATAGCGTAGACGGTCCAGTTTAAACATTCGAAAACAATGTCTATCAGAAAATTTATCTTGCATTAATAATTTAGTTTTGTCTGTAAAAATTAGAATTAGTGTTGTAGGTCTTCACTTGTTTGTCGTTAATATTAATAATATACGTGGCTCTCAGGTAGAGGACGTCATAGCTATCCGTGTGACAAGAATAATTGACATTGACGGGTATTTCTGTTTCTGGATTATACTCGTCTGGTGTAGGTAGGAATAGCGGGCGTAGATTATTATCACTGCGCGGATCAGTATAATAGATATCGAAGCGACTACATTGTGAACGCGTGGTCACACCGCCCGTTGCACTGGTACTGGAATCGGGAAGTGAGGAAGCTATAGTATTATCAATAATCGGCTGCATGATTTCGACAAGATTAAAGGATTGGAGCGCATCGTTTGTGTCAAGTTTGTTTAAGTTGAGGAGATAAAAACTATCTTGGTTGGATGGCCATTGTCTATTTGCATCTGGATTAGCTGATTTTACGGCAAGGTAGTAAGGATATCGCTCGAGGGCGTCTGTAAGCAGAAAAACTCCCTGTGAGGAAAGTGTAGAATTTGCATTATCGTCGGAATGATCAGTATCATTATTTGATCCATTGGAAGATGAATTAAGCTGAGCTTTGAGATCGGAGATTTCGGCATTTTTGGCAGAATTTTGAATAAAAGCAAAAACGCTGGTTCCAATGCCGAGCGCAGTTAGGATGACCAAGGCGATGATTAAAGGAAGGGGATTTTTTGGTCTTTTGGGTTGCAGTAATTCACCTTGAGATATTTTGTCTTGGGGTATAGGATTCGGCGCTGGCTGTACCGATGAGGTAGGTTGGCTTTGTGGTTGTGGTTCGTTGAACATGGATCATCTCCCGTATTTAGCTAATGCATTATTAAGTTTATTATAGCACACGATATGATTAAATTTTGCCCGCAACCAGTGGTTGCGGTGGTATTTACGAAAATGCAAACGATAGTTGGTGGAAATTGTATAGCTGCAACTGTAAAATACAGAGTATAATTAAATAAAGGATAGTATGATTAATTTTGGGAAAAATTTACAAATTGCTCGCAAGCGCAAAGGCTTCTCGCAAGAAGATCTGGCCGTAAAAATGCAGGTGTCGCGTCAAGCGATTAGCAAATGGGAAAGCGGTGCAGCTTATCCAGAAATCGAAAAGTTAAGTGAGCTGAGCAAGATTTTAGGTTGTAGCGTCGACGATATTATTAATAGCAAGTTTAAGGCTCAAAGTGCAATCGACGATAAAACTAGTTATGATCGCCTGATGAATAAATTTAGCAGGCAAATAAGTTTGGCGGTAGCTTTAATTCTGCTCGGTACAAGTATCTTTTTGGCGATTGCCAGTTTTGGAATGCTTTATACGAGTTATGGCTTGGTGGTTTTGTTAATATCTGTAGCCGTTAGTGTGCCGATTTTTGTGCGGCGTGGTATAGAACTGAGCAATTATAAGCTTAAGCATCCTAAATTAGAGCATTTTTATACGCAAGCTGAGATTGACGGTTATGATGGGAAATTTTCGATATTGATGGCGGTCGCAATTGGTATTATAATGGCGGGCTTGGTGGTTTTTCTGGCGCTGACGGTTACACATATCTGTCCGGAGGAAAGCCCTTTCGCTACGGCAGTCTTTATGCTATTTATTACAATAGCGACACCAATTTTTGTCTATGCGGGTATTCAGAAAAGTAAATATGATATTGCCGGATACAACAAAGAAAATTCTTTTCAGGCGCAAAACCAATCTTCTAAAGTTGGCAAGATTTCTGGCGTAATTATGTTGATCGCGACAATTGTGTTTATGTTGTGGGGATTTTTGGGTGATGGCTGGAGCTTGTCTTGGCTGGCGTTTCCGGTCGGTGGGATTTTATGTGCAATTGTTTCAATACTTTTCGGAAAAGAAGAGTAACTTTAAAGAGCAAATAAGTCTAGATGATTTTGTCAATAACCGTCTGAAGTCGGTTTTAATATCTTGGTGGTAATTCCCTGGTGTAGGCGTCGGTGTAGCTGGAGTTGTAGCGTCCAGCTTGAGCATAGGCCCAGAGATAGTCGTCGGCACCAAGGCTGAAAATTTCGGCGGGACTAAAACGATCCGATTCGGCTGCTTTAGTATTGGGTGGATTAGGATTTGAGACTTTAATGTCAGATGTATTGCAATCAGTTGTTGAGGATGCGGGTAGATTGTTGCCATTTGGCGTTGCCGTATTGAGTTGCGATGGATTGTTTGATGTGTCATTGATTCTATTAAAAATGGTAGTGGTTGGTTCTCTATTTAGCTCTGAGCTAGAAAAGTTATTGGATGTAATTGCGCATGCGCGTGCTGAGAAAACGAATGGCCTGACGACGGCCGTCATCATATCAATAGTTTGTAATATCAATTTCACCACGTTTGGCATCGCATTGGTTCCTTGTTTAAGAAATTAGTGCGATGCTCAAAATAAAAATAGGACACCGCGAGGGTGTTCTACGTCCTTTTATACAGATGAGCTTTTAGCCCGGCTGTCGCGGTGCCCTATTTTGGGCTAAACGCGAAACCAGTGCAGCTCATCTGCACAGATAAACCTCATCTGTATCTTGATAACGTAGAACAGTTTCATTATACACCAAAAGCATAAGATTTGTATGGTACGAAACGTAATTTTATAAATCAGCGGTGTAGGGTAAACAAACATATGAGAATTCTACCTGCCATGCAACCAAAAGTAGA
>CAZSPU010000019.1:0-16405 GCA_964608555.1 uncultured Candidatus Saccharibacteria bacterium
TAACACGATATGCGTATTTTTGTTAGTTGTCTGTTGGGGTTTAGGGATTCAGGTAACTCCAACCCGTGTTATAATAGTTTTAGACATGAAAGATGAAGCCACAACACCGCCCACTCACACCAAAACCAGTCAAAACAGAACTGGTCAATATATTGCCATCGCAATTACCTTCGTTGTTGTGGCACTTGCGATCTTTTTCGGCTTGCAACTACTGATCAAGCCCGAAAATTCTCATCACGCCGGAAAAATTATTTACGATGATTCCATAACCGAAGTTGAGCAAGATTTCATCCAAACTAATTTATCAAATTTGGAACTGCACGACGATGTGACTATTTCATCCAAAACTACTACTAACTTATCATCATCTCCCAACCAAGTCCTTTACGATATTTTGGTCGCAACGACAGATTCCTATAATCCCATTTCTTCGGTCACTCTAGAAGAAGCTGAAAAGCTTAATCTCATTTCCGTTCTAGAGCTCAAACCTAATCTCAAACTTTTAGCAATTGATGACAACTATTTTCTTGATACTTTTAATTCCGGAGCTTTCTTTAAATATTTTACTTTTGATGGCAACAATCAAGAAGACCTTGCAGAGCTCACTACTCAACTTACTAATAATGTCGCCCAGCAGCCCAACAAAGATAACGTGCTTACTTTTGCTCAGACCGGCGTTACCGCACTTTCACGTCGCATGAACACTGCCTTGCAACAAAACGGTAATAATGCACACATTTTCGCGCAAAACATTGGTGATTTCCTGAGCGGCTTCGATATTACTCATACCAGTAACGAATCTTCATTCTCAAACCTTGCTAATGGTAATAACATTTGTTCCGCACCCGCTATGATTGACGTCTTGACGGATATTGGTCTCGACATCGTCGAACTAACTGGCAACCATAATCAAGATTGTGGCGATCAAGATGCAATTGATACAATCTCGCAATATCAGACCCTGGGTATTCAAACTGTTGGTGGTGGCATATCTGCCGAAGCTGCCGCCATTCCTTTACTAATTAACCAAAAAAACACCCATATCACCATGCTTGCCTATAATCTTTCGACTGGCGGATATACACTTGACGATACTCCCGGTGCTAATTACTACACCGAAGAAAAAGCCCAGAAAGACATCGATGACGCCAAAGCGCGTGGTGATTTTATCATCGTCGACATACAATATAATGAATGCAGTGAATACGCCAACACTGCAGAGGATACACGCTGCGATTATGCCGATTCTGCCGCGGGAGACCAAATTGGCCTCTTCCGTCACCTCATCGATCTCGGTGCCAATATCGTCGTCGGTACATCCGCCCACCAGCCCCAAACCTTCGAACTTTATAATGATGGCGCCATCTACTACGGTCTTGGCAATCTCTTTTTTGACCAAAGTTGGTGGCCGGGTACTACGCGCAGCCTTATCCTCATCCACTACTTCTATCAAGGTCAGTTACTCCAAACTAGAATTGTGCCGACAATTTACGACGACACCTATCAAACTAAATTACTCGACTCCGCATCCGCAACCAAATTCATCCAAAGGCTCATCAATGCCCGACCCCAATCATAAATCGATCGGTCGCATCTCTAATTCATTTCTAGCAATTATTTTTTGTGCTTTAATTATTGGAGTAATCGGTTTTTTAATTCTATTACAATATTTACACATCAGCCCAGATGATAGCGATACCAGCTCGCAAAACTCCGCCATCAGCATCTACTTAGCTCTAGATAGTCAACAACTGGCATATAGCATCCAGCCAAACCTTCCATCTCCTGAAAATCCCACAACCAAAGAAGATAATTACATCAACCTTCAGCCCATTATTGACATCTGGGTTAATCAAACTCCTGCCGAGATTGGTTTAGTAATTTACGACCTAGACAATGACCAAGTCGCCACTAGTTATCATCCAGACCAAATCTTCGACGTCGCTTCTGTTTATAAAATGTTTTACGCTTATTCAGGTTACCGACAAATTGATTCGGGTGCCATCAATGGAGATGATTTTTTCGTACAAACCTACGATTACCGAGCAGGAAAGTATACTTTTTATGACTGCCTGAATTTAATCATCCAAGAATCTTACAACGGTTGTGCCGACCCTCTACATGATTCTGCCATTCAACAACACCGAGTCAACGCGCTCATTCAAGAACTCGATCTGCAAAACACGGTCGAATACGGACTTTATTCCACAGCGCACGATCTCGTCAAACTATTAACTAAAATCTGGCAAGATTCCGACTTATCTACCGAAAATCAACGGAGATTACTAAGCTCTATGCTTAAGCAACCGGCTACCGAAGTCGAACCTGGCACAATCTACGACTGGCGCCAAGGTTTACCTGCCGGATTCTCCGAAGCTGTCAATGTTTATAACAAAGTCGGTTGGAACTGGACCGGACAAGTCTGGACTGCCTACGCGGATGTCGGTTTTCTAGATTTTCGCGAACAAAACCGGCACTATGCTTTCGCCGTTCTTACTTCCGGGCTCACAGACCCTACTACGAACTCATTAGTTCAACTTGGGCAAATGCTAGAAACAGCAATCACGCAATCAACATAAATACTACTTACTTATCCAGCTGTATCTCTTCGCTCTTGAGATCGCGATAATAACGTGCGCTAGATGCAATAAATTTCAAAACACAATAATCTGGATCCGTTACGCCACCTTCATAGTAACGGACGTCGCCCGGCTGCCATAATAAGTTCTTAATTTCCTGATCAGTGACTACTTCTACGACACCTCGAAACATCACGCCACGATAGCTAATTAAACCTTTGTGGTAAAAATATAAACAAGCCTTAGGATTTTTCAAAAACTGTTGCGTTCGTAGAGCCGATAAATTAGTTGAGAAATAATACTCCTTTAAGCCAATAATCTGCCTCGGACTCAACATTGCTTTGATATTAGGCACGCCATCCTGATCAACTGAACCCAAAAACGACACTTTGCGCGAGCGCACAAACTTTTCTAGATCACGAATCTTCACTTTTTCTCCTTACTCCATCACCAGACAATCTATTTCTATGAACATTATACCACATTATCGGTAGGACTGCATCATGACATCAACCCGAGACTATTGACTACCATAAAACATTGCTACTACGTCAGCAAAACTACATCATGACATTAACCTGGAAACGTCAATCATCACGAAAACACCACCATTACACTCTCACTCTAATAAGTAGTAAAATACTGAGACCAATACGTTTTGTGCGGAGAATTAGGATCAAACACAAAACCAATCGCAACGTATTTAAAATCTGGGTCAAGAATATTTTGGCGATGTTCCGGCGAATTCATCCAGGACGCTACAACTGTCTCCGGCGAAACTGCCGCATTACCGGCATTCAAATTCTCACCACTTTTACCACCTGAAGCCGGAATCGGACACGTTGTCGACCAAGAAGAACCGTCCGGCCGCGAATGCGAGTAGCTCGTCATAATTTCTTGAGCACGCAGATTGGCGGCACTTTCACAAGTCGTCCCCCAACTTAACGCCGCCACTCCATTTTTGGCACGCTCTTGATTAACCAACGCTAAAACGTCGCGCTTCCACTGCTCCACGGGCGGCGCAATCACCGTAACTGTTAATTTGTCATATCTCGCCCCATCATAAGTACCAGCAGTAATAGTAGTGGTACCAGGATTGGCAATCACTGGATAGCGACACGTTGCCGGACTATATCCCAACCACGTGCGCGCCGTATTTGCAAAACCACGAATTACCGAAGGATCGCTCGTCTGCCAATACATTTCGCCTAAATCAGTCAATCCTCCACCTACGCAAATATCAAAATCCGCCGTTTGATAAATCGTAATTGCATCTTCATGCCACAATTCACCCTTATTCACCGCCGCACTACTCATCACGCCGCCGCTACTTTTCGTAGAACTTCCGGTAATCACGGTCTCATTAGGTACAGTCGCGGTTGAGCCACTAGGATTTGTGTTGCCACCAGAATTACCTACCGGTATCGTCACCGGTGCATCCAACTTATCAGTACCTGGCGCCACCAAACCAATTTCTTCCAAACTGCCAGCAATCACATCGTCCCGCTCATTCACAACCTTAAAATCAATACCGCCATTCAAACTAATTGCCGAAACGATCATTACGCCCACCAACAATATTACAACAGCATTCAAACACAGCAAAATCATGATCTTCGTCTGATGCATCATTTTTGCCGCAGCCATTTATATCATACTCCTTTCAGTTAATAATCGGATATTCACCGTTAAGCCCGAATGTGTTTTTCTGAATCAATCACCGAAGCCACCAAATTAATAATCATTTCTAGTTGAATCAAATCACGACGTTCAAAACTCGTCTTCCCAACTGGCTTACCAACCAATAATTGCCCAAAAGTCTTACCCTTAGCATTGCGCAACTCTGCCACCGCACTCAAAGATAATTCATCAAAAATCTTCTGCACAGTCTTATTAGGTTCTTGCCAAACTCCCGTCGCCGTCTGTCGCAAATGCGAAATCGACGCCAATTCTTCATTAGAAATCGCCAGAGCCTTCGATCCATACAGACGCCCATTAATAATGAACCCAATGTAAGCAAAATGTAAATGATCTGCCAAAAACCCAGCTAAATCCCGCAAGTCCACATTTTTCGTGGCAATTTTATTTAATTTCTTGATGACATAAGCCAAATCGACTTGCCCCACCGTAATTAACGAATTAATCGACGCGCGCAACTCATTAATTACCGGCATCAACAAGAGCACAATTACAATCATCAAGAAGTTCAAGACTAAGATAGAAGTGGAAGGATTCGGAATCTTAAATAGTGCCGTAAAAATCAAATAGAAAATCAACATGTAAGCGATCACGCCGCAAATTGTCAAAACGGCACCAGACAAAATGCGTAACCACTTTGAATCAACTGAAGCTATCCGAAAACGCAACAACGCATAGTAGAAGGAGATTGCCGTTAAGCTCAGTGACAGCGGGCCAACCCAAATTAAGTCATACCGTACCAAAAGTGGAAAAATCACATCAAACAATCCTGCCAAAACTCCAGTAATCGCCAAACCCACTAGAAAAACCGTATCGCCTTGCTTGACACGCTTAAGCCGCGTACGACGAATTCTCTGTAACAAAAACAACCATACGATACCAGTATCAATCACGAAAAACGCCGCATAACTCCAATACGGCCAAGCGTTCACAAGCTGCACGGTATTGCCTTGCGTACTAATCGTAATACTTTCAAACATCAAGCTCGGATTTTGGAATAATGCCGTTGCCAAAAATACTACAAACGCCAACGAAAGTCCAACAATAATCTTCCCAATCTTAGTATTCCAAGTACCGTAGCCCGCCAACGACAGCATCATCAGCGCGCCGCCCAAATAAATCCCTGCAACCAAGACCGGCGCAATGGCTTCTTGCTGCGGCTCCAACGCCAAAAAAGCCGCGATGGAAATACTCCACATCGCTCCAAACAACATTGTCGCAAAAAACCAACCCATCCGTACTCGATCTGATTTACCTGCACCAACGAATGCCAGCAAACCACACAACACGGCCAATGTCGAAACTGCGACAATCAGTAGTGAAATTAAGCCCACTTTACCTCCTATAATCTATAATTAATACTATGATATCACAAGTTAAAAAATAAAGTCAAACCAAATAGAAACCCCCTCGAATCATCAAGGGGGGTCAGAAAAATCGAGAGGAGCCACAACGCATATCTTATTACACGTATCTGATTATTTATGCCTTCTTTTCGGCTACCACAATCAAGCCAGCCGGGGATTCACCAATCGCCGCGTTGTACGGCTCAGTCGTAAACTGCGCATTGACAAAACCAGCCCGCATCAAGGGCGGCTGTATCAGTTTGACTGCAGTATGATAATCACCAATTGTCTCCATTGTCGCCGGCCAGTCCAACACCAAAACATCGAACATCAACACCGGATGGCTCAGCTGTACATCAAAGAACACTTTGCCGCCCGGCTTCAACAACTTCGCGATATCACTCAGAATCACATCCAACCGCTGCAGGTTGTACGACATCACGCCGTTGATCACGACGCCATCATAAAAACCACGCTGCGCGGTATCAGAAAACGCACGCTCAAATTTGTCGCAACGATAATCGATTCCTACCTGACCAAGCGGCTTGCCGAAAATCCGCTCCAAATACGACGGCAGCATCACGTTCTCATCATAAACGACGACATGCTGAGACGAACTCTGCAACGGATACTCGTTTGTCCACAATTCTGGCACTAATCCGCCGCCCAAGAACAGGACATTCTGCATTGTCCGCAAACGCTTCTGCGGCACTTCGGTACGATACTGGATCATCCGGTATGACTGATCATAGCAGAAGGGAAACATCGGATCCCAGGTCGGAATCACCGCCGGCTCTTCCAGCCATGTCTCCGCGACGCCATGCGCCGGCAAAACAGCCTTCGCCGGACAATGCCACACGTTCACCAAGAAACGCGCCACGTAATCCGACCAGATACCAAACTCCAGCATAAACTGCGCCATACCAGGATTCTTGTGCATCCGAGCATACAACTCCGGCCAAATCTGATTCTCAAACGCCTCGCGCGCTGCACGATAACGATCGTAATCCGCCGTCGCAGAGTCAAACATATCTGCGTGCTCACTGATCTTGCCTTCCACCTCACCAGCAGGAGAAACTGCAGTGCTCAGGATCCGCATCGCCAAACCATCATGGATACGCTGCAAGAACGTCTCGTCCACCAAACCGCCCTGCTTCGATACCTTTGCCAAACGCATATGAACCACATTGCGGTCCAGATCCTTGAAATCCGGATGCGACCGGAACATCTTCAGGCCAATTGAGGCCTGCGCAAAATCAACTGTCATTAAAACACTCCTCCTTTAAAGTTCCAGGATAGCTCCTCGCAAAACATTATATCACACTTTTCCAAAATTACTATAGTCATAAAATGGTCACCTCAAACCGTGTCAATCCGCTTGACCTTTTCCCAAAAAGACCTACAATAGATTAAAGAATAAATATAATTATATTAAAGGTTCTACATTATATGCCGACCAAAAAAATTCAGCAGAAATTACTTAAACATCGCATTTGTTCGATTGCGCGAGTAATCGCCTGCGCATCTTTTATGATGCTTGTCATTATTGGCGTTTCATCACTCGCTCGCGCCATGTCTCTAGAAACTGTCACCAACGAAAATGGCATTCCAAGCTCTTGGAAGACCGCTTCACTTGGTAATCCTGACACTATTACATTACCAATTACTTATTGGGATCAGCGTCAAGACGATTGCAATGATCCCAATCGCCAATTTGAATGGACGCAGTGCCGCCTTTACGCTAAAGGTATTATCAAAAACGTCGTCAAAGATCAACTCGGCGCCGACGGGTTACCAGTTCCATCTTATACGAATTCTAAGGATGCCTGGCAGGCCTATCATGATGCTTTCACCGCCAACGTCACCGGCCACGATCCAGTCCAAACAACCGACAATTTCTATCGTTGGTTTCACGAAACTTCCGATCAAAACGGCAAACAACTATCCAAACAAATTGATCGTGAAATCACCTTCGTCCGCACCGGCAACAACACTTACGAATACGGCAGCAAGGGCACTTTTCCGCTTGATGATGTCAACTTTTCCGACGGCGACGAAGCTACGTCGACCGGCCATAATTTCCATTTCACTGCCCATTTGCAAATTCCGATGAAAATAGCCGCCGATGGTAGCGAACAATTCTGGTTTAGTGGCGATGACGACGTTTGGGTTTTCTTGAATGGTCAATTAGTACTTGATCTCGGTGGCCTGCATATGGATACCGAAGGTAGCTTTTATATCGACCAGAACGGTAACGTCGTCTCCACGGTCAACAACGTAGCCGATGCTACTTGCCGTCAAGCAAAAGTCAAAAACCCCATGAATGTCGGCTATGATGTCTACAACAGCCAAGTCGAAAACGCTTGCCCACGCCAACCCCAAACTACCACCATCACCACTAATTTCAAGGCTGGCGATGTAGTTAATCTAGATTTCTTCTACGCAGAACGCAGTACAACAGAATCCAATACTCGTATTACTATTTCCAACATGAACTGGCCAATTTCCGCCGACAGCACCTTAGACGGTAAAATCGTTGGCAAACTCGCCGACAGCAAAAGCAATATCGTCCAGTACGAAGCCAGTATCCACAACCGTGACCCACAAAACCAACTCATTCTCACCAAGCTCGCAACTTACATCAATGATAACGCTACTGGCAAAGATCAATCCGGCCAAGAAATCAACGTTAATAATAACGGCTTCCTACCACTAAATATCAATACTCTCTATTACACTACCACCCCAAGCGATGAATCATCTTGGCAATTAATCGGCATCACACCGCCGTCAAATTCTACCGACGGCTTTACTCTCGATCAGCCTATCAGTATTGCTCCTGATGGACAAGCCGGCGACAAACTTTATTTCCGCTTCTTTGCCGAAACCTCCGAGTATACAGGACAAATTTCAGCACTGACCAGCTTTTATACAGAACTTAATGGCGCCGCCGGAGTAACTTACGACAAAGATGTCATCCAGTACGAAAACATCCAGCCAGAAATTCCAGCCGACCACAATGTTAATATTAAATATGTTTACGAAGACGGTAGTGAAGCCGCTCCAGAACATAATTCCACATACAAACCAGGCTCCACTTTCGAAATCGATTCTCCCGAAATTGACGGATATATTCCTGATATCCCCATAGTTACTGGCAAAATCGAAGACGACGATCTCACCTACATTGTCACTTATAAACCCAAACCTGTCGTTCCCATTACTCACACGGTCAAGATCACTTATATTTACGAAGATGGTAGCGAAGCTCATCCTACTCATACCGAAACCCTTCAATCAGGACAAGAATACAATGTTCCATCGCCAGAAATTGACGGTTTCGTTCCCGATATCCAGATTGTTAGGGGAACCATAACTGACGAAGATATCACATACGTCGTTACTTACAAACCACAGCCAGCCCCGGAGCCCGAAACCCACACCGTCACAATTCACTACTTATACAAAGATGGCAGCAAAGCTCATGACACATACGTCAATCAGCACAAACCTGGTGACAGTTTCCAAATCCCATCGCCAGAAATCAATCAATACACCGCCGACCTCAAAGTCGTCGCCGGTATCGTAAGCAATAGTGATTTAGAATACATTGTTTACTACACTAAAAATCCGGAGCCAATCATCCCCGACCAGCCCGACACTCCTGTAATTCCAGACAATCCGCCTAGCACACCCGATCGTCCAAACCAGCCAACTACTCCACCCACCACGCCAGAAGAACCAATCACCCCCGAACAACCTTCTACGCCAACCGTTCCAAACATTCCTAATTCCGATATTCTCGATGACGGCCTTGTCTATCTGCCACCACTCGGCCAAGTCGCTTATGTTCCAAATACTGGTATCGTCAACGACGTCCTCTCTTCTATCTTCGATCAACCATTCGCCGAAGTTATCCTGTCTCAAATCTTTATTCTCATTACGCTTGCCATCTTTTCTGGCTCATTTGCCACTTTCTTCTCGCTTCGTCAATATCTCCATTTCGAAGTAGCTACTCGCAATACGCATGCCACCGAGCCTAAAACCAAGCTCAATCCTTCCAAAACCGCCGCAAACATGAATACCAGCAAAGCAAAAACCGCCAAAAAGTCTACCAAAACTCGTAAAAGCTAAGAACTCGACAACGACCACGCCTAAACATGGATACCAATAAATGGTATCCATGTTTATTTCATATATTATTCTCCTGTTACTCTTGTCGAAAAACCTACTACAAAAATACCACTCCATAAATCTCTACTTATTCCCAAGAGAGAGTTTCGTTTTCGATGGGTCCAAAAAGAATATTTTACAATCAAAAAAAGGCCACCAATCCCGGAAAGAATAAGTAACCTAAACTAGGTTTTAACATAATGAAAAGGTAAGATCAACCTCTTACTCAATCCAGAATCATTTCAATTTCATCTTATCCATTACCATTATCTCTACCGTACTAGGCAGCGGAGAGGAAAACCAACTTCTCGGCGATTGTTGTTACCGAACGACAGAATTTCTAATGCATTGAAGCCAAGATTATATGCATTCTTAATATTCGTACTAGGAAATGCGTGGGAAGACCAGAAACCACTCCATAAACCAGCATTCCAAACATACCCAGTATCCCCAATCGCATCACTACGCACGAAGATATATCCGACGATGAGCAGACATTTTTAACGCGAAGCGGCAGAAGAATATTCATTACCATTATTTCTACCGTACTAGGCAGCGGAGAGGAAAGCCATACCAACGATAGCCACCGTCGTTGGATGGATTTGTGCCTGACGCATAGAAAAAGAGGTTTAGACTGTTCTGAAAATCGTCATTAGTGTAAGAGCGAGAAGACCAACCGTCGGCACTAGCACCTGACGCATTAGTGCGACCACCGTAATGAACGTATCCACTACGCACGAAATACAAACATCTGAGTAAAATAATAGTTTATTATTTTCGACAATGAGTAGTTATTTCCGACGCAAAGCGGCAGATCACCATTACCATTATCCCTACCGTACTAGGCAGCGGAGGGGATAAGCCCAAAAATGATCGCTGTAACCATTGGATGCATTGACGTCCAAATTAAAATATAGATTAAAACTATTTCGTGCTTTCACGTTCTGATAAGAGCGAGAGGACCAAAACATGCCAGCCATGCCCGTCCAAGTACTAATATGCCCATTTGGCCAGACACTATCACTACGCACGAAGAATAAGCCAAGTACTGATCATTTAGCCTTGTTTCATATCTCATTACCATTATCCCTACCGTACTAGGCAGCGGAGAGGATAACCAAAATAACGACTGAGATTATTGCTCGAGGAGTATACTTCTGAAGTATTAAAATATAGATAGTAGCTATTCTCAAAATTAGCACTAGAATCTGCGTCATATGATCTAAATACGCTGGCGCTACCCGCCGAAGGGCTCACATGCCCGTTCACGCTAATACCATCGCTACGCACGAAGGTGTGTGACGGAATAGTCATTTTCGTTGCACATTTTACATTACCATTATCCCTACCATACTAGGCAGCGGAGAGGAAAGCCATACCAACGATAGCTATTGTGAGATGAACCAGTATTTGAAATACTGAAGCTAAGACGGAAACTGAGCTGAAAGTCGGCATCAGTGAAAGCTCGAGATGACCAATGATAGCCATTGAGGCCAGCCCATAGCCCAACAAGTCCAGTCCAATCAAATCCTCCACTACGCACGAAAACAAAATACTTAAAACGCACATCTCTAATACAACGGCAGAATCAACAACATCGAAAGCATATAGTATTACCTAGATCTAATAACAAAAGCTATCAGCAAAAGCTATCAGCAAAATCAATTACCATTTCATAAAACTTATGTTTAAATAAAACTATGGAGCAAAATCATCAACCTTCACAAACAAAAATTTCAAATGAGCAAATCGATACCCAGGGCTCAACTTCAAATCCACCTGGATACAAAATTCGCGGCACCAAAGTCTTTTCGCCCTACCCCGTACAGCTCACGCCGGCAGAAATCCGCCTAGTTTTTAGTTTGCAACGCTATTTCAAACCCGAAAATATCTTAGCCGATTATTATGCGCCTCGAGTCAACTTTCGCTCGCGCTATGCCGCCGACACGAGTAATTTTACGCTTGATGCTTGCCACAAAAATCTCGCCGGCTCAGAAACCGTCCAAATCGACGCTCTTGCAGTCAGTGAAGACGGCGTATTTATTTTTGAATCAAAAGATTTTTCTGGATGGATTTATGGCGACGAAAACTCTCAAAACTGGACTCAGGTCTTGAATTTTGGCAAAACCAAGCATCAATTTTATAATCCCATCCGCCAAAACCGTCTTCATATCGACGCCGTGCGGGATTTTCTAGATCCACAAATTCCATTTTATTCCATCGTTGTCTTTGGCAATCAAGCTACGCTCAAAACCAAACCACCAACTGCTCTTAATACTTATATTTGCACGCAATCACACATCGCCAATACGCTCGCCAAATGTCATCCCCATCACCCGCTTTCTCCTACCCAAATCGCCCAAATTCTCGCCGATCTCAAACATCACTGCGTTCCGCCGACCACCATCGTTCGCCAAGAGCACATCTCAGAAACTCAAAACGCTCTTACCAAAATGCAAAACTATTCTTGATCACAATTTTTCGAGTAGCTCAGTTATATAATCAATGCGATTACCGTAATCAAGCTCACACAAGACACAACTTTACAGAATGCAGACCAACAAATCACGTAATCACTAATAAATCTCTACTCTTTACTTAGTTTCGCAACCGCCATCGCTGAATCCTCAACCTTGGATTAGCTTCGCAGCCGCCACCGCTGAATCCTCAACCTTGGATTAGCTTCGCAGCCGCCACCGCTGAATCCTCAACCTTGGATTAGCTTCGCAGCCGCCATCGCTGAATCCTCGGCCTTTGATCAGTTTCGCAACTGCCAAAATTATGTTAAAATCTAGGGATGAAAGCCTCTCATCTCCAGCTTGCCTATGGCGCCAAGATAATCTACGATGACTGTAATTTTCATGCCGAAACTGGCGACAAAGTTGGCATTATTGGCGTCAATGGTGCCGGCAAAACCACTCTTTTTCGTATTATTCTGGGTCAACAGCAGCTTGATGATGGTGCGATTGAACTTCCCGAGCTACGTCTCGGCTATTTACCGCAGGAAATCACAATTCCGCCCACTCAGTATCAGATGACCGTGTGGGATTTTATCGCTTCTGGCCGCCCTGTCGACGAGCTACAAGAGCAGCTCAACATCGAATATACCAAATTAGCCAAATATCCCGATAGCGACGCCATTATCAACCGCATCACCGAGCTGCAAGATCTGATCGATTCCTACGATCTGGCTAATTTTGATAATGATTTGCTTAAAGTGGTCGACAAAATGCATCTCTCCGATCTCATTAATCAGAAAATGACCGATTTATCCGGCGGCCAAAAGTCTAAAGTCGCCTTCGCGCGCGTGCTGTTCGAAAATGCTGGACTTTTATTGTTAGATGAGCCGACCAACCATCTCGATGTCGAAACCAAACAATTCGTCGCCAATTATCTGCGCAATTACCATGGCACTGTTCTCGTCATTTCACATGACATCGACTTTCTCGACGCCATCACAAACAAAACTCTTTTTCTCAACAAAACTACCCACAAAATGAAACTTTACAAAGGGAATTATACCGCCTTTCGTCGCCAATATGCCGCCGAGAAAGCCGCCGAAGACCAGCGCATCACCGCTCAAGAGCGCGAGATTAAACGTCTCTCCGAATTCGTCGCCCGAGCTCGTGCCGCCAAACGTTCTAATACCGCGCTGATCGGCATGGGTCATCAACGCGAAAAAGTCTTAGCCAAAAAACTCGCCGAATTAGAGACCAGGGAACGAGAATACGCCCGCGTCGACCTACGCATTACTCCTGCTCAGCAAAGCGGTCGCACTCCGCTCGAAGTCCAAAATCTCAGTTTTACCTACGATCATGGTCCACAAATTTATGATCGTCTCTCTTTCCGCCTCGATCGTGGCGAAAAATTCCTCATCGTTGGCGAAAATGGCGCCGGCAAATCCACTCTCCTTAAACTTATCGTTGGCGATTTACAGCCCCAGGCCGGGTCCGTAATTTTCAGCCAAAACACCACACTTGCCTATTACGCACAAGAGCTGGAGATTCTCGACGAACGCCGCAACATCTTCGAAAATGTCGCTTCACCAGATTTTACCGACACCGAGCTGCGTGGCATGTTGGCTAATTTTCTGTTTTACGACGACGATATTTACAAAAAAGTCTCCGTACTTTCTCCCGGCGAAAAAGCCCGCGTCGCGCTCTGCAAAATCCTGCTCAAGCGCGCCAATCTCATCCTTCTTGACGAGCCAACTAATCATTTCGACCCCGAAACCCAAAAAATCATTGGCGAAAATCTTAAAGATTACACCGGCACCATTGTCATGGTCAGCCACAATCCCGCCTTTGTCGAGCAAATTGGCGTCACCAGGATGCTGATTGTCCCACCGCGCGCCGACTCAACCAATACCGCTTCAAACCCCAACTCTCGCCTCGCCATCATCAAAAACTACTCCCCCGATTTGCTAGAATATTACTACTATCTCAATTCTGACTTAATTTAACAATCACAACATCTAATAAACCCCACACGAAAGCTGTCAGATATTAAACCTCATCTAAATAAACCCTAGAAATATGTTATAATCAAGTTATGTATAAAACTTCACACCCGCTTCGAAATACCATTGTCGTTATAATTACGCTCGCGGTTATTGGCGTCATCATCTATGGTATCGCCAAAAGTTTTCACGTCCTGCCTTAGCTTACATAGAAAAATCCCCTCCGAAGAGGGGACAAAGGCAAAGGATACAATCTGCATAAAGATAAAAACAATCCGCATTACGTAGACAAATTACGTCTCACAATCTTCCAAGCCAATTGCCTCCAAAAACAGCATCCGCCGACATTTGTCCTTGCTACCGCAAGGAAATTCGCTCGGCACATGAAATCGCGCCGACTGCGTGCAACATAAGTCAGTGACCACGCCCAGGCGTTTGCTGGGGTTATACCCCAACGTCATCAGCGCACCTTCCAGCTCTTTTGGACCGAACTCTGCCGAGATCTGCGTATCAAACGCATCTGCGATACGCACCGTGATCTCAATCGGCAAAGCCGCATCCAGCGAAAGGTTCTCCATCGACTCGAAAAACACCTCAAGAGCCATAAGTCCCTCGGGCTGCGCATCAACGTAATCACCCCGATCATCACAATGGCATATTGTTTTCCGAAGAATGATTGACGCGGGCCCCTCACAACACACCAAGTCGCCCAATTCAGCCGGCGATAACACATCGTCCTTCCAGACCAATAGTGGCAATTTGCTCATGCTCATAGCTTCCACACCTTTCAAAGTACTCACGCTAATTGCGCTAAAATTTAGAATGCCTCAGCACCCTATCTCTCCATTGTATCACACATCCATAAATTTGTCAATAGGACGTCGCTGTTTTCGACGCTTCAACAGCCATTGTACAATTCTGTTTCGGCCAAATCTAGCGAAGACTACCAGCGCTAAACTCTGTACCGCCCCATTCTACCACCGTAAAACCTTCGCGCACTGGCACCGGCTCCAAAATCTGCTCACGCCCCTTCATCTGATCGGCAGAATCTAACAACCTAAACTGCATCACCACCCGAATCACCGTATCTGGCTGCGGGGTAACTTCGAGCGGCATATAGGCATCAATTTCCGCTCGCGTCTCAAATCTAATCCAGCTATAAGGCGCTTCTCGAAGCCGCGGCAACCAATAGATAATAAATTCATCCGCTTCACGTTCATTCAACCCAAGAATCGCCAGCTTTTCCTCCAAAAATTCCACCAGCTGCTCGCGCGCCACCACAAATCCATCCTGACTTTCGCTTTCCGCAGCACCATCGCGCCAGCCTTCCCAATACAAAGCATACAATTCACGCCCACTCTCGGTATCGACTAGTCGCCCCGAAGGCTCCGCCATCACCCGCCAACCATTATTATATTCTGGGTACGTCGTTGTCAGCAGCTCAGGATGCCCTAATTTCACCGCAACCTCCGTCGTCTGCTCAGGGTAAAGATAAATAATTGGCTTTCCTAACATAAATAATTCGCATTCACCCGAGTCGTCCCATTCCATACAACTCCCACCCATAAAAAAATCGTCGTCACTCTCGCTAGAATGATTCAGCGCCCAAACCGCCACGCCCGCCGCAATTGCCACGAGCACCAGCACCACAATCCCCACGATCAAAACTATCCGACGCGTTTTCTTTGATTTTGCTACATCACGCGACGGCGTGGAAATATTTCTTTTTGACATACTAATATTGTAGCACACTACGCCCGAGCAAGCGTAAACTTCACCAATTCAATTTCAACGCAACCACGGTTATCAGTGTCACCAATGCATAGAAAACCAGCGCACCCACAATTGTCGCAAGCACCGCCACCTCTATCAAACGCTGGCCACCTTTAGTCAAATTTGGCATTTTATGTTTTTGCATCTTCGCTTTATTCATACCAACATTATCGCACAAATCTCCCTTAAACACATCCACAAAACTCAATTATCACTTCCTAATAATTGCCAATTTACCATCGCCTTTCATCAAAACACCAAATTATCGCAAAATCTTCTCCATTTTTCCGAAATTGTGATATAATCAAACTACTTATTCACATTGGGGATTCGCCAAGTGGTAAGGCACCGGGTTCTGGTCCCGGCATTCGGGGGTT
>CAZSPU010000020.1:0-15458 GCA_964608555.1 uncultured Candidatus Saccharibacteria bacterium
GAGGTGGTAGTGGCGATTTTAAGCTGTGCTAGTTCGAGTCTAGTCGAGCGCACCAGATAAAAATTGAACCTGTTAAGGTTCTATTTTTATATGCATGTAATTCTTGACTAGACAAGAATTATGAGCGGAGCGAATAGTTCGGCACGTGCGAGTGGCTCGCGGCAGATATCTGTCTGCCGCAAAAAAATAAGTGGAAGAAAAGAACGACTTTTCTTCCACAACATGCCGACGAATAGCCAGAAAGGGCTGACTACGGGTTATAGAATGGTAGCAATAGGGCTTGCTCTGCTTATTAGTTTTGCGGAAAACTAAAGTTCTGAGTCTGCCTCGTCTTTGGGCTGTTTGGACTCAGAAGCGTCGACCTCGATGGGGTTTTCTGCCATTTTCCGCTGCTTTAAGCCTTTTAAGCCAAACGGCAAAATTACGCCGTATAGACCTTTGAGCGCGTAAATTGCGCCCACCACGATCAAACCAGTATATATGGTATAGCTCTCGCCAGCGCGAGCGCCTTCATATGACGCATAAGTCATGACTGCCCCAGCAATAGCCACGGCAGCACCGAGCAAAAGCTCTTTGAGTGCTCTTTTACGAGCGGAGGATTTATCATTTGTCTTATTCATGCCTGTATTATACCGCATCTTTAAGGTAATTGCACTATGACGTCGATTTGATACCCGCATCCATTACCATTATCCCTACCGTACTAGGCAGCGGAGAGGAAAGCCATCCCATCGAGCATCGTCATAATACGGAAAAACTGCCGGTGCATAAAAGCGGAATCCATACGTACTACTAAAGATTGCATTGAACTCTGTGCGAGCAGACCAACTATAGTCAGCGAGACCTGGATTATAAACATAACCAGCATTGTCTACATCTCCACTACGCACGAACATCCATTACCATTATCCCTACCGTACTAGGCAGCGGAGAGGAAAGCCCCAGAAACGAAGATCATCTAGAATTGTATGGATTAAAGTACCATCAAAATAGAGATAAAAGGCTTTATAGGGGTCTGCATCAAGATTGCTACGCGACGACCAAGCGTAACCATTGAGCGCAGGATTATGGGCAAGACCCATAAAACGAATACCTCCGCTACGCACGAAGAGAATATCGCTGCAACATAGCCTTGGATAACTAATCAAGCTTAAGGGGAGGTTGACATAGCGTCAACTTCTATAATCGTTTCCGGGCTGCTTGATGCCAAGAGTAGTCATACATTTCTTGAGCGTTTATTCTTCTGTCATTACATATCTAAATGAACTGCGTGTCTTCGGAAATGATAGCAAAAGCTCTCATTTCTCTCGAATACTTGTTATTTCTGTCACTTCGTTCTAGAAATGTCTGCATATCTTCGGAAAAGAGAACGAGATTCTCTTTTCTCTCAGATATTTGCCATTTCGTGCGTAGTGGAGGTCTAGGTTTAAAAGATTATTTATTAGAAGGCGGTATGAATGTTAGTTATTGGTCAATACGTAAAATTGAGCAAAAAACTTATACACTAGACATTGCTGGTTTGCGATATGTTAATTCTTCTAATCTAGATCATGATAATAATTACTGGGGCTTCCCTCTCCGCTGCCTAGTACGGTAGGGATAATGGTAATGAATCTCTTCGTGCGTAGTGATGTAATTAAGAAAAATGGACAAGTTGCGAATCCTGGTGAATGGCAAGGACATTGGACATCTCGTGCCTATACTATTGTTGGGTTTTATGACAGTTTCTACCTCTACTTCAATACTACAGGGGTTAATCCGTCCGGTAATAACGTGCGCTTCTGGGGCTTTCCTCTCCGCTGCCTAGTATGGTAGGGATAATGGTAATGGATGTGGGAGTACAAATAGCTCTTGTGTGGGGAATAAGACTCGGGCAAGCGCCCCGAGCTACCGAGGATAGTGAACAGAAAAAGAATATATATTCTTTTTCTTGAACGACGCAGATAGCCAAGTTACTTAAGTAACTTGGCAGCGGCCCCACACAAGAGCTATTTGTGCTAACTGTACACCTCACTGTAATATCAGAATAGTATAGAAATTCTTGATCATTACAATCAAAACCCGCACGAGACTAACTCGCATGATAATTCCATCCTATCATACTTATGCTTAATTGTCAATAGGTACATCATGAATACGCGGCGAGCAATGCAATACTGCGCCTTAAACCACGCCACTCAGTTCCCTGGTCAGGCAGTTATCTTACTCTCATTGTATGGGGAGCTGATTGCGTTGCGATGTGTTCCGCTCGGTTCTGTCCAAAAAGCTTCTGCTCTAGCTGAGCTAAGAACAGAAGCTTCATACCTAAATAAATTGTAGCGCGCTCGAATTAAGCTGCTTTTTTCTTCAAAGTCAAAAAACCGTTGCGTGGGTTTTCGTTGACAACGCGATCTGCAGGAAGGTCACATGGGGTACCTTTGCCACCTTCGGCAGTCTTAGTGAAGAAATAGATAGTTTGTGGTTTGCCGCCACGCAAAGTAACTTCAGATTTGTGCAAATAATAGGTAATGCCTTTACTGTTGGTATGTTGATAGGCCATTAGGTCCCTCCTTAGGTTTATTATATCTATATCTTATGTCGAATTAACGGGGGCGTCAAGGGGTTTTATGCCTTTTCCCTAAAAACTTATGTTTATTCAATAGTCCCGAGATATAACTCTAAAGCGAATAAGCAGATTGTCTCACCCGATTAAATAGCATTCATACTCACCATACCTTAAAACCATAAGCTAACGTTCTAGCAGACTGCTCTATATTTTATTCATCTATCTGTATCTTATATATTTTGCACGAACTATCAGTAGACAGAACTTCGCGGAATTTGATTCGAACTGCTATTCATTATTCATTAAAATTAAATGTTTTGCTAGTATATGAAGCGTTCATAGATGCTAGCAGGTTATAGAATCAGCTAGACTACGGAAACTATATCGATAATACCCTAGAAGACTGGGGCGCTATTTTACAAACAGCAAGGCAAGTTTTAGGACGAGCCAAATCATAAAGCGCACAAAGATGACTATACCTAAAACAATACAGACCAGAATGACGAAGCCGGCGGGTGTGGGCGCCCAAAGCGGCGAAGCATAGTTACGACGATAAAGTTCGGTCGAAGGTACGTTGGCGGAAATGAGATTAGAATCAAGCGCGTCGCTAGTCGGATATTTGGCAAGTTCGCTGGTCCAGCAGTCGAGATAGCCTGGACTAGACCACTCCCAACCGTTGGCGATGGCTTGGGGCTGACAAATTGCTGCCACGGCGGCATAAATATTACCGTTAGGGTTAGCGTCACTAGCCAAGCTCGACTCGGCTTCGGCGATCGCAGCATTAGCAGCACGACGATATTGCTGCTCGAGATAGAACGGGCCAGTACCAAAAATAATCGATTGTATACCGTTGTTTTCGGTGACATTCACGACGATATGCGAAAAAACAAATTGACGTAACTCTTCAAGCGACCGCTGCAAGGCGTCTTCATTGCCGGCAACATCTGCCTCTAGTACAGCGGCGCGCAACTGAGTCATGCGAATATGATCAAAACGCAACAGCGTAGCCGCCACAAATAAGAGCGGTATAAAAACCAAAACTAGCTGCCATGTCCGCACTGCCTTAAAGGACCGCAGAAATTCTTTGATATGATTCGACTTTTTGCCACCCATTTCTACATTAATTATATCATAGGTCTTCGACTTAAGAAATAATTGCGTCACCTCGGAAGAAATACCAGATGATATTTCTAAGCCCGGACTACTTACTACATCATAGTTCTTTGTCCTAGAAAAAATGTGTGTTTTACTTTACGACGGGCGTATTTAGAAGACCAGAACGTCTGCATTTTGGGAGATTATGTTATAATGTTCTTATGAATATATACATATCGGGGATTTCAGGAACAGGGATGGGGCCGCTGGCTTTGATGGCGCAAAAGGCTGGCATGACGGTGTTTGGTTCAGACAGAAGCGCAGGTGCAATCACCAACGAGCTGGTGAATAACGGGATTAAGATCTATCTTGGCGAGCAAGATGGCGATTTTTTGAAGACATGCGCCAAGAACGAAGGCGTAGATTGGTTTGTGCATACGTCAGCTTTGCCGCCAGACCATCCAGAGTTATTACTAGCCAAAAAGCTCAAGCTTAAAATCTCGAAGCGTGATGAGTTAATCAGTTATTTGGTCAAAAAGTTAAAGTTGAAAATGGTGGCCGTTGCTGGCACGCACGGCAAAACCACCACGACGGCGATGATTATTTGGGCGTGCCAAAAGCTAGGCGTGCCGATTTCTTACCTGATTGGTACGACTTTGCCGTTTGCGGAAGCCGGAAAATACGATCCAGAATCCGAATATTTTATCTACGAAGCAGATGAGTATGACCGCAACTTTCTGGCGTATCATCCTTGGATTGCGGCAATTCCGGTCGTTTCTTATGATCATCCCGATATTTACCCCACCGTGCAGGAATATCAGGATGCGTTTAAACAGTTTGAGCGTCAGAGTGAACAGGTAATTCACGGAGATGAAGTGGCGGCGGATGTAACTTTGGCGGGTGAAACTAGGCGTTACGATGCGACCCTAGCGATCGATGTCGTGCAGCGGTTAGTTCCAGCACCAAAGGGTTTGGCGCGCTTTACCGGCAAACAACGCAAACAGATCGTAGAAATTATGAACCAGTTCCCTGGTGTGGGGCGTCGTTTTGAGCAGGTTTCCGAAGGATTTTATTCAGATTATGCGCATCATCCCGAAGAAGTTGCCGCTACGGTCGAAATTGCTCGCGAAGAAGCGGAGCGCCGTGGGCTGCAAGGTGTGGTTGCGGTTTATGAACCGCATCAAAATATTCGTCAGGCTGAATTGATTGATGATTATGCTAATGCCTTTGATGGCGTCAAAAAACTTTACTGGCTGCCGACGTATTTAACGCGCGAAAATCCAGATTTGGAGATTCTGCAGCCAGCGGACTTTATCGAAAAGTTAAGCAACAAGAAAGCCGCCGAACCAGCTGAATTAGACGAAAAATTAGCCAAAGCCCTGCTAGATTGGCACGAAAAAGGCTATCTCGTACTTTTGATGACGGCTGGGCCAGCGGATTTATGGCTGCGCAAGCTAGTTTATGCTGGCAATCAAGAATCTGCAGCTACGCAGTTCATACACGCTCCACGTTCTGCAGACGAATAGACGCAAGATTATTTTTTCTTAGAATCTTTTGGCTTGGCGATACCTAACGATTCGTCGGACAGAGAGTCGCTAGCATACGGATCTTCGAGCCGTTTTAGGTATCCACTGACAGCCTTAAGTTCTTTGAGATATTCTTGCAATTCTTTGCTATCGAGCTCGCCCGTATCGGAAAAATGGAACCCAGAGTTGGCATTAGTAGTTTCGTTGACTTCTTTGTCGTCGGGTAAGTAGCCGGGGCGGGAGCGATCGAGATAAATATCTCCGGAACTACGATATATCCAAAGCTCTACCGCCGTCGAAATAAAAGCAATACTGGCGGCCAAAATGCCGAGCAGAATAAGATTGCGGCGTCCATGACTGCAACTTTCGGGCATCACAAAGACTCCTGTAATTTGGTGACGGCCTGAGTCTGGCTATCGATTAGGCTTGAGAGTTGTTTGGTAGTGGCTTGAAGCTTAGCGCGTTTCTCGCGCGTGAGTTTGAGCTTGTCGTAAAACTCCTGAGGATGAGCTTGACAATCCGTTGCAATTAAACCGTCTAGATCGCGCATATATTCAGTATAGTAAGTGCGGAAATTGGCTTGGGCTTCGAAGAATTGCTGCTCAATTTTAGTAAGTTCATCCACGGAGCGGTTGTTTTTTGAGAGGCGCAGATTCAACGGCACGATAAAATCACGCGAGATTTTTTCGTAAGCAGAACCAAGATAAGTGCGAGTACGGGAGTCGGCGTGTTGTAACTGCGAAAGCGACTGCTTGATCGACGAGCAGTTTTGAGCAATGTTGTTGAGTTGCTCGGATTCGACGGCTTGAACATGCGACACTTGCGCCACGATCGCGAGTGCCAGAACTAGACAGCTTCCTAAGATGAGTTTATTCCGCTTCATATAATCCGTTGTGTTTTTTGTTGTCGTAAATTAGCGTCGGGATGCCTTTGGCATGGATTTTATCTTCGACCATGGTTTTGATCTGCGCCATTATTTCGGTGACTTTGTCGCCATGAGCAGTGTCGGCAATTTTCTTAATTTCAGCCTTGTCGGCACCAAAATCTTTCAGCCAAGATTGCAACAACTTCTCGGCATTCTCGGCTGACATCTCGGTAAAGGCTGCTCGATAACTGGCGCCTTCAGCGCTAGATTCGGTAAATAAACGATCAAGCATCTGCGGCATATATTCGGTATCTAAGACTGTAGCAGCGTGCATGTAGCGCGCGATCAGGTCGGCATTTGGGAATTTTGGGCCACCTTCTGGAAGTTCAATAACATAAATCATCGGCACAACATTGTACTTTTCGAAGAAGCCGGATTCTTTTTGGTTGCGATAACTCTGCATGCACACAACGCACCCTGGATCAAAAATATCCAATGCAAGCGGCTTATCGTCTTGATATTTGGAGACAAAAGTATAAGGCTCAACTAGATAATCTGCGGCATTCCAGCTATGAAAACGGTCGGGGATATTGACGAAAATTTCGCCCCACTCGCCAAACCAGCGCCCCACCCACTCGACAGGATTGCGAGGTTCCGCCGCATCAATGCCACAAACTTCGGCGCCGAGCGCACAACTAGCCGGCTGCGAAATGTTACAAGTACCAAAGACCCAAAGCGCTAGGATGGCCTTTACAGCTTCGACGAGGGACCAAATCGTCACAAAAACAATCAAAATCGCCGAAACTTCAATAGCGGTGCCGAGCGGCTTAATCCATTTGGGATGTTTCAGCGCCACTTTGGAAAGGAGCGAGTTCTTGACGTCATCCTTAAAATTAGTTTCGCATTTTTGCAAACGGACCTTTTTGCCGACACAGCCCCAAGCCTTTTTAAAAACTGCCCAGTATTTGCGCCCGATGTCGCGCCGAAAAATACTCAAAAAAGCTACAAAAATCCCCACCAAACATAGAATAATAAACGCCGCAATACAAACCATAGTTCAATTGTAGCATAGTTTCAGAGAAAAATTCCCAAAACTGGTATTTTACAGTAGTAAATCTCTTAATTACGGAATAAGGTCGAATCGTAAAAAACATATTGACTTTTTCGACTATGTGTGATATAATAAGAAGATACGGTAGTTTTGAGCTACTTTCGTACCTTGTTTTTGTTGGTTTATGTGTCAGACGAGTACGAAGAGTTCGAGCTATTAGTTTCTAGAAGAGAGGTAGAAAATATGAAAGCAAACGTTAGTCCGAAAATTGATTACTTTGGGCCGGTGATGGAAGTATTGCTGCACGGTACTGTGCCGGGGGCGATTGATGCTGCTGTGCGGCGTTGCGCTGGCTTGTTTACTAAGCCGCAGCGTCAAGTATTGATGCAGGAATTGGAGAAGCTTTCCCTGTACTGGGAGCCGACGAGCCAGTTTCAGTATGCGTCCAGCGTGCCGCCGAAAGTGGCCTACTTGCTGGCAACGGCATGCGGAGAAGAGACGTGTCTAGAGTTGATTTCTTATGTAGCTAGCGGAGATCAATGGCGCGATTGCGTGCACTACACTGATAGCTACTGGGTCATCCTTGATACGCTAGAGCTCCGTCCGTATGTCAATTTCCATGCTGCCGCATCGGACATTCGGCCGGTTCGGATTGAGCATATGCAACTGTCAGCGCATTTCTTTAAATCTTTGCGCAAGCCGACTATAGAGCCTCCAGAAGAGCGTGAGAAATCGCTTGCGATGATCGACAGCTTACCTTTGAGCGCCCTGCAACATCTGTGGCAGAAAGTCGCGTCGGATATAGCGATTGACTCGATGGCGAAGGTTAAGATTAATGAGACGATCGCCCTGCGCCAGACTAGCATCCTCCACCTCTTCGAACGGGCGCCATTAAGGTAGATGCTGTTTGATCGCTAGGCTCATAGCTTGTGCCCTGGCGTAGTAAGCCCGGTTCTCGGCGAGGTAAGCGCCGTTTAATTGCTAGCTTCGTCGCTTGCGTTCTGGCATAGTGAGCTCGACCCACGTTGAGACGGGTGTCATTTAGCCGCTAGGCTCATAGCCAACACTTAATTCCCCGCCAATCTGACGGGGAATTTTTATATCTAGCTCTAGTAAATTTATTCTTCTTCAATGATGGCGAGGTGTGTTTCTTCGAGCTGAAGCTCGTCGACTGTGGATGGAGAGTTCATCATCAGATCGACTCCGGAGCCGTTTTTGGGGAAGGCGACAATATCGCGGATATTGGTCAAGCTTTCGAGTACCATGAACATGCGGTCGACACCAAAAGCACAGCCGGCATGTGGAGGCGCGCCGAATTTAAAGGCATTTAGCATGCCGCCGAAGCGTTTTTCGACATAGGCCTGATTGTAACCGAGGATGCTAAAAACTTTGTACATGATTTCGGGACTATAATTGCGCACTGCGCCTGAGACGATTTCGTAACCATTCATGACGAGATCGTATTGGTCGGCGACGATTTCGAGTTTGTTTTCGGTCTCTTCGAGTGCTTTGAGACCGCCCTTGGGCATTGAGAAGGGATTGTGACCAAAATCAAGTTTATTGTTTTTGTCGTCCCACTCGTAGAATGGGAAGTCGACGATCCAGCAGATGGCAACTTTATTATCGTCTTTCAGGCCGAGGGCATCGGCAAATGCGATACGCACGGCGCCGAGGACTTTGTTAACCTTGTCACGCTCATCTGCACCGAAGAAAACTGCGTCACCATCCTCGGCGCCGGTCAAATCTTTGACGGCGCTGAGCTCGTCGGGCTTAAGAAACTTGGCAATCGGGCTGCGAACGTCTCCGTGCTCATAGAGGATGTAAGCCAATCCGCCAGCGCCGTTCTTGCGAGCAAGTTCGGTAAACTCGTCGATTTGCTTGCGAGTGAACTGACTGCCGCCTGGGACTCGGATCGCCTTAACACATGGCGCCTGAAAAACCTTGAATTCGACATTTTTCATGGCGTCGGTTAAGTCAACCATCTCGAGGCCGTAACGGAGATCTGGTTTGTCGGTACCGTATTTATCCATGGCTTCACGATAAGGGATGCGCGGAATATCTGTATTGACAAGCTCTTTGTGCGCAAAGTCAGTAACAAGGCCTTTAGCTAATGGCTCAACCGTTTGGCGTACGATCTCGCCATCATCAACGAAAGCCATTTCGCAATCGAGCTGATAAAAATCACCGTAAAGACGATCGGCGCGCGGATCTTCGTCGCGGAAACATGGCGCAATTTGATAGTAACGCGGTACGCCACCAACCATTAATAATTGCTTAAACTGTTGCGGAGCCTGCGGTAGAGCATAAAATTCCCCCGGATGCAAACGACTGGGCACTAGAAAATCTCGTGCGCCTTCTGGTGAAGAGTTGGCCAAAATCGGCGTTGTAATCTCGGTAAAATCATGCTCGTCCATATATTTGCGCATATAGCGGTAATATTCAGCACGGCGTTTGAGAGTGTTTTGCATGGAAGGCCGGCGTAGATCCAGATAACGATAACGTAGACGCATTTCTTCGCTAGAAGGATCTCCTTCGTCGTGAGTATTGACCGGCAAAGGCTCGGATTTGTTAATCAGCGTGAGCTGACTGACGACGACTTCGATGTCGCCAGTCTCGATATTAGGATTTTTTAGCTCGGGAGCACGCTCACGGACAGTACCATCGGCTGAAATTACAAATTCATCGCGCAGAGTCTCTGCAATGCTAAAAGCTTCGGCGGTATCTGGAGTAATGACAAGTTGAATAATACCAGTATGGTCTCTCAAGTCAATAAAAATCAAACCCCCGTGATCGCGACGTGAATTCACCCAGCCCGCAACGTGCACAGTTTTGCTAATTTCTGTCTTTAGATCTTTCGCTAATTTTCTCATAGCTGTATTATAGCACAAATCTCTCTGTTCGTGAACTTATAGGCTCTGATTGGCGCTATGGCGTACGGTTTTTGGAGGCTTTGTTTACGGCCCAATATTCAACATCGACAAAACGATCAGTGGCATAGACCAAACGGTCGTCTTCAGAGAAGGAACGGACATTTTTATTAAAATAATAGACTAGACTGGATTGATAAATGCCAATGGCGGGAACATCGCTAACCCAACGATTGAGAAAAGTTTCGTATTTGGTGGTGCGTGAAACCGGATCCATGGAAGTGCGAGCGCCGAGAATCAGATCATCAACTAGTGAATTAGCGTAATTGGAAAGGTTGAGACCGTTTGTAGAAGCTTGCGAAGAATGATAATAGGCAAACAGATCTGGATCGGCGCCAAGCTCAACTTCATATAATAATATATCGTAGGCGCGCGGCTGAATAACGTTCAGCAGGAACTCTTGACTCGGAGTGTAGACGGACAGTTCGACCTTGAGGCCGAGTGACTCGAGTTGAGTCTGGAATTGAGCAGCTAGCTCTGGGAAATATCCAGAATCAATCGTCACGAGACGCAAAGTCTGCCCGGCAACACCGGCATTTTCTAGAGTTTCGCGAGCAGCGGCAAGATCATGCGCGGGGAGCTCTGGATAATTATTGATGAGAATTTCAGATTCGAGGATCGGATAATTAAGTGAGAATTCGTAACTCAGAACGGAGCGGACTTCATCCATATCAATACCCTGACGAATGGCACGCCGGACATTAACATTATTTAGCAAAGGACTCGTAGTATTAAAGAAGGCGAAGATGCCACTGGCCAGAGCAGTCTGTTTTTCGTAAATCAGATCGTCCGGCAGTTGATCGCGGTAGGCGGCTGACAACTCGGCCGTAGCGGTAACTTCGCTAGTGGCGACAGCAGCGACAATTTCGTCGAGAGAAGAATAAGTATGAATTGCAAAACTATTGAGCATAGGCTGAGTACGATAGAAAAACGGATTTGCGGCTAGGTAGATGATGCGCTCGCCTTCGTTAGAAACGCTCTGCATAGCATTAAAACTAAAAGCGCCAGACGTAACGGGATTAGAACTAAACGGATGTTCGAGTAGTTGACCAGGCGCTACATCGCCCAGGACGTGCTGAGGAAGGATCGGCACATTTAGGGTCGAGTCAAAATCAGCATAAGCGGACGGCAGAGCAAAAACCAACGAATTACCAGATTTTTCGACCGTGACGCCGGTAAAGTTAGAAGCGTAGGAAGTGTTGATGGTCGGATCTTGGATTAAATTCACGGTAAATAAGACGTCGTCAATCGTAATCGGTTCGCCATCAGACCATTTCAGGTCGTCTTTGAGCGTGAGAGTCCAAACTTTGCCGGTCTCATCAGAAGTAATAGAAGATGCCAAACCCAGCCCAACATGGCCAGTATAATCAATCGTCGACAGAGTAGAAAACATTAGTTTTGAGAGTACGCGCTCGCTATTAGTAGTAGCAAAGAGCGGATTAAGCGAATTGACTCGCCCGATCGTGGCTTCAATATAAGTACCGCCATCGACAAAGGCCTGAGCTGAATAAGATTGTGTGTACCAAAAAGCTTGCGTCAACGCTAGGGACAAAATAATTACAATCAAAAGGCACCATTCTAAAATTAACAAACGAACCCGGCGCGCATTTGGCAGGCGACTGATGAGATTTTCTTGGATGTGTTCACGTCCTTCTTCTTTGGCGCGTTCAGAAAAATTTTCCCAGCGCTTTGCCAAACTCGTCTCACGTTTTTTTGGTGCAGTCTTCATGCTATGATTACGTTCCCCACCTTTTAACTAATATTTTATGCTGGAATTAAGACTAAGCCAAGAATTGCCAAGACAAAAACCACCACGCAGATAATAGTAGCATTGAATAATGAACGCTCTAGGCCACGGCGAGTAGTATAAAGCTCACCAGAACTACCGAAACCGGCACCTAAAGAAGCTCCGCGCTGCTGCAGCAAAATCAGTAAGATCGCCAAAATCGCAAAGACGAAAATAATACTCTGAAACATTGTTCCCAAATTCATATCTTTTATTATACTCCGTTAGACGATAAAATCAAGTATTCGCGCTCAGAACTAGGACAAAAAGAAGTTTAATAAACCATTAACCAAACTGAGAATAATACTGGAGAACATAGCGTGCCAAAAATCCATCTCGACACCCGGAAGTAAGTTAATCGTGACAATAACCATGATCGTATTAATAACTAGAGTCGAAACACCCATCGTCAAGATTGCCAAAGGTAAGGCAAAAATTTTGATAATTGGCTTAATAATGGAGTTTAAGACGGAAAAAATTAAACCAGCGATGCCATATAAAACCCAGGCCTCGGCCTGTGCGGCTTCTGAACCTTCGGTGATGGTGCCAAACCAAGTAATACAAAAATACATGCCAATACTGGAAGCCAGCCAACGTAGTAGAAAGCCTAAAACTTGTAATTTAATCATGACACAATTGTAACATATGCGTAGAATATAATATATACTAATTACTTCAACATGTTTTTGCATTTCAGGAGCGTGTGATAAGTCACAGCAAAACGATGCGCTTCGTCGTCAATGCGCGCGATTAATTTAGCGACATGCGAATCTGGCCGCAGTAAAACCATTTTGTAATCATCATGATCAGGAATCATAATTCGCACAGCGGCGCTACGTGAGTGGTCACCAGATTTATCACGGCCAATCACTGCGATATTTTGAGCATACAACTGATCTTTGACCGCATTAACCTGACCGACACCACCATCTAGAATCACTAAATCTGGAAATGACCATTCTGGATGTTTGAGCCGACGCGTGATTACTTCTGACATACTGGCGGTATCGTCATTTTTTTGGCTGCGGAGTTTAAATTTGCGATATTCCGAACGGTCGGATGCACCGTTAGTAAAAACCACCATCGACCCGACGACGTTTGTACCCGATTGATGTGAAATATCATAACCTTCAATGCGGCGGGGCGGATTTGGCAAGTTTAACATTTTTTGCAAATCAACTAAGGCTTGGTCGGATGATATATCCAAAAATTCTTTGTCCGAAAAAACGATTTTTTTCTGCAGTTCGCGCAGACCGAAAAATTGCTTGCGCAGCTCCGCAGCTTCTTCAAATTTTTCCTCTTTGGCTGCCAGCAGCATCTGCTTTTCTAATTCTTTTAATAATTTATGACGCCCGCCTTCTAGATAAAGTTGAAGTTTACGCAGATTTTTCTTATATTCTTTGGGAGTAATTTTGCCAACTTCAATCCCCGGAGTCAATCCTAAATCTGTATTTAAAGTCTTTTTACCATCATAAGGTTTATCGTAATACGGGAAAACTTTTCGCAGAATGCGCAATGCCTTTTCTACGGATACCTTGCCGTAAAATGGCCCAATATAAGTCGCCTTATCGTCTTGAGGAGTGCGCGTGAAGCTTACATATGGAACTGCGGATTTCATATCAATGCGCACATAAGAAACGGTTTTGTCGTCGCGCAAGAGAATATTCCATTTTGGCATGTATCGCTTGATCATTTCCGACTCCAAAAAGAGTGCATCCATTTCGGTATCGACGACAATCCAATCCGTATCGGCAATTTCGCGCACTAGAGCTTCGGTCTTGGGATCTTTACGCGTGTGATGGAAATATTGACGCACACGATTCTTGAGCACTGCGGCTTTACCGACGTAAATCACTTCTCCCTGCGTATTTTTATGAAAATACACTCCTGGCGCATTTGGTAAGGTTTTGAGCTTCTGCAAAAGCTGCGTCCGCATTTCCGGCGTGACGCTTGGATCAAGATCGTATTGCAATTCTGGATGTTTTTGCTTTGGTAGAACTTCTTCAGACATAGTTTTTCCTAACACCTTTATTATACAACGAACTAGTACAGGAAGGCAAATGAGAGGCCTCTGTATTGCGATTATTTACGAAGAATTAACTCTTGGGAACGTTGAGAGTACTTAGACGTCGCCCTCCAAAAAACATTAGATAATTGCCGAATTTGACAGTCTTTATCCTACGCATTTTTGGTGCTGTCTTTTACTTTGGCATAGCATTATTGCAGAATCGCATAGGCCACAAACGGACTGGCAAAGACAATAATATATATTATGATTAACCAAGGTTGATGCTTGACATAGAAATCTTCAAACGACATTGCCACCGGATGCGGAATAATTACTCGCGTGAGCATATCCATAATAATCATTAAGACGCCCCAAATCAGCGAGGTAAAAACCACCTGCAACATGTCTTCAATCGTGCCCAGTGTCCGTAAATACATACCAGCAAAAACTGGAAAAATCACTAAAGCGTACAAAGGCTGGAAACGAATAGTTTTTTGATAAGCCAATGTAAATCTCGAATTACTATCCTCGCGAGTATTTCCCATGCGCATAAACTTTTTGTAAATCATATAGTGCACAAAACCAATGAAGTTGACCAACGCGTAGGCGATGAAAAAGTATAAAATCGCAATCCAGTAATTATCCATGGTTTTATTATACACTAAAACCTAGGCTTGGGGCAGGTATTATTAATTACTGCGCTAATTCATATCGCGGCTTCACATCTAGCGGCAAATCGTTATACTTTACTTCTTCCCAGGACACGACGCCACGAATCCACATTATTTCCAGCTTCAGAAAAGCGTCTTCGCGTAATTCTTTGTAGGCGGTAAATTTTACGTCTTTCATCCGGCCATGCTCATCATAGGCAGTGAGCCTATATTCGTATTCGTTTTTGGAGTTTTTAGAAACTTCGGAGTTATTGATTTGTACCCAGTATGGGGTTTTCTTGACCAATAATAGATATCCCGCACCTAAGACGCCGGCTATAATCACTAATACGCCAAGAAAAACTGCAATTTTAGCTTTAACTGATTCCATATCTCCTTTCGATTATTTACATTTTCATCATATCGAAAGATAGACCGTTTGTCGTGCGCTTAGTCTTACATTTAGATTACTTTTTCGTTAGAAATGTGAGTTTGGTGCATAGATTAAGTTCTTAGATAAGACGAGCAGTTGTTCAATATTGAAACGACGTTTATAGAAGATTTGGCTTGATCAAGTATAAGATAGACGAAAAGCCACCCGTTAGGGTGGCTTACTCGTATAATTTGGCACCTTGCTAGTTTCCCGCTTGTGGCAGTATAATCGCCGCTACTGGGCTTGACTTCTGTGTTCGGAATGAGAACAGGTATTTCCCCAGCGCTATGGGCACCAAATAACGTCCTGACACGCTATTGATGTCCATAAAGGTGTAAATTGTAAAACTGACTCGGTGTGATTATGGACTAACGGCTACGCCTTGCCCAACCCTACCATAAGGTAGAGCCGACTCCAGGTATAATATACTGAAGTCAATTCAAACACCGATTACTAGTTAAGTATATCAGATTATCATGGTTTTTGCTAGTAAATCTAACAGAAAGCCCGATAATCTGAGCATAAAAAGGCAATGGACCTATTAGTACGCTTCGACTCCATACGTTGCCGTA
>CAZSPU010000021.1:0-15147 GCA_964608555.1 uncultured Candidatus Saccharibacteria bacterium
ATCTACTTTTGGTTGCATGGCAGGTAGAATTCTCATATGTTTGTTTACCCTACAGCTGATAATCCAGAAAAATATTTTCTCTCTACCCAAGGTGCTGAATTTATGCTAAAATGAATAAAAGCTGTCTGCTCAGAGGTGTTTTTAGAAATTAATCACTAATTACCCTGGTTGAGATCGGCGAAAAATATTAAATTAGAGGGAAACTTTCATGGCAAACGAAGTCAAAGACCTAGCGAAGCTTCGCAATATTGGTATTATTGCGCATATTGATGCTGGCAAGACCACCACGACCGAAGCGATCCTATATCGTACGGGTTTGAAGCACAAGATTAACCTAGTCAAAGGCGGAGATGGTGGCGCTACTACTGACTGGATGGAACAGGAGCGTGAGCGCGGTATCACGATTACATCGGCTGCGGTTACGGCTTACTGGAAGGGTCACAAGATCAATATCATCGATACCCCGGGCCACATCGACTTTACCGCCGAGGTAGAGCGCTCTCTGCGCGTGCTTGATGGTGCAGTCGTCGTGTTTGATGGCAAGATGGGTGTCGAAGCTCAGTCTGAGACCGTCTGGCGCCAAGCCACTAAATATGGCGTCCCTCGCATTTGTTTCGTTAATAAGATCAATCAGATCGGTGGCGATTTCTATAAGTCTCTCGACAGTATTCACAAGCGTCTCTCTAAGAACGCGGTCGCGATTCATTTGCCAATTGGTTTCGAAAAAGACATCTGCGGCGTGGTCGATCTTGTCGATATGAAAGCTTACACTTACGATGATTATGCTGATCACGAGCTCAAGGTTGGTGAAATCTCAGCAGACATGCTCGAAAAGGCCAAGAACGCTCGCTCGCTTTTGATCGAGGAAGCTGTACAGGCCGACGAAGCTTTGATGGACAAGTTCTTCAACCAAGGCGAAGAAGCCATCACTGAGGTCGAGCTCAAGGCCGCCCTACGTAAGCGCGTTTTGGACGGTGATTTCTATCTCGTCACTGGTGGTGACGGCCGCGGCGTGATCGTAGAAAAAGTTTTGGATCTTGTAGCCGATTATCTACCAAGCCCGCTTGATCGCGATCAAGGTCAGACTGTAGGTGTTGACCCGAAGACTGGCAACCAAGTTGTCCGCAAAGCCAATGACAACGAGCCTCTCACCGCGCTTGCCTTCAAAATCGCTACTGACCCGTTTGTCGGAAAACTAATCTTTATTCGTGTTTATGCTGGTAAGATGTCGGCTGGCAGTACCGTTCTCAATGCTACTACCGGCGACAAGGAACGTATCGGCCGTATCGTTCGGATGTTTGCTGACAAGCGCGAAGAAATCTCCGAAATCACTGCCGGCGATATCGCTGCGGTTGTCGGATTGAAAGATGTCACTACCGGTACAACTATTTGTGACGTTGCACACCCGATCTTGCTCGAGGATATTACTTTCCCAGATCCACCAGTTTCCATTGCTGTAGAGCCAAAGACCAAGAGCGACCAAGAAAAAATGGGTCTCGGTCTCAGCAAATTAGCCGAAGAGGATCCGACTTTGAAGATTCATACCGACGAAGAAACCGGCCAGACCATCATCTCTGGCATGGGCGAGCTGCATCTTGAGATCGCGATCGATCGTCTGCAGAAGGAGCATGGTGTCGAGGCCAATACCGGTGCTCCGCAAGTTGCTTACCGTGAAACCATTCGTGGCACCGCCGAAGCTCAAGGGAAGCACATCAAACAATCTGGTGGTCGCGGTCAATACGGTGATGTCTGGGTGAAATTTGAGCCGAACGAACCAGGCAAGGGCTTTGAATTCGTTGATCAGATCAAAGGCGGCGTGGTACCACAAGAGTATCGTAAGCCAGTCCAACAGGGTATCGAAGAGACATTGAATGGTGGCGTCATTGCCGGGTATCCAGTAGTCGATGTTAAGGCTACGCTCTACGATGGTAGCTATCATGATGTCGACTCTTCCGAGCTAGCCTTCAAGTTAGCTGGTAGTCTCGCAACTCGCGAAGGTATCAAGCGCGCACAGCCAGTTCTGCTTGAGCCGATCATGAAGCTCGAAATTACTACTCCCGAAGAGTTCATGGGCGATGTGATTGGCGATGTCAACTCTCGTCGTGGCCGTATCGAAAGTATGGAAGATCTAACTGGTGGCGCTAAGCTCATCAAGGCTTTTGCTCCGCTCGCCAATCTCTTTGGTTATACTTCCGATTTGCGCTCAATGTCGCAAGGCCGCGCCGTTAGCTCGATGGAAATTAATGGCTACGAAGAAGTACCACCAAACGTTGCTCAAGAAATCATTGAGAAGAGAAATACGAAATAAGTTTTATTCCCCGGGATTACCTCTCGGGGAATTTTGAAAATCCTGGAGGGCATTGCTCTATACCTCGCAAACCAGGGACCGATGGGGCTGCAGGGCGAACTGGATAGAATCGGAGCGCACTCTTCTGGTGGATTAGGCAGACCTGACAATTTTTGAGTTAACTTGGGATAGAACTGCAGGGCATTGCTCCATACTTCGCAACCTTATCCCCAGTGATATCCTATAATTTGTTGTAATTCTTACAATGATTTCCTTAACAACAAACTACCCCGCCGCAAGCCGTCAACTACGCTAATCATTCGTAGACAAGCTTACTTAGACGGGGTATTGAGCTTAGTCCGAATAATAATTATGGAGCACAACAAATTTTTGTCGTTTTCTGTTAAAAAATATCATCTCGTTATATACTAGAATTAGATTAAGAATTAGTGGGCAGTTTATTCAGCGAATTCTATCGGGGAAATGTTATGGCAGAAGCAAAAATTAGCGTAATCGTACCAATTTATAATGTTGAATCTCGCTTAGCTAGATGTATCGAATCCATCCAGCGGCAAACTTATCAAAACTTAGAGATTATTCTTGTTGATGACGGTTCGGAAGATGCTTGTGGTACGATTTGCGATCATTACGCCAAGCAAGATTCGCGCATTCACGTCATTCATAAGTCGAACGGCGGCTTGTCTGACGCGCGCAACGCAGGTCTTGATTATGCTACTGGTTCTTATATCGGTTTTGTTGATGGTGACGATTGGGTGTGTTGCAATATGTATGCGACGCTTTATTCTGTATCTTTACAATACTCTGCGGACATTGTCGAATGTAGTTATCGCAATGTTTTTGCGCATCGCGTCAAAGAAGAAACGGCTTGTCGCGGTGAAATCACAGAGGCGGACGCTACTTTTGCGCTCGGTAGTATGTTTGACTGGAAATATTTTAAGCCAGTAGTTTTTAATAAGCTTTATCGGGCTCATACGATTGGCGATCTTCGCTTTCCAGTTGGCCGTATTCATGAAGATGAATTTTTAACCTACCGATTTTTCTATAATGCGCAAAAGTTAGTCTATCTAGATGTTGCTCTATGCAATTATGATCGTACTCGCGATGACAGTATTACTAATAAGCAATTTTCTGAGCAAAATCTCGACGCTTGCTGGGCGTTTCGTGAGCGGATTGATTTCTTCCGTGAGCACAACTTGACTGGGCTCGAAGAAAAAGCGAATAATGCTTATTGTTGGCAAGTGCTTACCAGTTTGTATAAATGCTATTCTATGCATATCCAAGGTCAGAAAGTTGACGCATTGCTTGCGCAAGCGATTAGCGATATTGCATATTTGGAGCAGCATTTGGTCGATCCGCAATATTTAGCTGATTTTAAATTGTTACAGAAAGGAATTAAGGCTTATGGAAAATCCTGTGACGCCAGAGCGACTTGTTAGTGTGATTGTGCCGGTTTATAATTCGGCGCCGTATCTAGGCTATTGTCTTAATTCGATTATTTGCCAGACTTATCAGAATTTAGAAATTATCGTGATTGATGATGGCTCGACTGACGATTCGTTAACAATTTGTCAAAACTACGCCACGATTGATGCGCGCATTCAGGTAATTTCTGCAGATTATCATGACGTTAGTAGCGCTCGTAATGCGGGCTTAGATAATGCTCACGGTGACTATGTTGCCTTTGTCGATTCCGATGATGTCGTCTGCGATAATCTGATTGCTCATCTTGTTCAGCTTCTCGAAACTTACGAGGCCGATCTTGCGCTTTGCGGTTATCATATCGTCACGCTAGATTCTGATAATAAAGTTACGCATCATGTTACCACGGCTTCTGACGCTTTGGGCGAAGAATGTGTACTCACGAAAACCAACTTCTTTGAACATTTGGCCTCGATTCTACTTCAAACTAGTTATTTGCAAGGTCCAATGTGTAAACTTTTCAGGCGTGATATTATCGAGCAATATTGTTTACGCTTTCCGCCGCAAATTACTTTAGGCGAAGATCTTTGCTTTAATATGGATTATTTTAACTGCCTTAGTGGTAATGTTGTCTTTTCTCGTCAATGTGGTTATTATTATCTACATGCTTTGCCAGATGGGCTGTCTCGGTGCTACCGTCCAGATCGTTTTGAAAGTGAATTATTACTTTTGCAGCGGTTTTGGCAACTTCTTACTAATAATCTCACCCCGTCTCCTGCCGAAGAAGCAACTTTTGCAAAATATGCCATGATAAAAGTTATGCAAAGTCTTTATCATCTGACGGATGCGCGTTGTGAGCTTAATTCCGCCGCGAAGAAAGCCGTTATTGCGCAGATTCTGAATCATCCTTTTGTGCGCCAAGTTTATGCTCAAGCTGACACACTTCCTGCCGCTTACGCTTGGATTCACGAATGCATGGAGTTTTGCGATGTACAAAAAGTTTACGAATTTCTTTTTGAAGGACGTCAGCCTAATCCCAATCACCCGCTTGCGCCAGTTCGGATTTCGGTGCATCCGCGCCCAAGTTTCATCAATCGCTTGCTTGTCAAAGTTTGCGATGTAGTTTTAAGTTTGCACAATTTTAATGCGCTGACACGCTTCCGTCACAGTCTTGGCACTACTGGTATTAAAACTACTTCCAAAAAACTAGTAACCAAAGCCGCTTCGACTGTTTCTTCAAAACTTCCGACTCCATAGTGACGATCCTCTCCCACGCATAAGCACATTCTACTCTGATATCATCGACTTGATGCTGTAGTCAGAGATCTATTCAGATTAACTTGTAACTGTTATAATAAAACTAAATTTGATAATAAAGCGGGAGTATCGTTGATGGCGAGACGAAATCGAAAGCATTTTCAAGAAGTGAAAGGCGCGCTTAGTATTCTGATTATTTTAATTTTAATGACAATTGGCGGACTTATCTATACTTATGCTTATCCGCAAGGGGTGCGGCGACATCGCAATTCTAACGTTTCAACACATCAACCTGCATCTTGGGATCGCAATAATGCCGACGATGCTGACGCTACCAATGATGCTGGCACTACGGTTGATGAGCGCGTCGAAATCACTCTCGATCAGTTTTATCAGCACTCTGCTGTGCAAAATGTGCAGGATTTGCGCAAGCTTCCAGCCGAATATACTTGTAGCCAGGCCGAAGCAGACGGTGCTGCCACGCTCAATTATCATCGCCACAATCATCAGCCGCATCGATTAGCGCGGGATTTTATGTCTGGCCACTACGACAAAAGTTCGCCGGCATTTCTGCGGTTTTGCCAAACTACGGTCGAAGGCGATCCGATTTTGACCGACGTTTTGTACCATGATAATGGGAATGTTTACATTGTGACTGACCGTACGCGTGATCGCTTCTCTACCGACGCTGATCGTGTAATTACTATTGAGCAGTACGATCGCTTGCGCTACGCCTCAGATCATAACGGCGACAATTGGTGGGTGGCAGAGCGTCATGATGCTCACGATCATGATCACGATGAGGTTTATTGGATTATGCCATGGTCCGCAGCTAACGGTGCAAATGAATGAAAAAGATTTTAATTATTGAAGACGACGCCACGATGCGACAAGCCTTGCGCGCACTACTGGCGGGCGCTAATTACGACGTGGTCATCCTAGAAGATTTTTCCACCGACGCGTTCTGTGAAACTATACGGAAGACTAATCCTGATTTGGTTTTGCTAGATCTCAACTTGCCCGACCAAAACGGTCTCAATTTGTTAAAGACTTTGCGAGAATTTTCCGACGTCTCTGTCATCATGGTCACCAGTAGTAGCGACGAAGCTAACGAAGTTTTATCTATGAGCTACGGCGCCGATGATTACATTACCAAACCATACAGCCCAAGTATTTTGCTGTTACGCATTGCCGCTGTGCTCAGGCGTACCGAAATGCCCGCGAAGTTTAACATTGTTCATGGTCTCAAAATTGATTTAACACGTGGCTTAATTACCAAAGAACATGACGAACACGGTGATAATACGCCAAAAACCAAAAACCGGATCCTACTGACCAAAAACGAGATGATCATTTTGCGACATCTTCTGGAACATCAAGGTGAAATTGTCAAACGCGATGAACTGATGACGGATTTATGGAACAATCAAGAATATATCAATGATAATGCGCTCACTGTGAACGTTAGTCGCTTGCGCAACAAACTTGCCATGCTTAGCTCCGACGAAATTATCGAAACACGCAAAGGATTAGGCTATATTTTAGTATGAGACCGCACAAAACTAATTCATCATCACAACAGGCTTATTTTGCTCGGCTGAGCAGTTTTACAGCGTTCTTGCGTGATCATAGTTTGCAAGTTTTAGTATCACTAGGCTGGATTGTGATACTAGTTTTATTTTTGTTAGCACTCAAAGTTAGTAGTAGCGCAGTTATGCTCATTGTTATTATGATTACGATTTTACTAATTAGTAATTTAATCGTAGAATACTTGCGCCGTGCACGTTATTATCGTAATCTTCTAAAAAATCTTACCCAGTTAGATCAAGCTTACTTGTTATTAGAAACTGTGGAGCGGCCAGAATTTTTTGATGGTAGGATTTTACAAGAAATTTTATTACAAATTGATAAGTCGGTGGCCGAAAACATCCAACAATATGCTAGCAAGACCCAAGATTTTCGCGAATATATTGAATTGTGGATTCACGAAGCAAAAACTCCGCTAGCGACTTTGAACTTGCTCAATCAGGATCCGCGCGCTGCCGAACAACTCAAACGCCTCGATGATTATATTGAGCAAGTCTTATATTTCGTACGCGCTGAAAACGCCGAGCATGATTATCGCATCAAACAAACTGAATTAGCACAAGTTGTGCAGGCAGTCGCTTTGCGCAATCGCGAAATTATCCAAACTAAACAAATCGAATTAGAAGTAGACGATTTGCATCAATCAGTTTTTACGGATGCCAAGTGGTTAGAGTTTATTCTTAATCAAATCATTGCTAATAGCATTAAATATTCCAGTCAGAAAATCAAGATTTACCTGCAGACGGATGAAAATTTAATTAAATTAAATATTAGTGACGACGGCATTGGGATTCCGGCGGAAGATTTGCCGCGGGTTTTTGAAAAATCGTTTACGGGCCGAAATGGTCGCCAGACGCAAGCTGGTAGCTCGACGGGAATGGGGCTTTATCTGGTGCGGACGCTTTGCCAAAAGCTGGGCCATCAGATTAGCCTAGATTCGCAAATTGGTGTTGGTACGACGGTGACGATTACTTTTTCGGATCAGAAATTTTATAATGTGATAGATTCGCGCGAGCAGTAAATTTTGGGTTCTCTCGCAAAAATGTTGTTTCATAGATATATGTTGTTTGGGCTCGGTGGCATAATTATTGTTTTGAAGATGTTTCGCGAGCAGTAATTTTTGGGCCCTGTCGTACAACCATTGTTTCGAAGCTGTATGTTGTAAAAATTACAACATATATACGACTACCAAACGAGATAAGGTACCACATTGTACAATGAAGCTTAATTTTGGAAAGTCAATTGTACTTTTACGTCTAAATCTAGTATAATATATAGGCAAATGTATTCAACAACTACTCTAGTCAAAAATTCAAAATTCTCTGGGCGGATTGTTGGTACGCATCAACAACTTGATGAAGTGGCGCGTAAAGCATTGCGGCGCTGGCTGCCACGTGGATATTATTTTCCATCGACTACGGAGATCATCCATTTTGAAGGAACGCGCGGCCCCGACGGCCTAAAGCGTAAAAGTCCGGGTATTGACGAGCCGTCGCATATGATGACGCGTGCAGATTTAGACCCTGAAAATAAAAAAGATGTTGTAGATAATGCTGACGCTCATGCGAATATTAATGCAGATACCGAGCAACCATACTCTGACCAGCGTTCAGTTGTGACGATGATGGAAGACCATTACCATAATTTGACGATAGCGCTAAAAGAATCTAATCAAGTGCGCGCCGCTTTTGAAGCCGCTTGGTTGGCGCATATGATTACCGATGGTTTGACACCCGCTCATCACTTTCCGTTGACCGACGTCAAAGATGAACTGATGACCGAAAAAGAAATGATGCGAGTTTTTGGTCAGCCCGTGAAGGGTGTTATGCACGGGCGTAGTATGTTAGAAACGATGCGTAACAACTGGTTATATTGGGGTGCAAAAGGGCACATGACTCAGCATGTCGCTTACGAATACGGCGTAGCGATTTTGGCGGCAACTTTACCGCAAAAATCCATGATGCCCAAAATCACCATCGCAGATTTTGTTGATCTAGATATGAAGACCACTTTTTATCATTCGCTCGATACTATTCGCAAACTGGATATGTATGACAACTTCCGCAAGAACGGCTGGACGACTGAGCTGGCGTTTGAGACTAAGAACATTCTCTTGCCCGAAATCGTAAAAGTTATTACGCTGAGTTGGTATGTCGCTGCGGCCGAAGCTTATCAGCTCGCATCCCCCGCCCGTAAAACCAAGGAAGCAATGCATGGCGCTTGAGCTTTACGTTACGTCTGGCAAATATCGACACCAACGTTTACTCTCTCCGGCTTCCTCCAAAACACATCCTATGGGTGCGCGCGAAAAACTCGCCTTGTTTAATATGATTTCTGTCCGCGGCACAAAAATCGCCGATATTTATGCCGGCAGCGGCGCCTTGGGAATCGAAGCTTTGAGTCGTGGCGCGCAAGCAGTAGTTTTTGTCGAAAAAGATCCTAAAGTGGCTGCGACGATTCGCGACAATTTGCGCAGGCTACCAGATTATGACCAATTGCAAACCCAAGTTTTGTGCGAATCGGCTGCCAAGTTTACTCAGCGTGCAGAATTCCACCAGTATTTTGATATGATTTTTGCCGATCCGCCTTATGACAAGATAAATGTCGCAGAAATTGCTCAATTAGCGGAATTATTAACAGTCAATGGTCAATTAATCCTGTCGTCACCGGCCACCGAGATGGCCCCAGACTTAGCCGGCTTCGCATTGCACGACACTCGCACTTACGCCGGTGCGCGCCTGAGTTTTTATGGGAAGGCAGGTCAGTAGGATATAATCGTTCGGACTGGGTATGATATTCTGCGGTTTGCTGTGCGGGTAATTACAAGCCTTGCCCGAGCTAACTTGCGTGCAAGTAATCGGTGTAGCTGATAACTTGCTACACGGTAGCTCGTCGTTTTTCAAATTAATAATAGCCGAGCAAGGAGGATTCTTAAACTTACTGAAAGACCTCTCTGAGTAGATGCAGAATGTGTCAGTTGCCAAAAAAAGACGCACTAGCCCGATTATGCGTCTTGAACCTTGAAATTGACAATAAAAAAGAGCTCATTTCCTCTGGAAAGAGTCCTTCGCGACCTTGCTTGAAGGTAAGACATTCACGATTGGTGCCCGAAAATCGACGATTTCCGATTGGCTTGCTACGATTATAGTAGGCTTCACGGCCGGGCGCTAGCGGAGTTTGTAAAAACCTACTTACAAGATTAGCTTATCGTTAACGTACGATCCCGTTCTTACGGGAAAATATTTAGACTTACGGAGTAGTTTATGTTTTAACTACTTACCAATTCCCCACAAAGCAGGTGGATAAATGACGAATTTCAGAAATATTATTGGTATTTTGGCAAACGGTGAGGCGTGCGGTTCCGCACAAAAAGAGCCGCGGCTATCCAAAAGCAAGCGGCTCTTTTTGTGTATGATAATTTTAAATATTATTTTGCCATACTGGAATACCCAGAAGCGCCTGTTGCTTATCGTCGACTACAATTGCCACGCTATATCGAGCTCTAGTGACTGCTACATAAAATTTTGATCTGCTTCTTGGCGGAAGACTCTCGGAATGGTTGTTAATCCATTTCAGAATTGGTTTCGTCGGATATATTACTATGCGATCAAAAGTCAAGCCCTTAGAATCCCCAAAGTTATAAACTACATAGTCTTCTCTAACTGTTTTGCGTCTTGTGTCGCGCAATTGCACTGGTTGATATTTCTTTAGATATGTGTCAAGATCCTGCTCCCTAATAAAGAATATTCCATCGTGTCCCGTAGGATCTTTTTCTGTTGCCGAGCATGGTTCATAATCTGGATATATAGAATTAGCAAAGTCACAAATTTCGGGAGCATTGCGGTAAGTCACTCTCAAACTTTTAGTGTCTATCGCAATCATAGGGCATTTGTCTGCAATATACTGTTGAATACCGCCATCATTACTGTAACTCTTATTTTTCTTTTCCTCATGCGTATGATACGTCGTCTGTCTTAAGTCGCCAGCCATGATTAAACATATGTTATTTTGAGCTAAAAGCCTAATAATTTCGAGATCATAACCAGATAGATCTTGTACCTCATCAATAAAAATATACTTGTATACCCTAGACAATCGGCTAAATACTAGTCCATTACTAGACATGTTTAATTTATATACGAACTTCGATAATTTATCTGAATATATCCTGCCGTCTTTAGTGAAGTAATGCTTTGCCACATCTGTTTCTTTAGTGAACCTGCTTGATTGTTCGTTGACTAGTAATAGGCCGGTAATCTCTTCTGTATGCAAAAAACTTTGGTACGGCCTTGCTCCTTGTTGGAGTAAGAATGAAAACCATGTCATAATAGTAATGTTACTTGGTATGTGTCCAGCAGTTTCGAAAAACTTAGTCCTGATTTCGCGCTCATTGGCATCCGTAAAAGTCGTAATAAGTATCTTGCCATCATGTGTTCGCAACGCTTCGTTAACTAAGAAAGTTGTCTTTCCTGATCCCGCGGCGGCAATAATTAGCTTACTCGACATGCCGTATTGCCCTAATAATATATTCAGGAAACTGTACATCTTTGCCAGTTTCAAAGATCGCCAATGCACATTCAGTTTTATGAGATTGCATATATCTTCTTAGCTCATCCTCGGTGGAATATGTTGTTTTAAATATTTCATTAAATAGCTTTAGACTGTTAACCTTGAGGAGCTTTGGCTCCAAAGTATTATAATTATACGGTTTGCCACTAATCTCTAGATCTCCGGTATCTATATCTGGGTCAAAGAATATTGCAATAGAATTATTCTGGTCTGCATTCGAGTTTAAGTATCCAGCATATTTTTTATTCAGCGCTTCTGGATGGCTATCATTGTCGGTCACTACGGCAATAGTCTTTTTTAGAAGTTTTCCAATCTCTAAGAAACGTAAAAATGAAGTTCCCACAGAAATTACATCAATCCCATCTTGAATGGGGAGATGCCCATTATGTCTTAGCATGTAAGCTTTCTGTACAATAAGCTCATCAGAGTCACCTTCAACAAGAATCGCCTTTTGGCTTAACACTAATCGCAATGTATCATATCCGGCTATTCTCTTGAAGAAGCCTGTAGTTTCCACGCTCATATCTGTGAAATTGGCCGCATTATACCGTGAGATAAGAAATAGGCTATTTAAACCAAGTTTATTAGCGACAAAGCTACTGTGTGTGGAGATAATAAACTGCTTCTCCTCATTATTATCAGTAATCCCAGATATAAGTTGGCTTAAACCAGCAAACGACAAGTGACTTTCCGGCTCTTCCATCAGGATTACATTACAATCCTTTGCACGTCTATGATTAATTGCCAATTTAGTCTTAATGATACATTGCAACCCTCTGCCAATAAAATTGAATGGAACATCGTCTACTTTCGTTGTAAGGCTACCTTCCCAAGCATTTTTTGCTCCAAGATTGACCGCTAAAGATATGCCTTTATCGACGGCAGCCGCTTCTGAAATTTTTTGATTAATGTCGGTAATAGATTTATCGGACGCAAAGTCGCTAAGCATCTTTCTATGAGCTTGCGATACTATCAATGTATCCTCTGGAGTTAGGCATTCCTTAGTGATACGTGAGATATAAACGTCGGATCCATTTTGATAACGGTAGTTAGAAGAGTCAATCATGGCAACCTTAACTGGAATACTCTTAGGAGTAATGGTACGCCGTGCAAAAGTCGTCCAAGACACGTCATAATATTCGATCGGTAAGCTTGTTAGCTCTTTGTTTTCTATAATTTTTTTATACTCCTCGTCATATATATTGTTATAAGATATCTTAATCTGCAGTCCTTCAGCCCCTGCAACATTATCGGTATTATAGTTTCCTTCAAAAAGCTCTGCGTTAATTGGTTTATTAAAATATAATTCGACACGAATCGTTGGTGGCGCGATCGGTGTCCCGTTTTGAATCGACTGAAGATAATTTGCGACCGCCGTATTGTTAAATAGATATTGAGATAAGCAATTCGTTATATGTTTGCCATTATATAATCCTGTTAGTGCGAGGTGAATAGCCTCCAATATCGTAGATTTTCCAGCGCCATTGTCTCCAACTAGGATATTTATCCCATCTTTAAGTTCCAAGAATAACTTTCATCAAACAGCCGGTGCGTGGCGGTCTGTGTCAGCAAATACAGATAGAATTCTCTATCCCTAAACTACTCTATGGTAATAACTTTAGCGAAGTCTGTGATGCGGATTTTAATGACGTAGTAGATGCCTTGCGCTATGCGATCTGGCAACTAGATATTGATTGGCGACCAGAGAGTTCATTAGAAGAATTCCGGATAACGAGAGTTGACTATAGTAAAAACATTATCTTTAACGACGGAACGGCGGTGGCGCAGATCATCAAACTTCTTAATACGTCTAGTATTAGCAAAGTGATCGATATTTCTAATGGAGAGTTTAGAAACGGCGGACAAATCCTGCATCTGCATACTGGTCGGCGCGATATCGCATTTTACGATAAGATTTCTGATCTCAAACGCTCGAAGATTAGCGAAAAACGCTCGGAGGAGAAAGATAATCGTTGTCAGCTCGGGCTACTAGATTCGCTACAAGAGAAGTCGAAGCTGGCGGTTTTGCGCTATGAGATTCGGCTAAATAGTATTCGGGAGATTAAACGGAATCTACAGCTTATCGGGCGGGATACGGAAGATGTTAGCTTGCGGCGACTATTTTCTAAGCAAATTTCTCAGGCGATACTATTGCATTGGTGGCGAGAGATTTTCCGGACAATTCCGAAGATACCACTCGATCAAACATCTGTGATCAATCAGCTACTAGACTTATTAGCTAATCCTGAGGCGAAGCCGCAACAAGTGCTCGCGACGATAGGCGCATTACGTCTCTATGAGGAATCGGACTTCGACGAACGATTTGTGCGAGAGGTATTTGACAGGCGATTTAAGCCAGGGTCGTGGAATCGAAGTAAGAAGCTACTGCTCGAGCCCGAGGCACCGAAGAATTTACAGCATTTATTACAAATTGAACAGACTATTCGTAAGATGAAGCCGTTAAGACTGGAGGATCTACTATGACCTGACAAAAACTTAAGCTAAATCAAGATATAATAGTAACAAAGGGTGAATTAAAGGAGGTATTATGTCGTACCGTAACAATAAATATGCTGGTATGAAAGCATTTCTCATCGCAAGGGTATCAGATCCGAGCCAAATCGAAGCTCTGCCTGGGCAAATCTTGCGATTGAAGAAATATGCGGATCAATTAGGCTTAGATGGCGAACTATTTAGTTTCGATGAGACCGCTTACAAGGAAGATCGGCGACGTTTTCGTGAGATTGTCGATAAAATTGCTAGATATAAAGGCAAACGCATTGCAGTTTTTGATAAGATTGACCGCTTTACGCGCGACGCATCCTCAGACATCGTGCGAATCATGAAGGAAAAAGTTAAAGAGGGAAATCTGGAGTTACACTTTCCATCGGATGGATTGATATTCCATCAGAACTCACCGGCTTGCGACAAGACGCGCCTCGGCATGGGGATGGTGTTCGGTGAATACTATTCGGTGGCGACCTCAGATAACGTCAAACGTAGCATTGACCTGAAAATTAGTAACGGCGAATATCCAGAAAAAGCGCCACTTGGATATTGCAATACTATCATAGATGGCAAGAAAGAGATTGTGATTGATAGGATGCGTGAGCCGTTTATTCGCAAGGCTTTTGAGCTACGTCTCTCGGGTATGTCGGTGGGCGATATTGCCGAAGAAATGCGGAAGCTCGGATTGACTAGTAATATGCCAAATCCGAAGCCAGTCTGCAAGGCGGCTATTGCGAAGCTCTTTACTAGTAAGTTCTACTACGGTATTGCAACCATAAAGAGCAAGGAGTATCAGCATAAGTACGAACGCTACATCACAAAAGATATATATGATGAGATTCAACGGATTAGTAATGCCAACTACTCGGCGAAATTCCATAAGAAGACGCGTTATGAGTTTGCGTTCCAGGGAATCCTCAAATGTGGCGTTTGTGGCTGCAGTATGAGCTCATATACAAAGAAAGGACGCGTCTATATGCGCTGCTCTAATGCGAAAGGCAAGTGTCCGAATAATGCGACCGAGGCTGACGCAATTAAGCAGTTAGAGTCGGCACTCACAAGCATTTCTATCGGCGAAGGTCTAGCGAAGCGGATTTGTGATGAGATGAACAAAGACCAAAAGCGAGCAAAAGAGCTAAGAGAGACGCAAAAGAAGGCGTTGTGCGACAAATACGAAACGCTGGAGCGGCGCAAGGACATACTGTATGAAGACCGGCTCGATGGGCGTATTACTGTGGATGATTATGACGAAAAAGCGGAAAATATCACTCAACAAATGCACGATCTTGACGACGAGCTAGCAAAACTTGAGCAAGGCTCGGATGGTGCCGAAATGACCGTTTCTAATCTGTTAAAACTCGCTGCCAATGTCGATGAGCTATTTAAAAGTTTGAAACCGGCTGTGAAAAACCAAATTTTGCGTTTGGTGGTTTCGAACCTCAAAATCCAACAAAAAAAGACTCAACTTTCATCTGTTAGAGCCTTTTGCTACGTTAGTC
>CAZSPU010000022.1:0-14017 GCA_964608555.1 uncultured Candidatus Saccharibacteria bacterium
AACCTTCTAGGCTACCAAATGCGTAAACAGATGGGAATGGTTTAGGGATTCAGGTTAAACGACCCCTGTTAATGCTATAATGCACGGGTTTGGTAAAAACAATAAACCCCTCTTGCCATCTAAGTAATGTAAATTTCACAACATTTATGCCACTGATGAGCGCCTGGAATTGCAGATCTATTACCAATTATTTAGTCAATAGCGTCTTATCGTTGTAAAAATTACAACATAAATGGCCAAAAATATTGACGATTTCAGTCTTATGCTTTATCATAAACATAAGCTGATACGCTTCACGGGGTTCCACTGATGTTAGTGGAGTGTGGAGACGAAACAACAAAAATAAACAGCGGATTAAAACAAACCAATGTGCCCTAAGGGTGGGCGCGCATCAGTTGAAAAAGTAGCTCCGAAAGGGCTATTTTTTCGGCCGTCCTATCGACGTAGGACTTAAAATATGTTACAATACCCCGAAGTGGGCGTTCCTTAAAATGATAAAGCAATTTTTGATAATTATTACCGAATTTGAGGACGCTTAATTCATTGACGCTTGTTATAAGGAGGTTCCTATGCTGATCCACGAAGTGTTGCCAGAAATGTTTGCCAAAGAATCCCTGAATCCGGGGCTGATCCATGATCGCCATAAGTTCATTATGCCGGCCGATCCTGCCGGTAAGTCCCAATTGCGCTTGGTTTTTCCAGCTCATGATCTGGAAATGGGTGCGGACGGTCGTCCCCTGATCGCCTACCGTCACCATCAGCCTTTCGGCGATGCGATGCTTGAGTACGAGCTGGGCGGTGCGCTGGGCATGATGCAGTTTGAGATGATGTCGGGTCTGTTCCATCAGTATAATCATCCGACGTTTATCATGGCGAACTCCCGTCAAGTCCACGGCGATCTGGTCGCTACGCCGGACGCGCATCTCCACGATCATTTAGCTGTGGTGGTGCGGTGGCTGCCGGGGTGCCGGCCGGCGAATTTTGGCGCTGACCATGTTGAAGCGCTCCTGTTTAACGTGCTGTGGTATGAGTATGTTGCTCCGGCCAGTGCCGCCACGCATCCATACTCCGTCACGCCTACTGCCGAAGAGCAGGAAACCGATATTTTTGTCTTGGAATACCAATACGAACTGAGGCAATACTTCGGCCTCTTGGAAGCGATGTATAGGAAGGCCGTGGCCGAGAGTCAGGACGCTTTAGCGGTTTACGCCATTCACAAAGAAGAGACGCGTCAGCTGGTGGAGCGGGAAATCATCGCACACTTGCGTCCAGAAGTTAATTACGAACTGCGCGAGAACGATTATCTGGTCTGGTTGCCCGACGGCAGCCGGCGCTGGCTGCGCTACGACCCTAAAACCGTCTATCAAGACAAGACATACTTAATGCTGGACGGCGTCATGGCCAAGTCAAAACGCTAATCATCACCTGTTCAAATATTGCTTTATTTCACTCATCCCCCGAACCCGTTTCGGGGGATTTTTCTACCGCTTCATCAGAATTACCTGTATATTCTTATATATCCGGGAGCGCTTTGCCAGCTTCTGCCGCTTCACGTCAGAAATAATTACTCGCCCTCAGACATTTACCGTCCTCGTGCGTAGTGGACGCATTGATACCGGTGGTCGTACTGAATGGTCTGGTATTGTTGGTTATGATTGGATATCTCTTGCTGATGCGAATGTTGGTTATCGTCATAGTTTCCGCTTATCCTTCCATGCTGCAGATCTTGATCCGCCCGAAAATTATGATTATGATCGCTTCAATGCCTTTTCTCTCCGCTGCCTAGTACGGTAGGGATAATGGTAATGGATGTGGTAGCACAAATAGCTCTTGTGTGGGGAATAAGACTTGGGCAAGCGCCCTGAACTATCGAGGATAGTGAACAGAAAAAGAATATATATTTTTTTCTTGAACGACGCAGATAGCCAAGTTACTTAAGCAACTTGGCAGCGGCCCCACACAAGAGACTATTTGTGCTAACTATATTTCCTTAATATAACCTAAGAATTTTATAGAATATTCTGATTACCACAATCAAAACCCGCACTGACGTTTGGCTTGACTACTACAACCATAATAGATTACACTTAGGATTACAGCTTATGACTCCATCTGCAATTGTTACGAAGGTGCTGAGATGAGGAAGGACTTCATAGCACAAGCATGACCAAACCATGATATAACCATTGACAATTTAGCATAAGTGTGCTACAATGGCAGTGTTGGAACAGCTGTAACATTTCCATATGCACAGCTCATTTACATGTACCTTCAAAGGAGGAATCAGTATGAATTTTCGCGATTGGTTTGGTGGACCCCCCACGACAGATTCGCAGGATGGCGAAATCATCTACGGCGAGACGCAATCGCAGCCTCGTCAGGATTCAGCCCGTCAGAAAACCCAGAAACCCGAGCAATCCCCGCGGTCCGCTCAGCGTCAAGCTGAAATGAATGATTCGCACGAGACACCGAAGCCTGCGCAGTCGGAAGACGTTTTTGACGACAGCTACGACGTCAAGCTTGCCCGGCCGAGAGGCTCAGAGAAACAATCGGAGAGCCGTCGAACGGATTTTGATCCTACCGCAGCTAAGCCCGACAAGGCTGAGCAGCTGAAGCGGTCGCCGAAGACGGTTTTCGATAAGGCTCTGGACATTATGCCGTCCGCTCTGGATGGTTTTACGGTGAAGTTCTGTGTGACCTACGAGGATGGCAAGAAGCAGTATGTCGGCTACGATGATATGTCGAAGGCGCTTCATGGTCAGATTCCTGATCCGCGTGCCAAATTCGAGTATATCATGCGGTACCCTATGGCCGTGTTCTACACGCGCAAGGGCAAACCTGACACTGAGTCGATTAGCTCCGATGTGAACTATCTGACCGAGTTGCTGGTCGATTGGTTTATGCACGAGTGCTATGATCGAGAATGCGCGATCCAGCGCATGATGGCGGCTTTGGCTGGTAAACCGGAGACGTTTTGTCTGACCCCGCTGCCTCCAAACTGGCGGCAGATTAAGCCCGACTTGCAGTCGCACGCAGCAAACACCTCTGAGCCGCAGGCTCAACAGTCCACGACGCCACCGGCAGCTACCGCCACCGCAGAACCGACCCCTGCACCTACTCAGGCGCAACCGGCACCTGCCGCTCCGACAACACAAGTTGCTCCGTCGGCTCCAGCCGCAAACCCTACGGCGACACCGAGCGCTACAGCTACGCCTACCAGCGCCCAAGTGGCTCCTGCTCCCGATCAGCCTGCTCCTGCTCCGGCCTCTCCGGCTCCGGCTCCGGCCGAAGCTGCGCTGACGCAGTTTGGGCAGAAGTTGGATTTTCTGCAGCAGACCATCAACAGTTCGCTCAAAGCGCAGCGCAATGAATCCAGGCAGTTGCAGTCCGCAATTCTGACCTTGACGCAAACGCTTGCAAGCCTGAATCAGCGCCCGGCTACTCCGGACCCGATTTTGCAGGCACCGCCTCAGAATCCTACGCCCAGTCCGGACCCTACGGTCGACCCCGACCCTTCCGCGCAATCCCAGCAGCAATCCGCGCCGCAGGCGCCTTCCGACACCAACTCCGAGCATCATGGTTATGGTCACTTTGGTTGCCGTTAAGGCGTTATGCCACTTCCTCTGCTTACCGCCCTTGGCTTCGGCTAGGGCGGTTTTTCAACATTCTTTGTGGTTTTGAGAAGGGCTAAGTTTATCAAATGCTATAATGTCACGATTATCTATCTAATTAATGGCGCGATGAAATATGCTCGTGCTTGTAACATTTCAAGCAAAATCAGTATATTTCTTATTTGTCAAATCAAACACTGCCTAGAAAAAGCCAGGGAATTGCTTATGTTTAAGGAAAATCTACCCCTGTTTTATTAGGGTTATGATTATCTCTATTGCACTTATGTTTAAATAGTTATTTCGGTATTGACTTTTTTGGAAATGTGTGCTACAATGGAATCAGTCTGGAAGGACTGTGGGAGCGGTTCGTCCAGAGGTCCATTTACAACCGAATCATCTCAGATACAATCGTCATTTGATGATGTATCTGTTTTTAATTTTTTCAGGTGTTAGCTTGCCTCTTTGTGCAAACTGCATCTGTTTATATATAGTCAGAAACTAGGTACGAATGTTTGTTGATCGCCTTTCTAGGCTTTGATCGCGATTTGTGCCGACCTCACCTATGAGCGTGGGGTTGGTGCCCCCGCGTTCAGCCAGTTTTAAGAAAGGAGGCGTCTCTTATGACGTCTACAGTAGTAATTCAGTTAATCGCAGCTGCGGTTACTGGCCTGATTTCTGTTGTCGCCCTGGCGGCAATAGTTAATGGCTTCGTCCGTCAGCACCTCGATCTGGGCGATATGCTTGATCGTTTTGGTGTTTGTTTAGGAATGGGTGCACTTTGTGTCCTCTTTCTCTTTGGCTTGAAGCCGTTCCTGGCAATCCTTGGGATTGTTTCCGGTGCGTGCTTCGTGGCGGCCTTGATGGCCACTGCGAACGGTTTTCTCCGGCAGAAGAAAAAGGCTGGAGAACTTCGCCCGCGTATGCTGGCCGCTGGTCTCTGTGGCTTAGTCTGCACAGTCAGCTTGGCTGGCTGCAACGGTGCTCTGTCGGAGCTTGGCAATAATGCCGATACCGCTGCGACGGGCGACGAGGTTACAACCTTGGAGGCCACTACGGTTGGTGCGGAAGATTTTGCTGAGGATGCTTTTATTGTTGACCTCGATGAGGCTGGCATGGAAGATTTCCGTAAACAGATCTTTGGCCCTGATATTACCATGGATCAGCTGAAGGCTGGCTACAGCGCCGACCAAGATCCGTATAATGCGCAAAAGCGTATTGACGCGGTCAAGGCAGGCTGCCGCCTTTGGAGCGGAAATCCCGATCATCCTGGGTTTGAGAATCCGGTTTGGAAACCGGCGACTTCGATCCTGGAGCTCGGCCGTTACGGCTGGGAAAACCTCAGCACGGCCGATAAGGAAACGAAACTCGACGCCGTTCAGCGGGCTGTGTGCCAGCAAGCTTTCAAATCTCCAATCTTTGCTGATATGCTGTATCAGCAGATGTTAACATTTGATCAAAAATACAGCAACATTATCAGCAGTCGCAGCCCTTGGTTTGTGAACCTGGGCAATCTGATGGAACAGTACTATGCTAGTGAAGCTGGTATTGCCAATTGGTTCGACAAGAAAGCTAATGAACTCGCGCCGAATCTGCTCGGTGATGAGTATATCGATTACTTAACAAAACTTTGCGCGCTGTGGATCGGCAACTTTGATTGGGCTTCCGATCTTGGTTGCGCTGGCAATTACACCAGTATTTGTTATTGGAATTTGCCAGTTAATGCCGACAGCAATCACGCTCGCACTGAGCGCGTCGACGATCCGAACGAACAAGATAACAAGTTTGCTTTCTTGTTTTCGCACACCCTGAAGTCGGGGTCTAGAGTGATGCTCGGCGGCATTAATGCCTTTGACCTGAGCCTCGCTATTTACGCTCCGAACACGCAGGTGCCGCAGGCTCCAGTAGTGACTCCTGTGGAGCAGCCGATACCCAGCAGACCTTCTAATCCGCCCACTAACTTAGTGATCGTTCCCAGCGACCCTGATCCCGTTCAGCCGAAGCCTGAAAAGCCTCAGCCTGAACAGCCGCGTGATGATATTCCGAAAACCGCTCAGCTGGTGATTAAGTATCGAGAAAAAGGTACAGATAAGAAGATGTCCGACATTGCTGGCAGTAGATACGCCGACATTTACAGAACTGTCGATGTTAACGGCAAGTACTCAGTCACATCTCCAAAAGCACCCGACGGTTACAAGGGTCCTGATATTGCGGTAGTTTCCGGTACAATGACTAGCCGTGGCGCTAGTTACACTGTCTATTATGAGAAGACAGGTAATATTAAAGTCACGGTTGAGTATCGTGAACGCAACTATCAGGAGCATGAAGTTGCTAAAGCGAAAGTACTTGGTTACTATGCGGCTGGCGAAACTATTAAAGTTAAGCCGATCGAGATCGAAGGATATCAGCCGACACAATCTGAATTTAGCGGTACGACTTTGCCGAATAAGGACGGCATGGTTATCATATGTTGGTATGATGGCGAAGTTACCGTTCGGTACTGGTGGTGGGATCGGCACGAACAGGCTGCCCCAACCGTCTGCAAGCCGAAAGAGTTTGGCAAATGGTTCACTATCCCTGCTGCGGTATCCCATGATGGGTACGAGCCTAGCCCTGACCCAGTATACGATATTAAGCAGTCTGGACCTATGGAATTTGATGTTTACTATTATCCCATCGATGAGCCAGGACCGAAGCCTGATGGTCAGGGCGGTAAGGATAAGAATGAATCCAACGGGAACAAGCATCCCGATCATCCGAACGGTGATTTGAACCCAGGCGACGGTACGGGCGATGATCAGCCCACTGAGCCGCCGGCTAATGATCGTAAACCCTCTGATAACATCGGCAACAAGGGTACCGCTAGTAGTGATGACCGTCAGACGGTTAGCGACACTCCGAAGAAACCCACCGATAATAAAGAATCTTCTGGCGCAACTGGCCAGGATCATTATATCGGCTCGGGCGACAAGAACCTCGATCACGGGAGTACACCGCCCTCAAAAACCGAACACAAGGCGGAGTCTACTACTGTGACCTCTACCGGCAGTTCTGGCCAGACTACCACTAGTAATCCCGCCGACCACAACAGTAGCAATGGCAACTCGGCCAGCACCGTGGTTAGCTCGCCCGACATGGAAGATTAAAGTTTCTGACATAAAATTCTCCTACCCGGTAGGAGCCAAATTTCTAGGTCATCCTAGAGATTTGAAGATCTCGCCCGGCGAGATAGCACCTTAGAATTCTGGGAGTATCTCCCGATGCTCCCAGATCTTCTAAGCGCTCTATGTGCTTTGCACTTTATATACTCTCTGGGGAGCTGGCAATAGCTAGCACCCCGGAGACTCTCTAAGAACAGAAAATTGTGTTTGAGATGATTCGGTTGGGACTGATGGAGTTTAACAATTTGGACCAGAAAATATTAAATTTAACGTCGTTATTAATTTAATCTTTTTGAGAGGAGATTAATATGAATAAAGCAATTAAGGCATCTTTTGCGGCCGTAGCTGGTATGGCTACGATTGCAGGTGCTCTTGCGAATCCTGTGGCCGTTTCGGCTTGGGGTGATAACGGTGGCGGTCGTCCTAGCTATACGGTTGATCAGATCAATAAGGGCGTTCTTGGCAACAAGATCGTCTTCAACTCGATCTCCGATAGCGTCGACGGCGATGAGAAGAACTTCCTTTCTGCTCAAGCTGCTACTGACGACATCCACGGCACCTGGCAGGGTAATAACATTACCGTAGAAAACGGTAAAGAATATACTATCCGCCTTTACGTCCACAATAACAACCCAAATGGTTACGATGCAATTGCTCGTGACACTAAAGCTGCCATCAGCATCCCAACTACTTCTGGCAAGCAGGTTCAGGTTAATGGTTTCATTACCTCTTCCAACGCTACTCCAAGCAAGTACTGGGACTATGTCAACTTCAACAGCGACAATAACGCTTTCCACTTGGAATACGTTTATGGTTCTGCCCTCCTTTACAACAACAAGATTGGTGTAGGTGGCTTGAAGATCAGTGATGATGTTGTAGAAAAAGCAGCATCTCAGAATGGTACGCTTATTGGTTACGATGCCCTTGATGGCAACGTGCCAGGCTGCTACACTTACGATAACTATGTTACCGTTCGTGTTAAGGCCGTTTATGACACCGACTACACTGTGACTCAAAAAGTTCGTGTAATTGGTGGCGTCAAAGAATGGACCGACTACGTCAACGCTAAGGTTGGCGATACCGTCGAGTTCCAAATGGAATACAAGAACATTACCAATGGTGAAAGCCAAGACAACGTCAGTGTCCGTGACATTCTTCCAAGCAACTTGGAGTACATTCCAAATACTACCAAGCTTTGGAACGAATTCTACGATGGTGGCCTAATCAGCCCTGACACTGCTATGTTTGGGAACGGTATCAACATTGGTGGTTATAATCCAGGCGCTAACGCCTATGTGCGTTTCCGTGCGAAGGTTGTCGACCAGAACCTCGGTTGTGGTACCAACACTTTGGTTAACTGGATCCAGGGTGGCGTCGGCAAAGTCACTATCCAAGACTACGCCAGCGTCCTCGTCAATAAGGTTTGTGAGAACAAGCCAGACGAACCTGATAATCCGGACAAGCCTGATAAACCAGATGTTCCAAGTAATCCATCCACTCCAGATACTCCAACTAAGCTCCCAAGTACTGGTCCAGAAGCTATCGCTGGTGGCGTCATCGCTGCTGGCTCGATTGTAACCGCTGCTGGCTACTTCATCGCAAGTCGCCGTGCATTGCGTTAATCGAAGCAGATAGGATTAAGATTTCGATCTCGTTATCAGATGGATGAACTCTTTATGAGTCAGTCATCTCTGGCGAAAACTGCGAGGAATCTTGATCGTTGTGGCCAAGCTGAGTTTAGCCCACCCCGGCTTCAGCTTGGCTTATCTGGATTGATCGCTCCATACGGCTCAAACCCCCTCCTTTGCGGAGGGGGTTTTGGGTTTAGCGAATCTATCACGCAGATGACCATGAGGAATTTTGAACTTGGCGAATCTATCACGCAGATGGCCATGAGGAATTTTGGACTTGGCGAATCTATCACGCAGATGGCCATGAGGAATTTTGGACTTAGCTAATCTAGTGTGCAGATGATGCTGAAGGATTTTTGTGGCATCCTTCATTAAATCCCATTGGCTGTCCAAGTAAGTTAGTTTATGCGACAAGATTACACTCAGTCTTATGACATAAGCTAATTTCGGCCCTCGCCTGGTTTTATTCCGAAGCTCTTGGCGTGCACTCAGCCCTGTGACATAAATACTCATTTCGGCGTCAATAGTAGTGCGCTAACAAAGGATTATCCGCAGAGGTAATTCGCAAAAACCCACGCATAGGGACAGAATGTGCTATAATAGAATAGAAATTATGCCAAAAATCAAGTTCTCCATCATTACACTTTTCCCAGAGGCGCTGCGCCCTTATCTTGACAGCTCGATGCTTTATAAAGCGCAGGATCGCGGCATTATCGAAATCGAGTATATTAATCTGCGTGATTTTGGCCTCGGTCCGCATAAATCAGTTGACGATACGCCTTACGGCGGTGGTGACGGAATGTTATTGCGGTGCGAGCCGGTTTTCGCCGCCGTGGAAAGCGTAAAGGAGCATAGTCCGAATTGCCAAGTTATTATCCCGACCCCTGTTGGCATGACCTGGAATCAGGTCTTAGCGCGCCAATTTGCCGGCGTGGAACCAGCTGTGGCAGAACATCGCTCTCTTGAGCATAACGAGGGTGCGGCCTGTCAACATGCCTTAAAGCCAGCTGCGACAACAAAACGCCCTCTTGGGCCTACAAACCGTCAAAATGCCGCTCAGATCCCTGAAAACGCCACCTTGCAGATTTCTCAAAATACTTCCTCGGGTTCGCAAAATGATATTCAGGGCTCTGAAAATGCGCCTCAGAACTCTCAAGATAGTCTTCAGATGTTGCAAGATGCCTTGCAGGGCCCTCAGTATAGCCTAGAAGACCCCTCTAGGGATCAAGCGCCGATCGACCAAGCTTTGCCCCAAAATGCTTCAGAAGCGCTCCAGGGCGCTCCAGAGCGACATTATGTGATTATTTGTCCCCATTATGAAGGCTACGACGAGCGGATTTTGACCCTCGTTGATTACAAAATTTCACTGGGGAATTATGTCTTGACGGGCGGGGAATTACCTGCTTTAATCATCATAGATTCGATTACGCGGCTCTTGCCGGGGGTGCTGGGTGGTGCGACTTCGGCTGAAATCGAGAGCTTCTCCGAGGGTAACAACCTCGAATATCCACAATATACGAAGCCAGCCGAGTTTCGTGGTATGAAAGTGCCCGAAGTTCTGCTCTCTGGTCATCATGGCAAAGTGGCAGAGTGGCGCCAAAATCATCAATCGCAAAAACCCCTTGACAGCGGTGCTGCGGTTTGCTAATATTAATACTATGCTAATAGGGGAGCACTGAGACGGCTAGACCGCGTTGCGGTATCTACGTAGATTTCCGCGCCAGTGTAGCCCAACATTAGCTAGAATCGGCTTAGGGAATATTTTCCTCTGTTGGTATTCTCTGTAAGCTGATAGATCTTTAAGAAAGGAGATGCTATATTGTTATTGGCCTATTGGTGCTTTCGTGGCGATAGGTTGGCCGTAATACTGTCTCAGGACAGGGCTGCCAAATTTTCTCGCGACCGACCGATAGCATGGATGAATCGCAGCGTGCTAGATGTGCTGGCTTTTCATCCGTTTTTCGCGACGAAACCCACCTGCCGCGTTCGTTCGCCGCCCGCCACTCTCATGGTCGATGGATATGCTCCGGACGTATTCGCCATAGCGACACGCTGAGTCAATGCAGATGAGCAACTCGCGTACACTTGAAGCATGGGTCCAATGTCCGATTATATATTTTGCACTATGTGCGATCCGCGTCTTTGGGCGCTCATCTAGGAGTTAGCTTTCGTCGACCAAGTACAGTCATTAGGTGTAGCTAATTGAACGCAGAAGATTTATTACCATCTTCGCCAACAGTAGATTCGTTCGCAAAATGGTCCGCAAGACAGGTTACCATGCTTTTCTTGACGGCCGCACCTTCTACTTCGTGCGAGCGCAACATAACTTTGGCGATCGATAAGCAATAGTTCCACGAGGCCCCAGCGACAAAAATTCACCAGAGCGTTCGGCCAATAAGAGTGCAAAAGTACTACGAGGCCTCTGGAATTTCCGGTTGTTAGCGATTCAAAAAATAATATTAACTTTTCCACTATGGCCCCACTTCGGTGGGGCTTTTTCATGGCTTTGTTCATAAACCAATTCCATCCTGCAGATTAATTAAAAACAGGTTTCCGTGAGGTACCGTGCTATAATAATTAATATGGATATGTCTGCTTCCGTGGAGAGCGTGAAGGGTGTCGGCCCGAAAACCGCCGAGGCGCTGCGCCGGGTCAATTTGAACACGGTCGGCGATTTGCTTTATTGTTTGCCGCGCCTCTACGAGAATTATCAGACCACGGTGCCGATCGAAGATTTGCGCCCGGGCAAAGTTATCGTGCGCGGCAAGATTAGCGATCTGCATATTATGCGCACTAGCCGCCGCAAAATGACCATTACACAGGGGTCGATTCGCGACGATACCGGTGTGATCCGGACAATTTGGTTTAATCAACCCTATCGCGCCAAGCAATTTGACCCGAACCGCGAATATTATTTTACCGGTAAATACGAGCTCAAGGGCGGTCGCTACGTATTGACTTCTCCGTCCGCGACTTTGGTGCAGGATGTCGCGAAAGACGGCGACGCAGCTGGATTCCAGCCGATTTATTCTGCCAAAAGCGCCCTCAAGCCGCAGCTTTTTCACAAAATTATCACCGGAATGCGTTCAGAATTTGCGGAAATCCCTGATTTATTACCTTTTACAGAAGGAGCGCCAGATTATGTCAAACCGGGTGCGCGTGCCGAAGCGCTCTTTTGTTCGCATTTCCCTGAGTCGCCCGAAGACGCGGACAAGGGGCGCCAGTATTTGGCTTATGAAGAACTGTTTGAGCTGATTTTGGCCGCCAAACTCAATAAGCAAGAAAACTGCCGCCTTAAATCTATACCCCTGAAATTCAACGCCGAATTTACTCAAAAATTAGTCAAAAGTCTGCCGTTTCAGCTCACTAATGCTCAGCGGCGATCGGCCTGGGAGATTTTGCGCGCCCTAGAGCGGCGAATACCGATGAATCGCCTCTTGCAAGGAGATGTAGGCTCTGGCAAGACGATTGTGGCAGCGCTAGCGGCCGCTCAGACCACTCTCAACGGCCATCAGACGGCGTTTTTGGCGCCCACCGCAATTTTGGCCAATCAACATTTTGATAGTCTTGTAAAGCTTTTTACAGGCCTCCAGAAGGCAAATCCAGGCATGCCGATGCCGCGAATCGCCCTCTTAACCGGCGCTACGCCCAATAAACGCTACTTGAAAAATTTGATCAAAAATGGCGAGATTGACCTTGTTATCGGGACGCATGCATTATTAACCGATACAACTGATTTTCATTCGCTAGCGTTTTGTATTATTGATGAGCAACACCGTTTTGGGGTCGGGCAACGCCAAAAATTACTCCTCAAATCCCCCGAAAATACCGCTCCACACCTTTTGTCGATGACCGCTACCCCAATTCCGCGCTCTTTGCAGCTGACGGTTTTTGGCGATCTAGACGTGTCATTGCTCAATGAATTACCTCCAGGGCGGCAGCCGATTGAAACGAAAATTTTACCCGAAGTCGCGCAAACTGATGAATTATATCCTAAAATGCGAGAAATACTAGCGAAAGGACAGCAGATTTACTGGATTTGTCAAGTAATTGAAGAAAAAAATGCTCGCACAGCCACACCAGTTAAAAAACAGGCCGTCAAGTTGACAGAACTATTTCCTGATTATAAAGTAGACATCTTGCATGGTAAGATGAAACCTGATGAAAAAGATCAGGTTATGGAACGTTTTGCAAATAATGAAATCCAAATTTTGGTCTCGACTACAGTGGTGGAGGTGGGCGTCAACGTGCCGAACGCCAATATGATTGTGATTCAGGATTCAGAAAATTACGGTTTGGCGCAATTGCACCAGCTGCGTGGGCGCGTCGGACGCGGCGACCAGCCGGCGAGCTGTTTTTTGTTGACGACCGGGGAAGGTAAGCCGTCGAAGCGTTTGCGTGAAATGGAAAAATCTACCGACGGGTTTCATCTGGCGGAGGTCGATTTGAAGATCCGCGGGCCAGGTGAGATTTATGGCGCCATGCAGCACGGCGAGCTCAACCTCCAAGTTGCAAACTTGACAGATACGGAAACCATTGCTCAGGCAAGCCATCATGCTTCCGAATTTGCCAAACATCCGGAGGATATGGCGCAATATCCCGAATTGTCTGCCCGCATCAAAAAATACCAACAATTGACGACGCTAAATTAGTGTGCTGTTTTCTATTATAGTTCTGTACAGATGGATATCAGAGTTTTACGGTGTACGAATAGAGGTCGGCTTGGCGAAGTATCTTGACAGAATGATTATGGTATGATATGATGAAGTTATCATGCGAGTTAGTCTCGCGCGAGTTTTTGATTGTGAGAATTAAGAATTTCTATACTATTCTGATATTACAGTGGGGTGTACAGCTAGCATAAATAGTCTCTTGTGTGGGGCCGCTCCTGGGCGCTTGCCCAAGTCTTATTCCCCACACAAGAGCTATTTGTGCTACAACATCCATTACCATTATCCCTACCGTACTAGACAGCGGAGAGGCATGCCCCAGTAGTGGTAGCCATATCCACCAGATGGATAAACTTCTGAAATACTGAAATCAAGGTAGAAACTTCCTTCAAATTCAGCACTAACATATGTATGAGATGACGAACCATAACCATTGGCGCCGGACCATTCAGCACGACCATCATAATGAGTATGACCACTACGCACGAAGTCATTACCATTATCCCTACCGTACTAGGCAGCGGAGAGGAAAACCAAAGTAGCGTGGATTGACGGCAAAGGGAAGCACTGCTGAATCATTAAGGTCTAAATAAAAACTGTCTTGCCAATCAATATTAGGGCGCGACAAAAGCGACCAATAGTAGCCACTAATACCAAGTAGCTCAATATGTCCTTCATGGTGAGTGAATCCACTACGCACGAAGACGGTAAATGTCTGAGGGCAAGCAATTATTTCTGAAACGAAGTAGAGCAGAAAAACCAAACATCCGAGAGAAATAAAAATCCTACTTTTATTTCCGGGAATGAGTAGACATTTCTAATACAAGGCGATGTAGAAATAGCAAAAAACAAGCTCAGGCTATTTTATTGATTATTGAAGTCTTCCTCGCAAATACCATTGCCTTACACCCCCACCCTAGTCACACGTGTGTAGAGTAGTAGCTTGG
>CAZSPU010000023.1:0-13383 GCA_964608555.1 uncultured Candidatus Saccharibacteria bacterium
TATCACGTTATCACCATCGGGGCAGAGACCCCGAGGTACTTACCCTGAGGTGGAAGAGAGAAGTCCACTACGCACGAAAAAATATTGGCAAAAATTCTGCACAAAAATAGACCCGTTAACGGGCCTATTTTTCAACTTGCTAGCAATTGCAATACAACTTACGCCAATTCGACGGTTGCGCCAGCTTCTTCCAAAGTCTTTTTCATTGTTTCGGCATCAGCCTTAGCGACTTTTTCTTTCACGGTAGCTGGAGCGCCATCAACGATCGCTTTTGCTTCTCCGAGGCCAAGACCAGTGATCTCCTTAACAGCCTTGATAACAGCAATCTTCTGAGCACCAGCGTCCTTCAAAACGACGTTGAATTCAGACTTGCCTTCGTCAGCAGCGGCAGCACCATCCGCAGGAGCAGCAGCAACAGCCACAGCTGCAGCAGCAGGCTCAATGCCATATTCATCTTTTAAAACATTTTTAAGTTCGTTGACTTCAAGAATAGTCATATTGACCAATTGTTCGGCCAATGCTTTAATATCCGTAGCCATTTTAATTCCTTTCGTAAAATTACTAGAAACCTATCGCTAAAATAGGCCTCCCAAATATTTAATATCCCCCGATGATTGCTAATTTTTCGCAGCTTCAAGACCAGATACGATACCAGTCAATACGCCAGTAGTAGCGGATACAGTATCGTTGATCGGTGAAAGAAGTTGTGCGACCACTTGCGCAATAAGCTCGTTCTTGGACGGCATCTTGGCCAAGGTCGTGATTTCTGCCTGATCTAACGATTTACCAGAATCGTTAAAACCGCCAGCCAACTCAAGTGCTGGATGTGTCTTTGCAAATTCTGCCAAAATCTTAGCCGGAGCCACTTCATCGCTATCAGAAATAGCATAAACGAGCTGACCGGTCAAACCAGTAGTATCCGTATCTTTATAAATAGCGACCTCATTCATCGCTACTCGTACGAGACGGTTTTTAACTACTTTGATTTTCACGCCAGCTTCACGCGCCATCTTGCGCAACTCTTGCAAATCTGCAACCGTCAACCCCTGATAACGAGCATAAGCTGTCAACTTAGCATCGCTTAGTAAAGCAGTCAAATCAGCAACCAAAGTATCTTTTTTTGCTTTTGAAATTGCCATAAAAAGTTCCTTAGGTATAATTTAATAAATAATGCTAGCAAGTTGTTAAACAACGTTACCCAGATAAGAATTCCTCGGTAGCATAATTAAGAAGCTAATATAATCAAAAACAATAGTATATTAACCTCCGCTACGGTCTACGGTAACTGATTCACATTATAGCAAATATTCATAAAAAAACAAGACCCCTTATCTTATTATAGCGTTGTTTGGTAATTCACAACTTTATCTCGAGCGATAGCCTACAATTTGTTGTAATTCTTACAACAAATTTCTCCAAGGAAAAATATAGAACAAGACTTCTTATTATAATTATCCATCTTCAACTGCATTACATAATTGTCGCAATGCGTCACCAGTTCAATTCTCGCCAAGAAAAACTCCCCAGACTAGCTAGGGAGTAAAAATAATGTTCTAATAAAGCTTACTTGAAGGCATTACCCGCCGACGTTACACCACGATTGCGCCATAACCGCATCAGATCATGCATGCGCTGAGTCTCTCCAGATGTCGCAATGCGACAACTTACGACCGTACGCGTACCAACAGGCAAATTCTCTCTGCGCGCAAAATCATTCTGACGTTGCTGCAGACGAGACGCTGAATCTACAGATAGCATATCTCGCTCCTTTCAAAACATAAACATCATTCTAATAAACTACTTTAGGCAAAACTGTCCAACTTATCCGAATTTTACCATAAATAGCCGCAATCGTCCAGAAACTCATTCAAGCTTCACACTTTCAAGTACCCATATTTTTATTTTTACGTCAACGCAAACCCAGCAATAACTCCAGGTCCAAAAACATCAACTTCTGGAAACATCGTTTACGTCAACATTAATTCAATAATAATCTCAAACATCAGCCAATCAACATTCCCAAGCCAGAATGCTAGGGAATGAAGGTTTGTAGCACAACTAGAAACCACGTTAAGACTGAAAATGAGAAGTCGCAACGCAGCTAGAAATCCACATTGCAACACTTTTTAGCACTTTTCATAAAAACTCAAGCATTATTTACTTGTAATTTTTACAACATTTTTAGATCGACCGACGTTAAACCGGTGGAAAATATTTTTAAATCAAAGTTGACTTTTAGTACGCGTAGATGTATCATGGTCGTAGAATAAAAGTTAATTACGGACTGGATGCGAGGTTATGTCTGAATTACCAGAAAAACAAATCAAGCGACTACGTAGTCTCATTCAGGAAGCTGAGACAAATCTTGCAGCAGCCAAAGAACTTCTTATCTCGATTTTAGGCGATGGGGAAGCGATTACCGCCCCGCGCGATACTGTGGTTATGAGTCCCGAGGGCAAAGTCATCGAAGGCGTTTTTGATGGTCAAATTATGATTGGCCCTGATGGCAAAAATTACCCAGTTCCTGCTAATTACGCTTCCAAGTCCAAATTAATCGAAGGTGACATTCTTAAACTTACCATTACTCCAGAAGGCCGCTTTCTATATAAACAGATTGGCCCTGTCGAACGTCGCGCCGTTATCGGTACATTAGTACACCACGACGATAAATATTACGTCGAAGTATCGGGGCGCGAATATGAAGTCCTTTATGCTTCGGTCACCTATTTCCATCTTCGCGAAGGTAGTCAAGTTTCCGCAATTATTCCGGCTAATAACGAAGACGCTGCTTGGGCTGCCGTTGAGGCTGCTCTCTAATTATGGCTAAAGCCGCCGCTTCCAAAAATCAAACCGCCGAGCCAGCTACCAGTTCGGCGCCAAAAGTTCTCTATCGTAAGTATCGCCCTACTTCATTAACTGACGTTGTTGGGCAAGAACAAGTCACAAATACTCTGCAGAATTCACTCAAACAAGGCAAAATTGGGCACGCTTATCTTTTTATTGGCCCACGTGGCACCGGCAAAACTTCCGTAGCTCGTATTTTTGCACATGCTGTCAATGATTTTCCGTATCAACTTGAAGATGATTATCTTGATATTGTTGAAATTGATGCCGCTTCTAATACCGGTGTCGACAATATTCGCGAACTGCGCGAAAAGGCTATTATCGCCCCTAGTAAAGGTAAGTACAAAGTCTACATTATCGACGAAATTCACATGCTCAGCAAATCGGCCGCCAACGCCCTACTCAAAACCGTCGAAGAGCCTCCCGAGCATGTTATTTTTATCATGGCGACCACCGAAGCCAACAAAGTTCCAATTACCATCTCTTCGCGTGCGCAAATTTATCATTTTCAGCTCGCTGCACCAGAAATCATGTTTCAGCATTTACGCAAAATCGCTGATCTCGAAAACATCAAAATTGACGACGATGCCCTCAGAATTGTCGTGCAACGCGGCGGTGGTTCTTTTCGCGACTCGCTCAGCTTATTAGACCAAATCATTACCATTACCGACAAAACCATTACCGCGGACCTGCTCACACAAGCGCTTGGTTTACCCCAAGATACAGCGCTAGAAACTTTAATTACTAGCTATGGGTCGAGTGATCTTAATCAAATTCAACAAACTCTCAAGGAATTACTCAACTCCGGGCTCAGCGCCGAATCAATTGCCGCCGAACTCATGCATAAAATTATCGACGAATCAAAATGGCAAGTTTTACCATTATTAGACAGTCTCACCGAAGTGAAACCACCTTTTGCTGACGTCAAACTTTTATTAGCCTTACTGAAAGCCAGTGGGCGCCCAAGCGCTAATTTCATTTCTGCACCCACAAAACCTAAATCCACCACCATGCCAGAATTAGTCGCCAGCCGGCCAGTAGAGTCAAAAAAAGCTGAAACGTCCGACTTTACAGCAAAAGACACAACTGATTCTTCAGGAGTTTCTACTAACGAGATCGCTACGGCTACGACGACATCCGAAAGGGAAACAATAGTTAATTCATCAGACGCACACGACGAAACTACCATAGTCGCAGCCGCGCCCGAAACTCCACAAGGACCTTTCAATTGGGAAGAGTTTGCCCAAGCCATTCACGATACTAACGGAGCGGTCTATTTACAACTACAAAAGTGCGAACATGAGTTCAAAGATAATACATTACATATCTATCCGACTCAAAAATTTACTGCCAAAGTCCTCAAAAAGCCCGACAACAGCCAAATCCTAGCCGACCATTTACATGGCTACGCCTTAATCGTGCATGATCTTGAAGATCGAGTCGTACCAAAAGATGAAACTCTTTCACAAATATCTGCTATAATGGGAGATGTTAGAGATATAAAGGGCGAAACTCCGTTCTAAACTCTGGTGCGGAAAGTTTAACGAGCTGCCCTCGAGGAGGTAATTATGGAAGAAAATTCTTCCGTAAGTCAGGCGGGTCGTATTCCCCCGCAAGACTTGGAAGCAGAAAAATCGTTGCTAGGCGCACTTTTGTTATCAGACAAGGCTTTTCCGAACGTTCTAGAAATACTCAAAGCCGAAGATTTCTACGAACCGCGCCACGTCAGCATCTTCAAAGGTATGACTACGCTCTATGAACATCATCGCCCGATCGATTTAATGACCTTGACGTCCGAATTAAAAAATCAAAAAACACTCAAAAGTGTTGGCGGATCACCTTATCTCACCGAACTCACTAATTTTGTACCGACTGCTTCACACGTCGATGCCTATGCCGATTTAGTTGCCCAAGCCGCCCTACGGCGCCGTCTCATTCAGGCTGGAACTGACATTGCTACCGCCGCTTACGATAGCACTACCAAAATTGAAGATCTAGTTGGCAAAGCCGAAAAAAATCTCTTTGAAGTTTCTGATCAAACCATCAAATCTGATTATGTTGCGTTGGAAGATCTCTTGGTTGATGCTTATGATCGCATTGAAGATTTGCACAAAAACAAGGGTGCTTTACGCGGATTAAAAACCGGTTTCATCGATCTCGACAAAAAAACCGCTGGTTTTCAAAAAGGTGATTTAATCATCATTGGTGCCCGCCCTGCCATGGGTAAAACTACTTTCGCACAAAACTTAGCCTACAATGTTGCCACCCGTAATGGCGATAAAAAGGGCGTACTATTCTTCTCGATGGAGATGGCTAATAACGAAATTGTCGACCGCATGATTTCGGATGTTTCCGGAGTCGACGCCTGGAAACTACGCACCGGCAATTTGTCCGACGAAGATTTTGCCGAAATCGGAGATGCCTTAGGCGAAATGAATGAAGTTCCGCTTTATATCGACGATACTAGCTCAATGACCATTCTCGAGCTCCGCAACAAAGCGCGTCGTGCCGCCCATGACCATAATGTCAGCATGATCGTAGTTGACTATCTCCAGCTACTCCAAGGTTCGGATCGTTATGCTGGTAATCGCGTCCAGGAAGTTACCGAAATTTCTCGTGGTCTCAAAACTCTAGCCCGTGAGCTCGAAATCCCTGTCATTGCATTGGCACAGCTCTCTCGTGGCGTCACCGGACGCGACGACCCCCGCCCCGTGCTTTCTGATTTACGCGAATCCGGCTCCATCGAGCAGGACGCCGACATGGTGATGTTCTTGCATCGCCCCGACTATTACAAACAAAACCAAGACGATTTCGTTCCTACTAACATTAGTGAATTAATTATTGCTAAGCACCGCCACGGGCCAGTCGGCAAAATCGAGCTCTACTTCCACCCCGAATTGTTACGTTTTATGAATTACGCTGGCGACAGGGAAGAACCTTAAGCCACAAAAAACCAGTTGCCTTGGTTTTTGTGTTATAATTAAATAGTGAAGAAAATAGTTATTTCTAAACTTTTCCTTTATCGATATCGATTTTATATTGGCTTCTTTTTGTTAGCTATTGCATATTTAGGGTTGCTTTTTGGTCTTCCTTTGTTAGCCCCCAACGGCCTTTCCGAAGCAGAGATGGTCTCCGCCGCCCACTCCTACGCGCTTGAGCCGTCCTCGGTTTTTCATGGCGACATCGTTAACCTACCTTATCGCGCGCTCCAAAAACTCTCAATCACCCTCTTTGGGCTCACGGTTTATTCTGTAAAACTCCCTAATATTATTATTGGTGCACTTTTAGGATTATTGTTAATTTTGCTGCTTAATCGCTGGTTTAAAACTAACGTCGCCTTACTTGCTTCTATCTTGGCCGTTTTGTCAGCTTCATTTCTATACCTTGCTGGATCAGGCACCCCACTGATTATGCTAGTTTTTTGGCCCACACTTTTATTATGGTTAGGATCCAAAATTCAAGGCGTCACCAAGCCCAAACCATTTTATTGCTTTGTGTTCGCTTTCGCCTTACTTGCTTCTATTTTTACGCCACATCTTCTCTATCTCGCAGCATTCATCGTCCTCTTTGCGATCATGCATCCGCATTTGCGTTTTACGATCAAAACCTTACCAACTATCCCCCTTATTTTGACCATTTTCATTATTTTAGTCGGGCTTGCTTCGATGGTCTTAGCCGCATTCGTGAACCCTTCCATTGTCTCCGAGCTATTACTCGCGCCCAATCTCACTTTTTCAACTTTTCTCGAAAATATTAAAGTTGCATTTTTGCCTTTATTTTCTTGGAGCACTACACTCGAAAGCGTATTCTTATCACCATTTGTCGGCCTAGCATCAATCGCCCTCGCCGTAATCGGGCTATTATCTACTGCCAAAGGCTTTTTTGCTTCACGTAACTCCATCGCCAGCTGGCTAATTCTCTTTACTATTTTCCTAGCTGGCCTCGAGCCGGAATCTGCAATTCTCATCCTTTTACCACTCGCCATTCTAATTGCACACGGTCTGCGTTATATCCTGGACAAATGGTACGATCTTTTCCCTGACAACCCTTATGCTCGCATTTCGGCGGTTTTTCCGATTGGTCTCTTCATGGGGATTATGATTATCGGCGGCATTTCACATTTTATCTTTGGCTATCGCTATGTACCAATGGTAGCAGATGAATTTCTCGACGATTTAACGTTAGTAAGAGAAAATATTCAGCCAGACTCAACACTATATATTATCGATAATGAAATTGCCTATAATTTTTACAAAATTTTGGAAACTAACGAACATCTCTGCATCGTTAATAATACACTCCCTAGCGAAGATAATTATCCTCAAAATTACGCCACCCTCGAGCATCCAGCCGTTTCCGGCACACTAATTTCGATAATAACCTCGCCAAAAATCGAAAATTCTGATAGAATATACACATATACAAGTAACCAATCAACGAAAGATATTCAAGAACAGGAGTAATATGGGTGCTACCATGGATCAAATGAAAATGCTTAACCAATTACGCAAAGCACAAAAGTCCCTCAAAAACGAAATTGTTGAAGTCGAAGCAGGTGATGGAGCCGTGACCGTTCAAATTACAGGCGAGCTTAAGATTAAAAGCGTCAAAATTGATCCGAAGAAGGTTGATCTTGATGACATTCAAGAGCTCGAGCACTGGATCGAAGATTGTATGCGCGACGGTTACGCCAAAGCTCAAGAAATTGCTACCGACAAAATGAAACCATTAATGGGCGGCTTGAGTAGTCTCGGTCTCTAGGAGGAACGCTAACGTGATAGAAAAAATCGAAATCAGTGGCAGCAACTACAAAATTTCTGATAGTTTTCAGAAATATGCCACCAAACGAATTGGCAAATTAGATCGTTACCTACCACGTGGCAATAAAAAGGATGTTGTCGCAAAAATCGTCATTACCGAAGTCAATCGCGAACATGGCAACAAATACGAAATCTCAGCTGCGATGGAAATCCCTGGCGGCAAGGTTATCACAGCTCGCGACGAATGCTCCAACGTTTTCGCCGGTATAGATATTATCGAAGCCAAACTCAAGGGTCAAGTTCGCCGTTTTAAGCTAGAAGCCACCCCACACTTATCCAAAAAAGGTCTCAAAAACTTGTTTATCAAACGCAAATAAGTAAGTTTTCTTGACCAGAGTAATCTTTAATACTTCAGAGAAGTGTGCTATAATTAAACAGAATACAAATGTGGGGACGTGGAGAAAATGACAGATGAAAGACACAACTGACGCTAAACACGCGCAAAAGAAACCGGTGGAGCAAAAATCCACCGTCAAAAGCACTAAAAAACACGAGAAGAAGCCTACCGACAAGCTTGCCGACAAAACTCGCATGACCAAGTTCCTGCAGGGAATTTTTGGTGACGCTCAGAAAAAAATCTTGCGGCGCATGTATAAAAAAGTTCTCGAAATTGGCAAACTTGAAGACAAATATGCTGCCATGTCAGACGAGGAGCTTGCCAATCAGACCGCTATTTTTCGCGAAAAAATCGGCGATGGCGACGAAAAGGCGCTCGATGAAATTTTAATTGACGCTTTTGCTGTTTCGCGCGAAGCTTCGAAACGCATTTTAGGCATGCGCCCATATGACGTCCAGCTTATCGGCGGTATCGCACTCCACGAAGGTAACGTTGCCGAAATGAAAACCGGTGAGGGTAAAACTCTCGTCACGGTTGCTCCGGCTTATCTCAACGCCATGAGCGGCAAAGGCGTGCATGTTGTCACTGTCAACGATTATCTAGCTCAGCGCGACGCAGGCTGGAATGCCACCGTCTATCATTTCTTAGGTCTCAGCGTTGGCGTAATTGTTAATCAAGCATCCTATGTCTATGATCCAGAATACGAAAACGAAGATCATGATGATGAGCGCTTCCGTCATCTCAAACCCGCCACCCGCAAAGAAGCTTATCAAGCCGACATTACTTATGGCACGAATAATGAATTTGGTTTCGACTATTTGCGCGACAACATGGTCAGCGAGCCACAATTTCTCCGCCAACGCGGACTTAATTACGCCATCGTCGACGAAGTTGATTCGATTCTCATCGACGAAGCTCGTACTCCGCTAATTATTTCTGCCCCAGCCGGCGACAATCCAGATTCCTATTATCAATTTGCCAAAATCGCCGCCCAACTTAGCCCAGATGATTATATTTTAGACGAAAAACATCGCAGCGTCACTCTGACCGATCAAGGCGTCGACAAAGTACAAGATATTCTCGGCATCAAAAATCTTTATTCGATCAAGCATACGCGTCTCGTCTATCATATGGACCAAGCCCTACGTGCACAAGTTATCTTCAAACGCGACAAAGATTACGTCGTTACTAATAGCGGTGACGTCGTCATTGTTGATGAACATACTGGTCGTCTCATGCAAGGGCGCCGTTATAACGAAGGTCTCCATCAAGCTATCGAAGCCAAAGAAGGTGTCGCCGTCAAACAAGAATCTATGACGCTCGCGACGATTTCTTTCCAGAATTTCTTTAGACTTTATCACAAACTTAGCGGTATGACCGGTACTGCCTTTACAGAAGCCGAAGAATTTCAGCAAATTTACGCTCTCGACGTAATTCAAATTCCGCCTAATCGTCCGATCCAACGCATTGACAAAGACGATCTTATTTACCGCACTGAAGCTGGAAAATTGCGCGCCATTGCTGCCGAAATCAAAAAATATCACGATCGCGGTCAGCCAGTCCTAGTCGGCTCTGCAAGTATCGAAAAAAATGAACAAATCGCTCGCTACTTGGATACTCAAGGCATCAAATACGAGCTTCTCAACGCCAAGAACAACGAGCGCGAAGCCGCCATCGTCGCCAAAGCCGGCGAAAAAGGTGCCGTTACTCTCGCAACCAACCTTGCCGGTCGCGGTACCGATATTAAATTAGGCGAAGGCGTCAAAGAGCTTGGTGGTCTCGTCGTCATCGGCTCCGAGCGCCACGATTCACGTCGCGTTGACAACCAGCTACGCGGTCGCGGTGGCCGTCAAGGCGATCCTGGTACAACTCAATTCTTCGTCAGCTGCGAAGATGATCTCATGCGCATCTTCCAGGGCGATCGTATTGCACTTCTCATGTCTCGTCTCGGCGTCGACGAAGATACTCCAATTCAAGCTAAAAATGTCTCCAAAACTCTAGAAGCCGCTCAGAAACGCATCGAAGGATTCAACTTTGATTCTCGTAAAAATGTCGTACAATATGATAACGTCATCAATCGGCATCGCAAAGTCGTCTACGGTATGCGCCGCAAAATTCTCGACGGCGAAAGTATCCACGACGAAATCAAACGCTTAATGAAAACTTCTGCCGAGGATCTCGCCAAAGATAGCAGTCGCGTTAATCCGAAATTCAAAGAAAATCTGCTTGCCGTCTATGATTTTGATGATGAGTTAGCAGACAAAATCGGCAAAATGCGCAAAGAAAAAGAGCGCGTCAATGCGACCTTAGCAGAAATCGAACGTCAATACGCCGAAAAAGAAGCTGAATTTGAACCAGACATCATGCGTAAAATCGAACGTGAAGTTTATCTCAAAGTTCTTGATACGCTATGGATGCAACATCTCGAAAATATGCAGCACTTACGCGAAGGCATTCACTGGCGTAGTCTTGGTCAGCGTGATCCACTTGTCGAATATCGCAGCGAATCCCAAAAACTCTTTGATGGTCTCGAGAAAAATCTCCGCGAAGAAGTCATGAAAATCCTGCTCAGCCTGACCAAACTCGAAGCCGCCAACGAAAAACTGACCGACGGTCAAGAATATGAATCAGAGCTCACCAAAATGGCCAGCGATAGCACCGAAAAGGGCGTCAACGAAATCTCTGCCGGCGAAAAGAATCTCGATAAAGAATTCAAAGACAGCGTCTCCAACAGCACTACCGTTGATCACAATCAAAAACGCAACTCTGCCCGCAAAGACAAAAAGAAAGAACGCCAAAACAGAAAGAAAGGGAAACGATAATTAAACACACTGCTGAAGAAGTTGTTCTAGCTTCTGGAGCTAAAGGTTTATTAATCGACGTTCCTAATGCTAGCGTCATGAACACGAAATTTCAATTTCGTGCCGGATTGCGCTACGCCAAAAAACCTGAAGTCTACGAAATCGCCCACATCGTAGAGCATCTAGCCTTTGGCGCTAACGCCGAATTTCCCAATGAACAAGTTTTTGAAGCAGAATTCACCAAAAACGGCGCTTATCATAACGCTTATACATCTGATACTTCAGTTTGCTACGAAAGCGAATGTGCTGATTTTGAATGGGAACGTATCATGCATCTACAAGAAGTTGCTATTACCCAGCCAAAATTCAACAACGCCGAATTGCAAAGTGAAAAGGGTAACGTCCGTACCGAACTGACTGGCTACATGAACGAATACGGGCGCCTTTTGTGGCCGCGACTACAGCGCATGATTGGTGAAAATGTTGCCAGCCTACCCGAACGCATTAAAACAATTGGCAATATCGAGCTCAAAGATATTCGAGAGCATTATCAACGTACTCACACGGCCAAAAATATGCGTTTTGTAATTGCTGGTAATCTCCGTCATCGCAAGCGCGCCATCATCAAAATGCTTGAACAATGGAATTTACAAACCGGAGAGCGTTTTGAAATCCCGCACGACGATATTCACGCTTCTGCTCCAGTCCTCATTCGTCGCAAAGATGCTTCTAATATTACTTTTGCTTTTTCCTGGTTAATTCCTCAACAACTTGGTTCCGCTGAAGTTTATGCAATGAACTGCTTAAATCACATTCTCAACGGCACCACCAGCAGTCGCATTTTTGGACAAGCGCGCAAAAACGGCCTCGTCTATGGAATGGGGAGCGCACTCACCAATGATTGCCACAACGCTTCCTGGGATTTTGATGGCGAAGTTAATACCGAAAGCGCACTCAAGCTTTTCAAATTAATTCATCGCGAACTCCAAAAAGTTCTCGACGGCAACATTCAAGACCTCGATGTCGAAGCCGCCAAATCATACGCTACCGGACGCTACCAAATCGGCGCGCAAACTGTCGGCCAAATCTCTGATTATTATGCTGACGATTATTTTGTAACTGGATCAATCGAAAACTATGACCATGCGCCCAATATTATCAAAAATATCCACAAAAATACCATCGTCGAGCTTGCGCGCAATTTCATCAGCACTAATATCAACGCCTTAGTCGCAGTGAGCTCAGTAGAAAAAGCTCTCATCAACGAGTTAGCAGAAGAACTACAGTTTGATACACCTTGGACTTCTTCAATTTAAACTGTACTTTGTCGAGACAATCTCAATACGACAACTTTATTTATCCCAAACAAATCCCTCGCCAAAATGACCATACCGTGCAGTTTGCTCATAAATTGGCTGTTTCAGGCCCAAATAATTAATAATACCGCGTGGCGTTAGGTCATATCCTGCAATGCGGCCATTTTCATTATCGGAGTGAGTAATGTTTTGCGCTAACGGAATTAATTCTACTCTACCATCAATCACCATTGTACGTTCCAGCGGCTGATCATGACCAATTGCATACGCCAGCCGCACAAAAACTTCACTAGCATGATAGACTCGCAAATAATCCACGGCAATTCGACGCGCCATGTACGCCGCCGAACGATCAACCTTGGACGGATCCTTACCAGAAAACGCCCCACCTCCAATCGGAATTCTCGGACCATAATTATCAACAATCAACTTGCGCCCAGTCAAACCAGTATCGGCTTCAAAACCGCCCTGATGCCAGTCGCCGGCTGGATTCAAATATAATGTCGGTTTACCCGGCACTCCGCCTTGCCGCAAAAACTGATTTACAATTTGTCGAAGTTCTTCTTGCTTCGTATTCTGAAAACTCGCCACTACCGAAGTGATTTCATAATCACCGCAATCGTCAAGATAGTGAATTGTTACTTGGGTTTTACCATCATAGGGAAACTGACGATATATTTCTTGATTCAAACGCCGCGCTAAAACTACTTCAAGCGGCAATAATTCCTCGGTTTCGTCACACGCATAACCAATCATAATACCTTGATCACCCGCTCCACCATCATCAACGCCCTGCGCAATCTCTGGACTTTGCTGAGCTAAATTAGCCACAACTTCGACACCACTTCCCGCAATCCGGCGTACGATTTGTTCGATATCAACATCTTGAACCTGAGAAGTTACTTCTCCTACAATAAATACTTTACCGTGCCCTCCGCATGCCTCTATCGCAACTCGCGCATTCGGATCCTGACTTAAATAAGCATCCAGCAAAGCATCGGATATTTGATCGCACAACTTATCAGGATGTTTAGGTGACACACTTTCTGCAGTTCGATATGTATTATAGTCTTCCATATCTTTAGTATACCGAAAAATATATTATCTGGGAAGCATCTAGTATATTTTACAATCTTATCTAATAATTAATACACTATTTCGGTAAACTGCATCATTCTCAAAATGCTGCTATATATAATATTACATATGACACTCAACGAAAATATTATGGCACTCAACGAAAATATTATGGCACTCAACGAAAA
>CAZSPU010000024.1:0-13238 GCA_964608555.1 uncultured Candidatus Saccharibacteria bacterium
CTTCAGCAATTGGAACTCGTTACCACGGCTTCCCTCTCCGCTGCCTAGTACGGTAAGGATAATGGTAATGGTAATGGATATGTCGATAAGTAGGAGGATTGTGATAACAAAAAAGTCTCATTTAGGAAAGAGACTTATGATGATTGATAGAACCAAGTTGGTGCCCGAAATGGGACTTGAACCCATATGGATTGCTCCATTCGATTTTAAGTCGAACGCGTATACCAATTCCGCCATTCGGGCAATCTGTTAGCGAACGTTTACGAATATATACGGACCTTAAAAATACAGCGGGTTTGATGTAAGAATTGCCGTAGTAGAAACTGCCGTAATTTTTGGCGTATCACTCGTAAAGTTCTGGGATTATTATAACACAAAAATTAGAGAGTTAAAGGAGAAAGTTAGGTTGTAGTGGAATTATCTCGGTTTGTTGGAGATATTAAATGTAAGCTAGGTAGGTTGTGGGTGAAATCGCGAAATCGTTTGATATAATGTAGGGTGGATTAGCGGATTAAAATAACATATATTGCTTATGCTTGCAAGTGGTTGAGATGTTTGATAAGCTAAGGATAAGAAGTGTGGGGCGAAATAAAAAAGTAAATGCAGGGTAACTGCGAGGAGGTAGAAGTGCGATTGAAATTATTATACAAAACAGTAGAAGAAGCTACTGAGGAGGGTCAGCTTATATTGCAGGCAGAACCAATATATAGTGGTCAAGCTTATAAGGTTTATAGTTTTAAATTATTGCGTCAAGCTCTTTTAGACCTTAAAGATCAAAACCTGCTGCTTGTTGGTATGCCAGAATTGGTCGAGCAAATCACAGTATCAAACAAAAGAGATTCAATAGTTCTTAGCAATGCTGAGTTTGCTGAATTGCAAAATTTTATTAATAACGTCAACCAAACTTTGCCGACCGTATTGACAGTTCTGCGCAACTTCTCTCCAAGACAAGATGAACAAATTTTGAATATCAAGCTTCCTGAAGGTTTGAGATACCCGGAACAATATTCTAGCTTTAACAAACGCATTACCGCATTATTCCAGAAATTTGGCATCAGCAAAGAAGATATCCATATAGTAGGCTTTGATAGTGGGAGCCAATGGTATGAGGTGCTATGCCAAAATGCTAACTGGATTTTTCCTTTTATTGTTTCTTGTTTACAACTTGGTTTTGAGGTATGGAAGGCGCGGAAGGATACGAAGAACCAGTCAGAAGCCCAGTTTACTGTTAATATTATTAATAATAATTTTGCAACTGACAACAAAAAGATTACGGTGGACGATTACTTAGACAAGATCGTTGACGAAAAAATCCAAAAGGGTATCGATGAAAGATTAGAGAAGCTTGGTACACCGGGTGGCAAGACTCAGGAGGAATCAAAGGTAATGCTCGTGAATGCAACTAAGGCTTTGGTAAAAGAGCTTGGTGAAGGCACCGAGTTTCATCTGTCACTTAATCCTCCAGATTATGTTAAGGATGGGGCGACAACCGAATGCTTCACGATAGACTATAACTCCATTCCAAAACCAGATAAACTGAAGGAATCCAAAGAGACTTTATCAATCGACGAAGGCAACTCTCAAAAAGAAGAGTCCTAGAAACGAGGCCGATTCAACCATAATAGTAATCCCGCTAAATCTCCATATATAATACATATCGGTTTTGCGGTTTCAAGTAAGTAGTTTGTTAGTCTGCCAACTAACCTTTGGCCTGCGAGTATGCTAGGCTGGGTCAGGTCTGGTTATTTTTGTGCCAGAGCCCTCCAGCTCCTGTTATGCTACAATAGTAATAAGAAAGAGAAACTTGGGGGGACATAAAAACTAACACAGGAATTAACCTGATGCAGAAAATTAAATACTTTTCTACTTTTTCTGGTATTGGTGGATTTGAGCTGGGGATTGAGAATGCAGCGACAGAACTAAACATAACTACCGAGTGCGTTGGCTTCTCGGAAGTGGATAAGTTTGCTATTTCGGTCTATTAAAGGCATTTCCCTAATACCAAGAATTATGGTGATATAAAACAAATTAACACAGGTGAGCTACCAGACTTCGATTTGCTAGTAGGGGGATTTCCCTGCCAAGGTGTAAGCATTATTGGCAAACGGGCCGGCTTAGCTGGAGGGGAACAGGATGATTTAGTGTACTAAACCATGCAAAACAGGGTTACAAATTTTGGAAAATGTGATACAATAGAGGTAGTTGGTTCTGTAGCTCAGTTGGTAGAGCAGAGGCCTGAAGAGCCTTGTGTCGACGGTTCAAGTCCGCCCGGAACCACCATTTTTGTTATCAAGCACTCTCGAAACCGGTGGTTTACATATTTTATGTATTGGCTTAAGAAGGGATGCTTCTGGGCTGCCGTGTAATGTGCTTCCGGTTTTATTGATATCAAAGGTCTTGTTTGACATATTGAGGGTATTGAAGTTTTGTGCGGCACAGTATGTGCCTACTGCCGAGCTTCTTTTTTTGCTGGGATTATGACATTTAGTGTGATAAAATAAGAGGAAATTAGTGTGGAGAAAATATGATGAGTTCGAAAATTACGCATAAAATTACGCAGGGAATGTATGTTTTGACGACGACTGGCGGGGGTTGTATTGTTGATGCGGTGTCGCGGGTCGGGAGCAGCGGTGATCAAGCGTTGATTGCGGTAGCGGTTGCGAAGGCAAATCACTCTAATCAGCTCTTGCGAAAATGCTCCAAGTTTGCACTGTCGGTGTTGGCGGAGAATGCTGACCCGGAAATTATTGAAGTTTTTGGTTTTAATTCGTCGAAAGATCTTGATAAATGCACGAAGTGCAAAACCGAAGAAGTGGCCGGTATTCCAGTGGTGAAAAAATCTCTTGGTTATATGATACTGGAGAAGGTGGATGCCATCGAGAATGAGACGCATACGGTGTTTATTGGTAAAATCGTGGAAGGTGAAGTTCTTGATAACGAGGCGCGTCCGATGACGTATGCTTATTATCAGGAGCATAAGGATGATTTAGTTAAAAAGAAAACCACGGAAGGTAAAACGGCTTGGGTTTGTACGGCTTGCGGTTATATTTATTATGGCGATGAAGTCCCGGATGATTTCAAATGTCCGCTTTGTGGCCTTGGGAAAGCATATTTCAAGAAGCAAGAGGGATAGGCTAATTTTGAATATTTTATAATCATTGACATTTTACCATAAGTATGATAGGATAGAACTATCATGCGAGTTAGACTCGCGCGGGTTTTTGATTGTAGTAATCAAGAATTTCTATACTATTTTGATATTACAGTGGGGTGCACAGTTAGCACAAATAGTCTCTTGTGTGGGGCCGCTCCTGGGCGCTTGCCCAAGTCTTATTCCCCACGCAAGAGCTATTTGTGCTACCGCATCCATTACCATTATCCCTACCGTACTAGGCAGCGGAGAGGAAAGCCCCAGTAATGCTCGTCATCATTAGTCGTATAGACATCTGAATTATTAAAATATAAATCTGAACTATATTGAAAATTTGTATCAAACCCAGTGCGCGAGGACCAAGAATGTCCATATAGACCAGTGTTACCATTCACATGACCTTCGTAACGAAAAGCCGCACTACGCACGAAGAATAAGCTGAGCACTGATTAGTTGGTTCCTTCCATGTCCATTACCATTATTCCTACCGTACTAGGCAGCGGAGAGAAATACCCCACCAAGTATCACCTGGAATTATTTTTGTTGCTATGTCTCCAAAATGTAGATGAGCGGCACCAAACTGTGTGGTGGATGTCATAGTGCTCGGTAATCGATAATTGCCTTGAAACCCAGCATTGATTAGAACGCTAATCCACGACAAACCACCACTACGCACGAAGAGTCCTTTCATCCATTACCGTTATCCCTGCCGTACTAGGCAGCGGAGAGGATGACCCCAGAATCGGTAACCATCGGCATTATGGGACGGGTTGATACCTGGCGTATATAAAAAGAGGTCGAAGCTATTCCAAAAATCGACATTAGCTGCACGAGATGACCAGTAGTAGCCATAGAGACCAGAGTATTCAGTACGACCATCAAAATGCGTCCGCCCGCTACGCACGAAGAATAAAATTCTGAGAATGTGCAGTTATTTTTGATGTGAAGCGGCAGAAGAATTTTTGGGGCAGCGTTGCCGTTATAATGTAGGTTTGTTCATGATATAATGATAGAAAATAAGTTGAGATATGAGATGATTTATTGGGATAATGCTGCGACGACGCCGTTGTTGTCAGAGGTGCAGGCAAAAATGGCAGAGGTGATGCGCGATCAATCAAGCGGTGTGGTCGGTAACGCTTCGGCTTTGCATGGGGCTGGTCAGCGGGCGCGACGTTTGGTGGAGGAGGCACGTGCTGAGGTGGCGATGCTGATTGGCGCGGATCCGGAGGAAATTATTTTTGTGTCGGGCGGATCGGAGGCGAACAATACTGTAATGCATATTTTTGCGGATAAAAATATTGCTATTTCGAGTATTGAGCACCCTTCCGTGGCGGAATCGGCGCGTTACTATGCAATGGAATTGACTTTAATTCCAGTTGATGCTGATGGAAGGGTTGATTTTTCTGAAAAATATATTAATGGAGAGTACAAAGAGCCAGTTCTGCAAGATGTTGATTTGATTTCTGTAATGTTGGCTAATAATGAGCTAGGAACCATTGAGCCAATTCAAGAAATTGTCAAACATTATAAAACATCTGACACTTTTATTCATACGGATGCGACGCAGGCAATGGGGAAGATTAACGTTGATGTGGATGATTTAGGAGTTGACTATTTGACGATTTCTGCGCATAAAATTGGTGGTCCGATTGGTATCGGTGCGCTATATGTGCGAAAAGGGTCACCTTATCAGGCACTAATTTTGGGTGGCCATCAAGAAAATGGTCGGCGGGCAGGTACTACTAATGTAGCCGCGGCGGTGGGGTTTGGCGAGGCCGCTCGATTGGCGCGTTTACACTTGACAAAATATCAGCATATTGCAAAATTGCGTGATAAATTGCGCGAGCGAATTTTGGCGGAAGTGCCGTATGCGAAGGTGAATTCTCCATGGCAAAATTGTTTGCCGAATATCTTGAATATGAGTTTTGCGGCGTCTGAGGGCGAATCGATTCAGTTGTATCTTGACGCGTACGATATTATGGTGTCGACGAGTTCGGCTTGTGCAGCAGGGGATTTGCAACCGAGTCCGGTCTTGATGGCGGTTTTTGATGATGCTGAGCGAGCGCATAATAGTATAAGGTTTTCGCTAGGCCTCGATATGACTGAAAAAGACATTGCGGAAGTAATGAAAGTATTGCCTGATATAATTAAACGGCTGCAGGGAATTAGTACGGTTACGCTTGCGAAATAGAGACAACATAAGATGGCAGAATAATTTATTGACGGAGAGACAAGATTATGATTAATGAGAAGGAATTTGCTTATTCGGAAATTGTGAAGGAACATTTTTTGAATCCGCGCAACTTTTTGATGGGTGATGAGGCTAAGTATAAGCATGATGCTGAAGGCGTAGTTGGGAATCCGATTTGCGGAGACCAGATGAAAATGTATTTGCAGATTGAGGATGGCGTGATTCGGGATGTGAAATGGAAAACGTATGGTTGCGCGAGTGCGATTGCGTCGACTTCGGCTTTGTCGGAGTTGGCGAAAGGCAAAACTTTGGAAGAGGCGCTGAAAATTGGCCCCGAGGAAATTGCGGATTTTTTGGGCGGCTTGCCGAAGCATAAGTTTCATTGTTCGGTGTTGGGGCACGAGGCTTTGGCGGCGGCGATCAAGGACTATCGAGATGGTGAAGAAGAGTCCGCATGTTAGGGCGAGTTGAACTTGTGCAGTAATTACAAGTTCAAGTGTTGTTTTATAGAGGTAAATGGATAGTTTTTGATGGTTAATTAATGTTCATACGGTTGTTTTTAGCGTTAGTAATGTATGTATATCCATTACCATTATCCCTACCGTACTAGGCAACGGAGGGGGAATGGCCAAAAACGGACGTTACCGCTAGACGAACTGACGTCTGACGTAGCAAAGTAGAGGAGATAAGTGTGCTGAAATTCAGCAGTAATGTAAGCACTAGATGACCAATTGAAACCGCCGAGGCCAGACCATGCGGTACGACCATTGTAATAAATGTGCCCACTACGCACGAAGATTTTATCCATTACCATTATCCCTACCGTACTAGGCAGCGGAGAGGAAAGCCCCAGAAACGCTGATCGTTATCATTGGAAGAATAAACGTGTGGATTGGAAAAATGTAAACTAAAACTACCATGAAAGATATTTTGAGTGCCGGCACGTGATGACCAAAAACTTGCGTATGTGCCAGTATAATTATAAGTACGGCCACTATAAGAAATAAACCCACTACGCACGAATCCATTACCATTATCCCTACCGTACTAGGCAGCGGAGAGGGAAGGCCCAGAAGCGGCCGTCGCTGCGCGAAGGGTAGGCTCGTGACGCACCGATACCAAGGCTGAAACTGGCCTGGAGGGCAGCGCTAGTATTAGCAAGATATGACCAATCACGGCTATCGGTGCCCGACCATTCAGTTCGACCGTGATAATCAACCCAGCCACTACGCACGAAGGCAGGTAGACGAGACTGTCGTTATTTGATATATTTGTGCCATTACCATTACCATTACCATTATCCCTACCGTACTAGGCAGCGGACAGGAAAACCATGATAGCGCTCATTGCGCCAAGAGGGGTCAATGGCTACGCTATTAGCAATAACATCAAAGCTGGCGGCAAAATAATCCGTTTGATTGGTGCGCAGTGACCAGAGATAGCTATCTAATCCAGCACTATTTGTATGCCCAGTATAATTAAACCAGCCACTACGCACGAAGAATATCTCATTACTATTATCCCTACCGTACTAGGCAGCGGAGAGGAAATGGCCAGTAACGGTGGTGGCTGTCGGACGGGCCGACACCAGAAGCATCGAAGCCCAGGAGGAAACTGCCCTGAAATCTGGCGTTAGCATTGCTACGCAAGGGCCAATAGTAACTGTTGATGCCAGAGACGTTCGTACGACCACTGTAATAAATGTCACCATTACGCACGAAGAATATTATTCATTACCATTATCCCTACCGTACTAGGCAGCGGACAGGAAAACCATGATAGCGCTCATTGCGCCAAGAGGGGTCAATGGCTACGCTATTAGCAATAACATCAAAGCTGGCGGCAAAATAATCCGTTTGATTGGTGCGCAGTGACCAGAGATAGCTATCTAATCCAGCACTATTTGTATGCCCAGTATAATTAAACCAGCCACTACGCACGAAGAATATCTCATTACTATTATCCCTACCGTACTAGGCAGCGGAGAGGAAAGCCGAACCAACGCAAATCAAAACCAGACAGCTCATTATCTAAACTTGCAAAACCGAATCGAAAGCTATGCTCAAAATACGGATTTGTAATAGCACGAGACATCCAGCTATATCCACCGATACCACCACTCACAATATCACCTGCATGAAAAACCGCTCCACTACGCACGAAATACCAAATATCCGAGCGAAGTGAAAGTTTTACTTTCGTTTCTGAGAATGAACTTTCATTTCTAATACGCAGTGGCAGAAGCAACAGAAGGATCAAATATAAAAAGCCCCAAGTGAAACCTTGGGGCGGAGGGTGAAGTGTTGAGATAGCTAATGGCTAGATGGCCAATGGATAGACAGCTGCAAAGAGAGGTCGTTAATTATTGGATTGAGGCTCTTCGTCATGAGTTTGCAAGTCTTTGAGGGCTTTGGCGATGGCGCAAGCCCAGCGGATGTTTTCATGGGTACAGGGGCGAATGATGGGCGGGTCGCCTTCTTGCAGAATGAGCGCAAAATTTGATCCCTTCAGCTGAATCGTCACCCCGACGTCTTGGAGCTCGGGTAAGCGTTGCATAAACTCATCGCGGGTTTGCAGATAAGTAATGTTAGCTGCAAGTCGCTCAATACCTTCTGGATTGATCTCGAAGTGGCCATTCTGGCGCTGTTCGTCGGGGCGCAAGGCGACCACGAGCTTTTTACTACCAGTCGGCTGGTAGTTGGGATGATAAACGATGATTGCGTGCCAGTTGGTTTTGGCTTCGGGAAAATAAGCATCAACGTAGCTAGGAATCCAAGAGTGATTTCTGCTATGATAATGCACGAAATTCCAGGTCCAGCCTTGCGTCTTCATCTGCGGGAGCAAATTGCCCAGCGTGATGTGTGCGCGAATCAGCTGTAATATTTCGCTGATTTTCGTGAGCATATCAAATCCCTGGATTAAGTGAACCTGTTCCTGTAGTGGCGGCAAAATATCCTTAGATATAATTGACGAATCGGTGTCACTGGTCTGAAAAATTCGATCGTACTGCTTCCAGGTAATGTTGATACTAGAGCTAATATTATCGCTCCCCTCGATGGTGACCTCGGCGCCCAGCATCGCCAGCTCGTCTAACAGGATATTCGTGACTAGGATTAGATCTTGGTTGGAAGTATGCCGGTTAGTGATATGAACGGGCGGCATCGGGACAATTTTGGTCGTGTCTAGATTTTGAATTTCATTGGTCAGGAGCAATTGTTTGGTGTCTGTAGTCAATGATTTCACCTCCAAAGTTTGGGCGGTCTCTACACTTTACGAAAGTACTAAAGGCACAGGCCCTATCTTTCTATTGTATCACAGATTATCTAAAAAGTCAATAGACTTATGTTCGGTTTTTGCTTAATAACAGGGGTAGGGAAGAGTAAAAATTACATATAGCGAAACTATGAAAATTAATAAAATCAAGATTGACGCAAAGCGTAAGTACGATATAATGAAAGTAGAAACTTGGACGAAGTCTGACGTTGAGGGTCGCCCGAGGTTCGTTTATAAAAATAATTAAGCACTGGTGGTTTAAATGTGCTTCATCAATAATAAATAGAGCTTCACGAAGAGTGAGGCTTTATTTTAGTAATGGTAGCGTAAGGAAGAAAGATGAGGCGCGAAATGATGAGGAATTACCGAAGACAAGCAGAGACGCGGAAGCACGGCTAGGGGTAGTGAGAGCGCGTGCATTGTCGAAATTGATACAGGATATATTTAGGCGCGGCTAGGTTTGTAGGCATGGTGAGGTTTGGGCAGAGAATGGATGGAAGGTAAGCATTATAATGATTTCGAGTTTTGCTTAGATGCCGACGGCGGGTTCGGTTGGGCAAGTTTCAAGAATGCGAGCCATGGCGTCGTGCTCGGCTTGGGTGACCCAGAGGCGATATTTGTACTTGACGGAAATTTGGCGAGCGACGTATTGACAGCGGAAGCTTTTGTTTTTAGGGAGCCATGTGGCGGCGTCACCATCGGATTTGCCTTGGTTAGCCTTGGAATCGACCGCTAGGAGATTGAGCGGGTCTGTGGCTAGAGCGTGACGAGTGTCCTTGTCGAGAGATTGGGCGCCTTTTTGCCAAGCATCGGAGAGCGCAACGACGTGATCAATCTGGAGGCCGTTAGACAAGTCGGATTTTTGTGCAAAAATTAAATGCTGACCAGTATAAGGTTCGTCGAATTCGCCGGCCAGGACTGTGCATTGATCGTCGGCGAGCGTGGCTGTGTCGCCAAGTTCGCGTTTGAGGATGCGTTGGCGCAGGTTACAACCATCAATTTTGGGCCAGCCGTCGTAAAATTCTTCGCGTGTGTAACCGGTCTTAGGGGCGCGACCTTTGATTTCTAGCTGGTTTAAAATTTCGAGGGCGGGGGTGGTATCGGAATGATCGGCTAGGGAAGAGGAGTTGCTTTGCGAGTCGCTGGCGCTGGCTGTGTTTTCGGCGGGAGTAAAAATTTGTTCGTAACTGTCGGGGTTGCTAATTATGACGCTAGCCAGCGCCAATACGGCCGCTAATGCTGCGACGATGCGTCTGGTGCGATAAGTCCCGAGCCTCACTTTCCTCATTAGTTTCATCTTATCATAGATTGAGCGTTTCGCAAACGAAAAAATTAATTCGTGCGTAGCGGAGCTCCGGGTTGGTATGGCTGGGCTGACTCTCCTGGGTTATGGGCGCATGTTTGGGCGAATATGACGGCGAAATACGAAGGTTTTTCTGGTGCTATTGATTTATATTTTGCTGATAGCGGAGTCTATACGACTTCGGGAAATGCTGATCGTTGGAATGGTATTCCTCTCCGCTGCCTAGTACGGTAGGGATAATGGTAATGAATATTCGTGCGACAAAGAAATTGGAAGATTAGGCGTGGCTCTCAAATTCACGGCTGAGTTTTATGACTGATTTACGGATTTTGGCGGCTGATTTATTGAGTTGTTCATAAGAGACCGTTTGCTTAGGCTTAGCTTTAAGCTCCTCTATACTATCGATTGTCAGGGAGTCGATAGAGCTAAGCTTGTGATTAAGCTGGCTAATTTTGTCTTCAACGGTCATATTTTCTCCTTGATTCCATTATAACAAAATTGCGCATGATTACAAATGTAAGGAGTTATGCGGACGTAGGTATGTTATAATAGTTGTGTATGCCAAAATTTGAATTAGTTTCTAAATATCAACCGACCGGGGATCAGCCGCAGGCGATTGAGCAGTTGACTGCTGGTTTGCGGGCGGGGGTGCATGAGCAGACTTTGCTTGGGGTGACGGGCTCGGGTAAGACTTTTACGATGGCAAATATTATCCAGAATGTGCAGAAGCCGACTTTGATTTTGGCGCACAATAAGACTTTGGCGGCGCAGCTTTATTCGGAGTTTCGGGATTTTTTCCCAAAAAATGAAGTGCACTATTTTGTGTCTTACTTCGATTATTACCAGCCGGAGGCGTATATTGCGCAGACTGATACTTATATTGAGAAGGATTCGGCGATTAATGAAGAAATTGACCGTTTGCGACACGCGGCGACGGTGGCGTTGTTGACGCGGCCGGATACGATTGTGGTGGCTTCGGTGTCTTGTATTTATGGTATTGGCTCGCCGGATCATTATACGGAGATGTCGTTGCCGTTGATTAAGATTGATGGGAATTGGCGGATTGCGGGGTCAGGGAATTGGTGGGGCGACGTCGAACATCAAGACGGTAATGGTGTGTTTTCGCCGAAGTTACTGGTGGATTCTTTGACGCAGGCGAATAGTTCGCTCAGCCAGCAGAATTTTATGATTTATCTGGTGGCGATGCAGTATCATCGCAATGATTTGGCGTTTGAGCGTGGGAATTTTCGGGTGATGGGCGATACAATTGACCTGTTTCCGGCGAGTGGGGAATTGGCTTATCGTTTTGAATTTGGATTTGATACGCTGGAGAACGTGCGCATTATTGATCCGTTGACGGGCGAGACGCGCGAAAAGCCAGAGCGGATTCATATTTTCCCAAATACGCACTACGCGACGCCAAAAGATCAGCTGGAACGAGCGCTGGTGACGATTCAGGCGGAATTTGACGAACGGCTGAAATATTTTGAGAAACACAATAAATTCCTGGAAGCGCAACGGCTCTCGCAGCGCACGAAATACGATTTGGAAATGTTGAAGGAAACTGGTTTTGTAAAAGGAATTGAGAATTATTCGCGTCATCTTGACGGGCGTAAGGCTGGTCAGCCGCCGGCGACTTTGATTGATTTCTTCCCGAAGGATTTTTTGCTGTTGGTGGACGAAAGTCATATGACTTTGCCGCAAGTGCGTGGTATGTATAATGGCGATCATGCGCGGAAGACGACTTTGGTTGAGTATGGGTTTCGGTTGCCGAGCGCGTTGGACAATCGCCCCTTGATTTTTACGGAATTTCAGGATCGAATAAACCAGGCAATTTACGTTTCGGCAACTCCAGGACCATACGAATTGGAGCATTCACCTGAGCCGGCGCAGCAAGTGATTCGGCCGACTGGTTTGCTGGATCCGGAGATCGAAGTGCGTCCTTCGGAAGGTCAGATCGAGAATTTGATGGAAGAAATCGAAAAACGCATCGTAAAAAATCAGCGTACGCTAGTGACGACTTTGACCAAGAAAATGGCTGAAGATTTGACGGATTACCTGAAGGAGCGTGATATTAAAGTCGCTTATATTCATTCTGATATAGATACTTTGGAGCGGGGTGATATTTTGCGCGATTTGCGGGCCGGGGTTTATGATGTGCTGGTAGGGATTAATTTATTGCGTGAAGGTTTGGATTTGCCGGAGGTTTCGCTGGTGGCGATTTTGGATGCGGATAAGGAAGGCTTTTTGCGCAGTGAAAGTGCTTTGATTCAGACGATTGGGCGGGCGGCGCGCCACGTCGAGGGGCGCGTTATCATGTATGCCGATAATATCACCGAAAGTATGCATAAGGCAATTGATGAGACGATGCGACGACGGGAGATTCAGGAGGCTTATAATGCCGAGCATCATATTACGCCGCGGTCGGTTTCGAAGGAAATTGGCGTGGGTTTGCGGGCGATTATCCCCGAAAAGGAAGAAGTTGCGCGTTTGGACTTGAAACGAATTCCGCCGGAAGAAATTCCGAGTTTGATTAAGGAGCTGCGTTCGCAAATGCAGTTGGCGGCAGCGAATCTTGATTTTGAGAAAGCGGCGATGCTGCGCGACCAGATTACGGAGATTGAGGGCGAGCGTAACCAAAAGGGGAACAAGGGAAATAGAAAAAGATAGTTGACGATTTGCGCCGGAAATGTTGATTGTGGTGGACAATATGTTATTATGATAGATAATGACAACTGTCATAGTATTTTTAGAAAGGGGGTGCAAAAATGTGTTATAGATATAGAGGACCGCTATATTTGCAGAAGGGCGGGTTGCCAAGCCCGCAAAAAATGCCTTTACGATTAGCAATAGCGAAGCCAGTCTCACCGCAAAGGTCGTGCTCGCAGCGGCGGCAGTTTTCTGGGCGGATACTGGAACATTCGTCTTTGCAAGCGGCGCTGCAGGAGTCTTGTAAGCATGAGGAGTAAAAGTCCGTTAAGAGCGTCTAATGTCTGTGCTTGATTTTTGTCACTTCGCGTAGTTTATATTATTTCCCCCAGTCATGTGCTGGGGGTTAATATTTTCATCTTCTGGCGTTTTGTTCTAGAAATGCTTGCATATCTTCTGCTGTTTCGCGTCAAAAATACTTGCTCATTTTTGGATACATATTATCTTCTGTCACTTCGTGCCAGAAATGCCTGCATATCTTCGGAAAAGAGAACAAAATTCTCTTTTCTCTCAGATATTTGCCATTTCGTGCGTAGTGGATCGTTGGCGATGAATAGTGGGATTACGAATCTTTCTGGGCTTGATGGATATGTACATACTAATACAGTAAA
>CAZSPU010000025.1:0-13015 GCA_964608555.1 uncultured Candidatus Saccharibacteria bacterium
TAACACGATATGCGTATTTTTGTTAGTTGTCTGTTGGGGTTTAGGGATTCAGGTATGTATAAACCCATTGACAAATTCGCACAAGTATGCTACAATAGAAAGAAGGATGGTACCTAAACGGTACGTTCTTGGAACATTATAGGTAAGACCATTTTAGATGTAGAAAGGATGTTGATTACATGAGCGTGAAGATTAACAATTTTCTGACCGCCCCCTATGACTACCAGTACATTCTCCCCAGCAACGGCAATTACCGCCCAGAATGGCAAAACGACAAAAAGATCATTCAGAATTACAGTATTTGCTATAATGTGCCTCCAGTGCATGCGGCCTTCTTTGCTATGATGAACCAGGACACGCCGATCAGCTTGTCCTTGCTTGGCGAAGACGAAGATGACCAGTCGCCCGAAGATCTCCTGAAGCGGTGGGCAACTATCGCGCATGGAGCCTTCGATGCCCAGTGGTATGGCAACATGTATGGCTTGCGGGGCGACATGCGCGAAGAAGACGTGCTGCGTTGCGCCTTGGTGTCGCTGATGCAGTCTAAGCCGCAGGAATGTGGCTTTTATGTAGGCGCGGTGATCGTTAGCGTGCGGAACGGACTCATCTTGGTGATTGGTCAATGTGACAACCTGGGAAGCTATGGAACCATCAATTTTCATCCTGTTTTCTCCGATCGAGATACGATTCATCTTTGCGCTACGACCCAGCGGCCGTGGTGCGGGCTTAGTCGGATCGACATTCTGGCGCAGGCAAACGACGAGTTTGACGTACGAAAAACCACAGGCCCCGTCTCCGTACGGGAGTATCTCGGCTCGTATGAGGATCCGCATGGATGCACATGCCGCGACGTTTTGTTCGGTGAAAGTACTCTGGGCGAACATTGGGAATACAAGGTTTCCGCCTCGCTCCAAAATAGCTGTTCACCAGCACCATTGGTGGATGTCAGCGGCATCCATTTGCCCGAAAGCTTCTATGCGGAGCTCGACGAAGCTTATGCTCCCTGCCCTGAAGATCTGTAATCAGGCCTACCACGCAGTCCCGCCCTCATCAGGGCGGGATTTTGCATATCTAATTATCTTCGCCGAGCAACAATCGCGCCCGCCGAATCATCTCGCCAGTTTCGTCCGTCTGGATAATATAAATCGGTTTTGACTCCGCGGTAGAAATCAAAGCATAATTATGATTATCAAGCCCGCGCTCATTGCGCTGATCATCAATTGTAAACCCTAAATATCCTAATCCCGCCGCAATGTCGTGCCGAATTTCTGCATTGCGCTCACCAATAGTCGCGGTAAACACTAGCGCATCAATCCCCTGTAAAGTCGCCGTCATTTGTGCAATCGCTCGCTGTATCCGCCAGATAAACATCTCATAAGCCAGCATTGCGCGCGGACTTTCGTTGTCCCGCAAAGCGATAATATTACGCATATCGTCCGACGTGCCTGACACTCCGCGCAAACCGCACTGTTTATTTAAGTATTCTTCTAGTTCATGGTTGTCAAGGTTGAGCTCGCGCCCAATTGCCAGTGCTGCCATCGCATCAATATCTCCACAGCGCGTCGCCATCATCACACCAGAAAGCGGCGTATATCCCATCGTCGTATCGCAAGATTGACCATTTAGTAGCGCTGTCACTGAGCTACCCGACCCAATATGACAGGCCACGACCTTTTCTGTTAAAAGATTATGCTGGCGCAGCGTTTCCGAGACAGAGCCCATACTCAGGCCATGATAACCGTAGCGTTTAATCTCTGCGCGATCCGCCAGTGCTGTATCGATTGCATAATAGGTTCGTGTTGTGTCGCAAGTATTATGGAACGCTGAATCAGAAATAATCAAAACTGGAGTCCGGTCAAACTCGCGAATACAGGCTTCGATTTCTGCAGCCACAGTCGGCACATGGAGCGGCGCCGTCTGTTTCGCGGCCTCCAGTCGCGCCAGACATTCTTCGTCAACAACGTGGTCAGCCGCAAAATAATCGCCACTCGAAGCTACTCGCGCCAGAATTGCGTCGAGCTTCGTGTCATGATTGAGGTAATCATAACAAGTCAGAATACGCTTCACGTACGAAGCCGTCTCGTTCAAATCCCGAAAAACTGCATCAATGCGCTGCTTCGTGCCGTCGGCGAGCTTCATTGTGCAAATAATTACATCATCTTCATATTCAAAGTGCAACGAACAAACTAGCTCATCGCCACGGTACAAGGCATACTTGCGGGACGATGAGCCAGGATTGGTAACCAAAAATAACTTTTCCATAATTTACCTTTATAATTATAGCATAGAAAAGACCCGCCTATGATTTTCAGGCGGGTTAAGGGGTTATTGGTAAAAATGAGTGAACTCGTTGATAATATTTGCCAAAAATGGCAATAGAAAAGCGAACCCTTCCCAGATTGAGGCCGCGCCCGCGATGTTGGCTAACAGTAGCGAACCTAAATCTAGGGAACGAACTACTAGGTAGTAAACCCAGGCACTAGTCATAATCGCAATGCCTAACACGCTCAAAAGGCCTCCGATTCGGAGTAAGCTGCGCTTATCCGCTTTGGATAAATGGGTCCAACTTACCATCGGCTCCAAAAAAATCTCACGCAAAAAATCTTTACCAAAAAACATTATGATGGATACCTCCAATGTGCTAGAATTAAATCTCGCCTAATATTGTATCATGAATAGCTATAAAATGCAAGAGAAAAGCCCGCCATTAAGACGAGCTTTTGCAAAGAGTTTGTTCTTTACGCAGAGAATGCATTTCCCCAAGTAAGGCCTCGGCCTCAAAGCGGTACGCCGGCACAACGGGTGACTTCCAGTTAATCTGATCGTCAAAGTAGAGTTCGCGACCATCGCTAATCCAACGCCCGCTGTTCGCCCGGGCAATCCACCAATGTTCGCGCAGGCGAATTTTGGCTCCGCCCTCATCCACGAAAATATCGTACATCAATGGCTGGCCCGGGTAGCCATTACTGGCTAAGCGTAGAGCCAATGCTGGCGCCTGCTCGCTTGGATGCATCAACCAGTAGGAATTCGGATCCCACTTATCGCCCAGAATCAGATATAGACCATCTTGGTCGATCAGAAACCCGCCCACGAAAATCATCTCTGCATCCGTGCGCGCCGTCACCAAGCGCTGGAAACCGCTCGCTAGAACTTTCTGCTCGTTAGAGTTTTTCTTCAGAGTCTGAGGTTTAAAACGAGACGATCCTCTCCAAGCTGGCTCCAGCGCCTGACACCGTTCGTAGGTGGCATATTTAGCGGCACTTTGCCAACGCGACTGTGCACGGCAACGCGCTTCCAATAAGCCGTATTTTCCGGCAAATGGTCGATCCGCCAAGCCCAAAGGTAGCACGATTAGCCGCTCTTCGTACTTCACGACTTCGCCTAGTTCATACCGCCTCAGATGATTGCCCAGAGTCCACCGCGAAACTCCATGCGCGACGTACCCCAGCTTCACATCCAAGCTCACTAGGGTCTCATTATCAAAAGGAACATGACTTGCAAACACATTTTCACCCCCGAGTTATGATTTTGTACGTATCCAACTGCTCATAAGGTTCGATCGGGCATAGCCCTCTCCTTCAATTATATCACACTTTACCCAAAATGTCAAAGTTGTTATGCTTACTTCGTGCGTAGTAGTCTAGTCTATTCTGACGGTCATCTTAATTGGACCGGCCTCAATGGTTATTTATTATCTTCCCGTACTGTTGATGATTTAGACTTTCGTAATGCTCTTAACGTTATCTTTAACACATCAGAAGTTGCTACGTCAAATTTTTATGATTCTCGCTGGGCCGCCTTTTCTCTCCGCTGCCTAGTACGGTAGGGATAATGGTAATGGAGAATATGGAACAAACAATTCTTCTGCCGCTTCGCGTTAGAAATGCCTGCTCATTCTCGGAAAAGAGAACAAGATTCTCTTTTCGCTCAGATATTTGCCATTTCGTGCGTAGTGGCGATTATTATGATAGCGGTCTTCTCTATGTTGCCACCGGACAAAGCGTAGATTACTGGACGCAACGTGCCGTAGTAGATAAACCAGCTGTTTCGTACAGTCTTTCCATCAATACGGATAATACTCAGGGCTTGCTCGCGTCTAGTCAAAGCGGACGTTGGGCTGGCTTTCCTCTCCGCTGCCTAGTACGGTAGGGATAATGGTAATGGGTAATAACGAATTATCAAAATAATCATTTAACTATTAATTAACGTTCAAATTCTACCAATTCACCCCTGTAAAATCATAATCGAACTTGTATAGTAAATACAAGTTGGATTTTTGCCAAAATAATACCTCAATATGATTTTATGATATAATTTCATCAATGCGTAAAGTAATTAATGATCAAGTGACGCCAGCAGAAACCTCAGAAATTTTGCACCAGGCAGAGCAGGTGCTAGCGCAAGGCGTGGCGGGCGATTTCGTGGAGCTTGGGTGTTACCGGGGTGATACTTCGGTATTATTAGGGAAGCTTCTCCAGGCTCAATCGCCGGATCGCCGTCTCTGGATCTATGACTCCTTTGCCGGTTTGCCTGCTAAAACCGCTGAAGACTCTTCGAGCGCAGGTGCCAATTTCCAAGCCGGCGAGCTTTTCGTGACGAAGCGCGAAGTGATTGACAACCTCCGCAAAAATCAGCTTAAAAATGTGATCGTGAAGAAGGCGTGGTTTAATGATTTGCAAGACAAGGATCTGCCTAAAGAAATCGCTTTTGCTTTTTGTGATGGCGACCTCTATAGCTCCATTAAGACCAGCCTTTTTCTGGTAACACCACGCCTAGCCGACAAGGGAACTATCATTATTCACGACTATAATAATCCTGAGCTGCCAGGTTCAGCCCGCGCCGTTGATGAATTTCTCAAAAAACAACCCAGTTTTAAGCTCCAGATACGTCATACTTTAGCAATTTTATCAAGATAACTCTATCTTTCTATTATAGCACACTTTTTACATTTTGTCTAGATATTTTGCAATATTTTCCTATTTAACGCCAATTTCAGCACTCACATGTTGTTGTTTTTACAACATTATTCTGCTGTCACATGCCAGAAGCAACAGCTAATCTACGTATACTCAATGCCTTCGTGCGTAGTGATGTTATAAGTATGAGTGGATTCGTGGCTAATTACGCGGGAACTAATGCTCGTTATTGGACATCACAAACAAACATGTCTGCATCCACCCAGCAGTCTTTAAACTTCGCCATATTGGGTCTTTCATGGGTACTCCCGTCTAATTCCCCAAATGGTCGTTTGGGTAGTAATTCTCTCCGCTGCCTAGTACGGTAGGGATAATGGTAATGGTACAACCATACCAAACAACGATAGTCTCGTCTACCTGTCTTCGTGCGTAGTGTAGGTGTTGGCGCATGGGGCGGAATATATCATCCTGACGGTGCGGTGTATGCAGCCTTATGGTCACCCAACAAATTTGAAGGCGAAAAACCATATGCCTATCATTTTGGAGCGAATAACCAATTTGCGTCTGCCAAACAAACCGGAGTATTTTGGTGGGGCTATCCTCTCCGCTGCCTAGTACGGTAGGGATAATGGTAATGGTACAACCATATCAAACAACGGTAGTCTCGTCTACTTGTCTTCGTGCGTAGTGGAGCGATTGGTGTAAGTGGATGGAACGAATCCCCCGGCCTATGGTCACATGCATGGTCGCTTCGCGCTCTACCTAACACTGAACTTCATGGTAGTTTCTATCTCTACTTCGATACTACTGGCCTTTTCGCGCTTGGTCTGATACTGGATTTGAACGAAGTTTTAATCTTTTCTTCAATGCTGCAGCTGTTGACCCGTTCAATAACAATGCCAGTTACTGGGGCTTTACCCTCCGCTGCCTAGTACGGTAGGGATAATAGCAATGGATGTGGTGGCACAAATAGCTCTTGTGTGGGGAATAAGACTTGGGCAAGCGCCCAGGAGCGGCCCCACACAAGAGACTATTTGTGTCAACTTACCATAATCTGAGAATGATATAGCGATTAATGCTACAATTAGCTAACCAAATTATTAATTAATTACCTAAATCCATCAATTTATCTCTATAAAAACCATTTGAACTTGTAATTACTGTACAAGTTGGATTGATGTAAGCCCGCATTAAGCCAGTGACTTCTCTATTATGTGATTGGAATAATAGATGTGATATAATAGGACATAGAACAATTCCGAGGTAAAATAGTCTGATAATTATGCAATTATTCTAGAATTATGGTATAATAATGAGGATGTAATTAAGCTGCCTGCTTAAGGGAAGTGGATAAAATATGGCAAAACGAGATTATTACGAGATTTTAGGGGTATCAAAGTCGGCCTCAGATGACGAAATCAAAAAGGCATACCGCAAGTTGGCGGTCAAATATCATCCCGACAAAAACCCTGGCGACAAAGAAGCTGAAGAGAAATTCAAGGAAGTTTCTGAGGCTCATGAAGTCCTCTCGGACAAGCAGAAACGTGCCCGCTATGACCAATTCGGCCACGCCGGTGTGGGCGGCGCTGGCTCGGCCTCTGGCAACCCTTTCCAAAATGGCAATTTCAACTTCAACGGCCAGAGCTTCAACTTCGATTTTGGCGGAGCTGGCGGGCTGGACGATATTTTGGGTTCAATTTTCGGCTTCGGCGGAGGCCAGCGCCGCCCGGCCCGAGGTGCGGATTATCGGACAACGGTCGTACTTAACTTTGAGGAGGCGGTTTTTGGCACTACTAAGGTCGTGACCGCCGACGGCAAAGACCTAAAAGTCAAAATCCCGGCTGGTATCGACGACGGCATGTCGATTCGACTCAGTGGCAAAGGCGGCGCCGCTCCCAAAGGCGGCACAAAAGGCGACCTCTACGTTTTTATTCGCGTTAAGCCGCACAAGCATTTGACGCGCGAAGGCAGCATTATTCTCTCCGAAGCCACTATCTCAATGGTTGATGCTGCTCTCGGCACTGAAATTGACGTCGAAACCGTCGACGGTAATGTCCGCATGAAAATCCCCGCTGGCACCCAGTCCGGCACTCCGTTCAAGCTTTCCGGCCACGGTGTTCCGCTGATGCGCAGCGATGGCGATCGCGGCCCTCATATCGTCACTATTATCGTCGAGACTCCAAAGAATCTCAACAAACGTCAAAAAGAACTTCTCGAAGAATTTCGTAGTAACACCAAGCCCAAAAAACGCGGCTTTTGGGGATAAAATTGCATGACGAGCCAAGATTTGCCTATTATTGGAAGCACAACACTGCTAACCGTTGGCGGGATTAATAATATTCCTGCCAAGATTGATACTGGCGCCGACTCATCTTGTATCTGGGCGAGTAATATTATTATTAACGACCAAGAAGAGCTAGAATTCTCTCTATTAGGCTCGGGTCACCCTCTTTATACTGGAGAGCGTCTGGCTACTTCTGATTTTACCGTTTCTCGCGTTCGTAATTCAACTGGCCACGTGACGATTCGCTATCGGGTTCAGCTTCTGACTATTATTCAAAACAAAAAAATCCGCATCAACTACACTTTATATGACCGTAGTCGTAATCATTTCCCGGCCTTACTAGGTCGAGCTTCGCTAAATCGCAAGTTTTTGGTCGATGTGAGTCGTACTGCCGTCAAACGCCCGGGTAAGATGAAAAACCAAGATCTTATCTCCGAGCTCAAAACCAACCCTCGCGAATTTCATAAAAAATATATGAACTAGAGTTGCTCTAGATCATCAACATAAGCCGTCACTGCCTTGGTCGCCGCCGCGTCTCCAGTCGGATAATACAGCGAAGGCGCCGCATTAATCTCCACTACCATATCACCATAAAAATCAATTCCCACCACTGGCAGTTCGGCAGTTTTGGCAATGAGCTCGGAAACATTCTTCAAATCCTTAGATAAATCATTAGAAATATCCCGCACCGTTCCGCCTTGGCCAATATTGCGGCTCGCCACTGCGCGCACCTTCTCATCTTTGGATGGCACGATTTCTACACGCTCTCCCAGATACTGCAACGCCGCGTCTTTATCAATATAGGCTAAATCGCTTGTGTAAGGAGCAGTTCTAATAGTCTGATTCTCGATATCAATCAGTTCACTGATCTTATGCACGCCGTCTCCGGTAATTTGCGCCGGAATCCGCAAAAATGCCACCACAAACTTATGATCTATGCAAATCACCCGCACTTCTGGAAGTCCATCAGGCAGTTGTTGCTGCACTAACACCTGCTGTAAATACCCTGAGCTCTGCTTGGCGGCCTCAATCGCAACTTTCGCGTCTTCCAGATTAGTTATGCCAGTTGTAATCCCATTACCGTGCGCCCCGTCGGCTGGCTTAATCACGATCTGATCATACTGCGCCAACATTTCTTGGACATCTTCCAGCGAATTGACCGGCTTTGTCGCCGGCTGCTTCACGCCCAAATTTTCTAACATGGCATAGCTCGCCAGCTTATCATCAGCCAATCTTTTTGCAAACACATTCGTCGTTGGCGGAATCGAGCTCGAGACACGCAGCTCTACGCTATCCGTTCGGATCACTAAAATACTCTCCCAGCCCCCGGCGTAATATTTTTCCGCCTTCCAACCCCGACGTTTCATTTCGCTGCGCAAAGCTCGGGACGTATTGGACAAATCAGCATCTTTAATTGTATAATAATCAATCATCAGCCCAATTATACCATAGACACGCCTATCGTCATATCGTATCGTAACATTAATTCCGCGCTGGTGCTTCTTTGTGAACTTACTAAGCAAACCGTCAGAGCTGCCTTTGCGCTACTTACTATGTTATGCCGGTGCTAGGTTTGCGTTCTTTATCGTCTCTTTTTTCTTATTTTTCCAAGAATTTCCGCACTTGCACCGCCTTCTCGTCTACAAATGTTCCCGACGCTAACTGCGGCGTATGGTTGACTTCCAGTACATAATATTGACCAGTTTCGGCATTTTGGATAATATCAGCGCCAGCAATTCGCGCCTTGTAAGCTTTCGCGGCCTTGATCGCCAAGTCTAGAATCCTCGAATCTACCTGTTCTACCGGTATTAATGTGGCTTTTCCGCCTAAGGCTGTATTATTGCGATAATCCTTGCCACACGCAGATCGGTAAATCACCATTTTTGGCTCATAATCAAACAAAATCACCCGATAATCACCTTGATTCGGAATAAAATTCTGCAAAAGAAAAACTGTCTCGGTCTTATCTTGCATGATTTCCTGAACTTCCGCACTAGATTTGACCAAGAAAACTCCTTGCCCTTTCGAACCGTTGTTGGTTTTAAGAATCCCAGTTCCGCCAAACTTCGTCTCCAAAATTTCCTGCAAAAATTTCGCATCGCCACTTGCTGTCTGCGGTACCGGCAAGCCAACTTCCCAGTACTTCCACATCTGATACAGTTTACCAGTAAAATAAGCATACTCATCATCAACCAATTCCACTTGGTGCCGACGACAATAACACGCCAGTGCATTCAGACGATAAGCCTGCCACCAATACGGCGTCACCAGCGAAATCACTTTATTATAACTCCGAATATCTTCACCACTTGACGCCGGATTAACTGCCGAATTCTCCCCATCCAGCCAAAATTGCAACTCATCGTAACTCGCCGTATCTATAATAATATCTTGCGCTTGCAGTTTTTCTGCAAAATCGTTCAATTCACCCGTCACCCGCGACAACAGCAAAACTCTACTTCGATTATTCCTATCTATACTTCCATCCTTCTGCATTTTCTCATTATAACACCGAATAATTTTTAAAAACTATCTCTATGGATTGGTTCTTGCATTGCTCAGCGGGTACAAATACTTCTTGTGTGGGGCCGCTCCTGGGCGCTTGCCCAAGTCTTATTCCCCACGCAAGAGCTATTTGTGCTACCACATCCATTACCATTATCCCTACCGTACTAGGCAGCGGAGAGGAAAACCATAAAACCGACTACCATAATCATAATTTGACGAAGCCACAATTGTAGAATTAAAATCTAGATAAAAACTATTTGCATATTGTTCATTAGCTCCAAGCTCGGGACGACCAAAGCATGCCGCTCGTACCGGCCCAAAAACTTATATCACCGCCAGGGCTGAAGCCTTCACTACGCACGAAATGGCAAACATTTGAGAGAAATGGAAATATATTTACATTTCCGAGAATGTGCAGGCATTTCTGACGCGAAGCGGCAGAAGAATTGTTTGCTCCACATCCATTACCATTATCCCTACCGTACTAGGCAGCGGAGAGGAAAGCCAATCCACCGACCATTGCCGTTCAGTGAATCTGATCCAGTAGTGCTGAAGATAGCGGCATAAGCATATTCAAAGGACGTATTCATAGTTGCACTAGAAGACCAGATATAGGAATACTTACCTGTTTGGTCGGAAAAGAGACCAAGGTTACCAAACCATCCACTATGTACGAAATGGCAAACATCCGAGCGAAGTGAAAGTTTTACTTTCATTTCTGAGGATGAGCAGGTATTTCTAAAACGAAGTGACAGAAATGGCAAATATCTGAGCAAAAAGAGAATCTTATTCTCTTTTCCGAGAATGAGTAGACATTTCTGACGCAAAGCGGCAGAAGCTATTGACAAAAACGCTTTTGTTTGATATAATAGAAAGATGAACATAGCAATTTTGTCAAACGGCAACGCTAACTATTCTACAAAGCGTTTGGTTGAAGAAGCTGAGAAAAATGGCCACAAAGTCCGTGTGGTCAAGTATAAAAATTGTTATCTCGCTCTAGATGAGAAACATCCAGTTATCTACTATCATGGCAAAAAATTGCCTAACTTCGACGCGATTATTCCGCGTATTTCTAACGGTATGACCCGTTATGGCTGCGCAGTGGTCCGTCAGTTCGAAATGCAAGGGAACTGGGTTTGTTCAAGCTCTATTGCGATTACGCGCGCTCGCGACAAATTGCGTTCCCAGCAGATTCTCACTAAAGCGGGTATCGATACCCCGAAGACGCTCGTTTCTCGTAACACCGCCGACATCGACGACCTGCTCGAGCAGATTGGCTTGCCAGTTATTATTAAGCTGGCCTCTGGCACGCACGGCAACGGCGTCGTTCTCGCAGACACCAAGAAGGCCGCCAAGTCTGCCCTCCAAGCTTTTTACCTCTACAACGAAGACGGTACGAATATCCTCTTACAGGAATATATCAAAGAATCCGCCGGCACCGATATCCGTGCTTTTGTAGTGGGGTCGCGCGTGGTCGCCAGTATGAAGCGTCAATCGCTGGACGACGATTTTCGGAGTAATCTTCACAAGGGTGGGGAAGGCACAAGCATTAAGCTGACCACAGAAGAGAGTCGCATCGCCGTCAAGGCCGCCAAAGCCATGGGCTTGCATATCGCCGGTGTCGATCTTATGCGCTCGAGTCGCGGCCCGCTAGTTCTCGAGGTCAACGCTTCGCCTGGTTTTGGGATCGAGCGTGTTACCGGCCGCAATGTCGCCTCAAAAATCATCGAATACGTCGAACACAACGCCGCCCGTCGTTCCAAAGACCGCGTCGGCGCTTAGTCGAAAATTAGTTTACATTCGCACACTCAATATAAACTAATTCCAAATTTAGTTAACATTACCATGCCCAATATAAACTAATTTTCAAAAATTAGTTTATATCTCCCCGCTCAAACTAAACTAAAACCCAAGTTAGTTAATATTCACTATCAAGATATTAACTAACTTTTTTGTTGACGAGTTTTTATCACGGGCCATGATCGACCGTAGGCACTTTGAGTTATTCCGCGGGCTTTTGCAAGTGGTAAACTTCACCACTATTCATCTAATTTGTCAAAAATTCCAGCCTAAAACCCACCAAACTCATATTCAAACCCCAACTTTTCCACAATTAGCCTATAAAGTGCTTGACATTTTTTTTTTTATTGCGTAAAATGGGAAGTAGATAACAATTAATTTGAGGAGAATATCAAATGAAGAAAAGTCAAATCCTGGCCGCTATCGCGCTAGCATTTGCATTAGGCGTTGTTGCTCCTGTTGCTGGTGTTGCACAGAACGCTAGCGCCTATAACGTTGAGAATGGCACCGCTACTTTAAGCGATGTTAACAACGCTATCAGCTTCGTCGAGAATGACAACGACTACAAGAGCTACGTCAAGATTCAAGACGCTATCCGCGCTTATGATATCGCTTTAAATCAGGGTAAAATTGCTGACTTGCAAGGTGACGGCACTTACGCTACCGACGCTGGTGCAATTTACGCTGCAATGGATGCAGCCGAAGACTACTTTGGCTACAATATGCAGAGTTTTGTTGATGCCGCCGATAAGACTCCTAACTACAAGGAGCAGATCAATATTTACGTCAATGGCGCCAAGACCAGCGAGCTCTACAACGCTTTTGCTAATGTTTTAGCAATCCTTGATAATCCAAAAGCAACTGACGCTCAACTCGTCGCTGCCGCTACTAAGGTTCGCGTCATTGTTGGTTGGACCGACGGTACTACTAAAGTTGGTCTAGGTCTCTTGACTAAAGCTGACTATGACAACCTTCACCCAGAAGAGGCTACTCTCGCTGTCTACCGTACCAATGCTAATCCATACATTGCTAATGGCTGGACCAGTTACACTCACGCCAAGGACATCTACAATGCAGTCGCTACCGCTGAAGAAGACCTTGTTAAGTTTGACAATGGTTACAACCTCTTTATGCCTCTTTTGATGGACTCTGGTTTGTTGACTTCAGATGCCAAGACCATTATCGAAGGTCAAACTAATGCCCAGCCAAGTTATTTCCGCGCAGTTGCTGAAACTTCTGGAAACTTCGTTCGTATGGCACAATTGAGCGCCCTCTACACTGCAGTTCAGAATGCCAAGGCGGGTCGCGTTCAGGCTGAAAGCGGTGATAACTACAGCATCGTTGGTAAGTTAGCTGAAGCATGGAAAGAAGCAACTGGCAACGAACAGGCTCTCAAGACTGTTATGGCAAAAATGGTTGCTTACACTGCTCCAGTCACTCCAGATAAGCCAGATCAGCCATCTGATCCAAGCGAAGACAAGGCTATCGACACTACCCTCACTGATGG
>CAZSPU010000026.1:0-12682 GCA_964608555.1 uncultured Candidatus Saccharibacteria bacterium
TTATGACTTTGCCATGCTAACTTTAATTGCGATTATGTTGCACTTGAGAATGAAAGTCGGGATAAAGCCCTCGACTCTAGGAGTAAAGCATGCTATAATAAAGATGCGAAATCGAACAGTTTATTTTTATCCCATTTAAGGGTTAGATGCGGCTATTTACGCAGTTGACCTTAAATGGGAAGCTGTTCGGTTTCGCGACTAGTAAATAGTCGCATTTTTGTTTGCGGCATAAGGAGGTAATATGACCGAACAGCTAAAAAATCATGAATCATCCGAAGCAAACGGAGAAAATCCATGGACGAAGATTATGTCAAGTCTACCACGCTTCGAAGACCGGCAGGCTGAAAAAGATTCAGAATCAGAAAAGAATTCTATTAATTTGGAATCGTTGCAGAGCGTTGAGGGGTTTTCCGAACAACTTGAATCTCTGGGAGCTAATCCAGATATTATTTCCAACCCTGCTTTTATGCGCGTTTTGGATAAACTCATTTCTAACAGCGGCCTGCAAACTGGCGCAAATCTCAAGGAGTCCAAAGTCAGTGCCGACACACTTAACTTTCAATGTAACAGAGGTCGTATAGGCGGTAGCGATACGCATGATTGCTCGAAATTTCGTCTGGCAGTTGAAGAAAACGGCAATTTTACGATTGAATATGCTTATGCGGATAGGGGCGAAGTGTCTTTATCAAGAACGGGCGCTCCTTGGGAAAACGACGCACCACATCTAGGAGAACACCTTAAGGGTTATGAGGATAAAAATTACGCCGCTCGTTACAGTTTTGTCAAGCAAACCGAGGCGGATGGGTTTAATATTGATATAGTTGACGTTTATGAATATCAAGAGACGCCAGAGATTAATATTAGAGATGTTGCAGGTGCGGCATTATACAATAAAAGTATCGGTAAGAAAACTAGACGTTTCAACGCCGACGGACAAGAAACCTCGTATGAATCTCGACTATACTCCAGTACGCCAGTCAAAACTAATACTCTAGCGCCAAAGATCGGTTCTTCGAATCGTTTTGGTCGCCCATCGGCAGAAACGGCAACATTTGGTGCGCTTGACGCTTTGCACGACAACAATTTGCAGGAACCAACCAGGACGGAATCCTATCGACGCGTCTCGGATCATACTATCACTCAGCGCATTTGGGATGCCAAAACTGGAGTCACCGAAGAAGAAAAATACATATCCGACCCTTATGATATCATGCAAAGATGATAATACAGTGTTCTATCTTTCCATTATAGCACACTTTGCCAAAAAAGTCAATATAAGGTATAATTGTCTCTATGGATAGATATGACCCACTGAAGATTGAACAAAAATGGCAAAAAATATGGGAAGAGACCGAGGCTTTTAAGGCAGGTCCGATCGACGAGTCGAAGCCCAAAAAATACCTTGCCGAGATGTTTCCGTATCCGTCGGGCGCCGGGTTGCACGTGGGTCATGTGCGCAATTTTACCATTGTCGACGTTCTCGCACGCTTTTTTACGCAGCAGGAAATGAACGTCTTGCGCCCCTTTGGTTACGATACTTTTGGCCTGCCAGCCGAGAACTACGCGATTAAGACTGGCATTTCTCCCCAAAGCGCAACCGCTACTAATATCGCTAATTTTCGCAAACAGGCCAAGAAGCTCGGTTATGCGATCGATTGGAGCCGCGAAATCAACACGTCAAGTCCCGAATATTACAAGTGGACGCAGTGGTGCTTTTTGCAGCTTTACAAAGCTGGTCTTGCTTATCAGAAGGAATCGTATCAGTGGTGGTGCCCAGTCGATAAGACCGTTCTGGCCAACGAACAGGTAGAGAATGGCAAATGTTGGCGCTGTGGTCACGAAGTCGAAAAGAAAAAAATGAAGCAGTGGTTCTTCAAGATTACTGAGTATGCTGATGAATTGCTCGACACGATTGACGAAGTCGAATGGCCCGAAAAGATCAAAATTATGCAGAAAAACTGGATTGGTCGCAGTTTGGGTGCCGAAGTGCGGTTTGATATTGCCGGCGGGTTGCATTTTGCGAGTCAGCAGAATCCAGTGCGCCCCGACAAGAAAAATACTACGCGCAATATCATTAGCGCAATTGTCTATGATCCTAAGAGCGATCAATACCTCTTTGTCGAACATCTCAAGATGCCAAGCGTCGCGACGGTTACGGGCGGCGTTGAAGCCGATGAAACGCCCGAAGAAACGGCGCGACGCGAAATTCTCGAAGAGACCGGCTACAAAAATCTCAAATTTGAACGGATTTTAGGGCAGACGCGCGGTAGTTTTTACCACGAATTCAAAGATGTCAATCGCGAAGTTACCTGTACGCAGGTTTATTTCACGCTTGAGAATAATGAGCGGAGCGAGCTTTCTACCGAAGAAGCAGCGATTCAGCGCGCGGTCTGGCTGACGAAGGACGAATATTTCGCCCACAAGGATGCTCGCGGCATTGACGAGTTCAAGCTAGCGCTGGCTCGGATTGATGGGGATGATTCTGCTCAAGAGCTCAGAGATTATATTACCGTTTTTACTACACGTCCCGACACGATTTTTGGCGCAACTTTCTTAGTGTTGGCTCCAGAGCATCCATTAATTAAATATTTAGTCAATAGCAATACCGAAAATGCCGTCGACCAATATTGCCAAGCCGCCATCAAAAAGTCCGAGATCGAGCGTCAAGAAAACAAAGAAAAAACCGGCGTTTTCACGGGCAGTTATGCCATCAACCCCGCGACTGGTCAAGAAATTCCTATTTGGGTAGCCGATTACGTATTGATGGGCTATGGTACTGGCGCGATTATGGCGGTGCCGGCGCACGACGAACGTGATTTTGAATTTGCCGAAAAGTTCGACCTGCCAATTAAAGAAGTAGTCGAAAAGCCCGACAATAGCTCTGATGACGAGCGTTGCTATCATGGCGAAGGCGAGCTGGTGAACTCCGCTCAATTCAATGGCACGCGTAGCGAAGATGCCCGCGAGCAGATCGTGGCGTGGCTCGAAGAGCGTGGTTTCGGCCACAAAAAGGTCACTTACAAGATGCGCGACTGGTTGATTTCTCGTCAGCGTTACTGGGGCTGCCCGATCCCGATCGCTTATGATAAAAATGGCAATCCTCATCCGATTCCCGAAGATCAGCTACCAGTCATGCACCCAGAAGTTGAAGATTACCAGCCAGACGATTCAGGTCGTTCAGCCTTGGCAAAGGCTGAAGATTGGCTCAAAGTCACCGTCGATGGCGAAGAAATGACGCGCGAGACCGACACTCTTGACGGTTACGCTTGTTCGAGCTGGTATCTCTGGCGGTACGTGAGCCCGCACGACCAAGACGCCGCCTGGGACCAAGACGCAATCAAATATTGGGCGCCGACCGATATTTACGTAGGCGGCGATCATGCCGTGGCACATCTCTTATATATCCGGTTTTGGTGCAAATTCTTTGCCGACAAAGGTCTCCTACCCTTCAGGGAGCCAATTAAGAAACTCTTATATAATGGTTATATCAACGCCCCTGATGGCAAAAAGATGAGCAAAAGCAAAGGTAATGTCATTGATCCGCTCGAGGTGATCGATAGCGGCTACGGTGCGGATACGTTGCGCACTTACGAAATGTTCATTGGCCCTTACGACCAAGACGCCGCCTGGAATACCGAGGCGATCGGCGGAGTTTACCGTTTCTTAAATCGTTGCTGGAATTTATGTCATGACCATGACGAGGATATCACCTTTGCTAGCGCCGCCGCACAACAGCAATATTATAATCTTTGTCACAAGACCATCAAGAAGGTGACCGAAGACATTTATCGTTGCAGTTTCAATACTGCCGTGGCCGCCTTGATGGAATTCGTCAATTCTCTTTACAAAGACGCTTGCGACCACGATGGCCTGGTGATTCTGGCCAAACTCCTCAAACCTTTCGCCCCGCATCTTGCCAGCGAAATGCTGGAACGCCTCCACGCCGACGACATCTGGCCTACTTACGACGAAAAATACCTCATTGCCGACGCAGTAGAAGTTGTCGTCCAGGTCAATGGCAAGTTGCGCGCTAAGCTGCTGGTTCCAGCCGACCAGCTCGACGACGAAACACAGCTCAAGACCTTAGCATTAGCTAACGACAACGTCCAGAAATTCATCGGTGGCAAAGAAATCCGCAAAGTAATCATCCCGAAGAACGCCAAACTTATCAATATCGTCGTTTAGAGAGCTCTGTAGATAAAACCCTATAGATAGAAGCTACTGAAGGTAGAAATCTCTGCTTGCATAGAAAAGCCTCCCAGATCGGGAGGCTAAGCTGTGTGGCGTCATCGCAGAGCCATCAATAAGTCGTCGTAAAGACCGCCTGATCAAGCGCATCAACGTACCCGGGATAATAAACCCTGGCCAGTGACGATAGATCGTCGCAATAATCACGTAACTGCCGTGTCGTAAAGCGCTGTTTCAGCCAATACGTACCAGTATTATTACCGCCAAGATAATTGACGGTCGACTTCAAATCTTGCATAGTACGTGAGCTTTCGATACTTTTGGCGCTCTGAATCAGACTTTGGGCGGAGCATTTTTGATAAAAACTGGCATTGCGGGAATCGAGCTCCATCATTAAATGGCGCAGCTCGCTGCAGTCCACCAAGCCGTTCAAGCAATAATCAGTATATTTTTGCAAGTCCGGCGTCGTACGGTACTGCTCGGTCGTCTGAATATAGCGCAGTGCCTGCTCCGCATTGAGCTGCCGACTCGTGATATATTCGGCGTCTCTCATCGTCAGATGTTGCCAAATTGGCGCAATCTGTTCACTGTCGATATACTCCCGCAAGGTTGCCATCGTGACAGGGGCAGCAGATTCCGCTTTGCTAATTTCTCCAGATAGGCTACAGAGGCCTTGGCACTGACGCGCTATCAAGGCGATTTTGCAAGCGTCGCTCAACTCATGTCGATAGACATATCGGGTATAGCGGCCATAGTAATCATAGTTATCCGGGTAGTGCCCCAGCATAGTTAGCTCAAGCTGACTCGCCTGTAGACGGTAAGTTATGTCATCGGCATACACTAGCAGAGTGGCATCAATCGGATAATCAATATTCGCCGAGTAATCTAAATCTTCGTAGTCCCAACCGCTCGGCAGGAAAGTCGGGCGCAAGCCGCGCTCCGTACTCATCCAGATCGGGCCGTCTACCCCGATATAAGGTCGGCGTGGCACCGCCAGAGCTAATGGCATCATGGTGCTTAGCAAAGCTAAAATCACCATCAGGGAAAGCAGTTTCTTCAGTATTCTCAACACAATCACCCTTTCTTGTAATGTACATCTGATCTTCACGTCCACGAATCGCTACCACAGCTATTTCTCATCATAGTACGAATCTATTGCCTTGTCAAACCTTGCACAATCACATATTTGTCAAAAATACAAAAATATCGCTACAACCTTGCTATTCCTTCAAAATAGCATAAAAAGTATTGACTTTTCTATAAATCTGTGATACAATGAAAGCATATCCCGAATAATAAACGGGGATAGAGGATAATTTTGTGCCTTAAAAATGCTAGATAAATTAGTATAAGTCAAGCATTATGACACAGGAAATCCGAGCTAGTGAAGCCGCAAGCTGAACTGGTGGGAATAATAAATTCAACTCAATAAGAGTTAATTAGGAGAATATAACATGCGTAAGACAATCAAAAGTGCAATCGCTTTGGCTGGTGCTGCTGTGGTTGTCGCGAGCATCGCGACTCCATCGATAGTTTCAGCCTGGGGCGACAATGGCGATGGCCGTAGAAGTTACACCATCGACCAAATTAATCACGGTGCCCTTGGTAATAAAATTACCTTCAACTCGATCTCCGATAGCGTCGACGGCGATGAGAAGAACTTCCTTTCTGCTCAAGCTGCTACTGACGACATCCACGGCACCTGGCAGGGTAATAACATTACCGTAGAAAACGGTAAAGAATATACTATCCGCCTTTACGTCCACAATAACAACCCAAATGGTTACGATGCAATTGCTCGTGACACTAAAGCTGCCATCAGCATCCCAACTACTTCTGGCAAGCAGGTTCAGGTTAATGGTTTCATTACCTCTTCCAACGCTACTCCAAGCAAGTACTGGGACTATGTCAACTTCAACAGCGACAATAACGCTTTCCACTTGGAATACGTTTATGGTTCTGCCCTCCTTTACAACAACAAGATTGGTGTAGGTGGCTTGAAGATCAGTGATGATGTTGTAGAAAAAGCAGCATCTCAGAATGGTACGCTTATTGGTTACGATGCCCTTGATGGCAACGTGCCAGGCTGCTACACTTACGATAACTATGTTACCGTTCGTGTTAAGGCCGTTTATGACACCGACTACACTGTGACTCAAAAAGTTCGTGTAATTGGTGGCGTCAAAGAATGGACCGACTACGTCAACGCTAAGGTTGGCGATACCGTCGAGTTCCAAATGGAATACAAGAACATTACCAATGGTGAAAGCCAAGACAACGTCAGTGTCCGTGACATTCTTCCAAGCAACTTGGAGTACATTCCAAATACTACCAAGCTTTGGAACGAATTCTACGATGGTGGCCTAATCAGCCCTGACACTGCTATGTTTGGGAACGGTATCAACATTGGTGGTTATAATCCAGGCGCTAACGCCTATGTGCGTTTCCGTGCGAAGGTTGTCGACCAGAACCTCGGTTGTGGTACCAACACTTTGGTTAACTGGATCCAGGGTGGCGTCGGCAAAGTCACTATCCAAGACTACGCCAGCGTCCTCGTCAATAAGGTTTGTGAGAATCAATCGGAAGATCTGGCTGCGAAAGAATACAAATTGCAAGTTAATTACCGTTTCGTAGATGGTAGCAAGGCCGCCGAATCTTATAATGGCGTCTTCCGCGAAGGCGATCATTACAAAGTTGGCTCGCCAACTATCGAAGGCTATACTGCCGATCAGACGGTTGTCAGTGGCGTCTTCGCTAAGCAAGACATCACTGTCGACGTGACTTACAAAAAGAATACAGTCATCGTTGACCCTATCGATCCAGTTGATCCACGGGAGCGCGCCGTCGTCATTAACTATGTTTATGAAGATGGTAGTCAAGCCGCTGCGTCTTACATCGGTAAATACAAAGCTGGTAGCAACTACTACATTGTTTCGCCAACTATTGACGGTTACACCCCAGATAAGAATATTATCGAAGGCGTCGTCGACCAGTCTGACTTAACCTTTACGGTTACTTATCGTAAGAATGGTAGTGGCATTCCAGATGGTCCAACCGATAATAATGGTGACGACAACGATAATAAGTTCCCGAACGACAAGCCTAGTGACAATGGCAATAACGGTGATAAACCATCGAAGTTGCCATCCACTGGTCCTGTCGAAACTGCAAGCGCAATCTTAGCTTCGGGTTCGATCGTGACCGCTGCAGGCTACTTTGCTGCTAGCAAGCGTAGTCTTAAGCGCTAAGTCTTAAATATCAAATCTAATGGCAAATCTCTCCCTCTGCGGAGAGATTTTGCGTGTTTAGCCGCAGGCGTCGAACTTCCCGAAAATCCCCCTTGTAATCAATCTATAAATATGCTAAAATCAAGATTAGAATTTTCATATATAATTAAGGAGCATTATGCCTGAACCTAAAAAGCAGAGTAGTCCACGCAAGACTGGGCTACGTCGTAGTCATCTTCGGCTGAAGTTGGCTCGTGCGGTTAATCGCACTTCTCCAGTCAAAGCATTTGAAACTGCGAAAAAGACCCCAAATCTCAAGGTCAAGACCGTTAAGCCAGCCCGCGAGCTGAGCGTTAAAGCTACCAAGAAAGCCGCCAAGGCCAGCGCTGGTACTACTAAGAAAACTACAACCACAAAAATCACTAAAAAATCTAAATAAAAGGGAAGGTATATGGCTAGTAACCGGCACTTAGGCAGAATAATTGTTTTACAAAGTTTGTACGAATATGAATTTCGCACTAAGGCTGGCGATACGACGGTGGATATCGACACGATTGTCGCGAAGGATATTGAGCCATACGCGAAGGCGCTCGGGGATACTGAGTTTGTCTACGGTTTGGCGCGTGACGTTTCCAGCGAATTCAAAGAGCTAGATCAGGAATTACAGCCCATGGCGCCTGAATGGCCTTTGGATACAATTGCTGCGGTTGATCGCAATATCTTGCGTATTGGGCTACACGAATTACGCAAGTGTGCCGATGCAGTACCGCCAAAGGTCGCCATCAACGAAGCGGTCGAACTAGCAAAAGCATTTGGGTCCGATAATTCCTCAAAATTCGTAAATGGCGTGCTCGGTACTGCCTATCGCCAAATTTACGGTGACAATCGTCAGGCAGCGGCCGCTCTCGCATCCGCAGACAGCCAATCAACTACCTCAGAACAGCCCCAAGAGACACAACCTTCAAAGGAGCAATATGAGCAAGAAAAAAATGCGGGGGGCGCGGAGGAGGCCGAACGTTAGGCGTTCCGAAACTGCACCCAGCTCAATTGAGCGCCCCAAAAAGATTCCTGAGGCCTTGCCGCTGAAATCTGAGAAGGTTACAGCAGCGACAAGGCTAACTGCGCGTATCTTCAAAAAACCGGTCATTCAGGAAGTGGTGCGTGAACCGACAGCTGGTGGCATTGTTTATCGCCCGAGCAAAGACGGCAAGGATATCGAGATTCTACTGATTCAAGATTCCAAGGGGCGCTGGACCATCCCCAAGGGTCACATTGAGCCTGGTGAGACCGCCAAACAAACCGCCATCCGCGAAATCAGCGAAGAAGCCGGCCTGTTCCACATCGACGTCGTCATGTGGCTCGGCAAAATCCATTTTCAATATCGTCGCGTCGACAAGCTCGTCTTGATGATGACGCAAATTTATCTCGTCCGCGCGCTCGATGATCAAGAAACTCCTACCAAGGAGCAATGGATGAAAGGCATTCAATGGTTTAGTTTTAACGATGCCATTGACGCGATTGAATACGAAGATATCGAAAAACTGATGCTAGTAGCAAAAAACAAAATCCGCCAAGGACTTTAGAAAGGAAATATGAATATTGAAGAATACCAAAATTTTGCACGCGAGAAACTAGGGTTCGCGTTTAACGATCCCGAGCTGCTGCTCACTGCTCTCACCCATCGCAGTTACGTCAATGAGCACCGTGCCAGCGTCAAAGAACACAACGAACGCCTGGAATTCCTCGGTGACGCCGTGCTAGAGTTGGTTACTTCTGACTTTTTATATCGCAACTATGACGAGCCAGAGGGAATCATGACTGCATGGCGCTCCGCATTGGTGCGCACTGAGAGTATTGGTGCTGCTGGGGAAGAACTCGGTTACGAGCCTCTGGTGCGGCTTTCCAAGGGCGAAAAACACGGTTCCGAACGTGCTCACGCCGTTATTTTAGCAGATTGTTTTGAAGCCGTCATTGGCGCCATTTATCTCGACCAAGGCTACGACGCGGCGAAGGACTTTATCTCTAAGCACATTCTGGTGAAGATTGACAAGATCCTAGAAGACGGCAGCTGGCGCGACCCGAAGTCCTATCTGCAGGAGTTGGCGCAGCACGCCGATAGCACGACTCCATCTTATCGCGTCCTTACCGAAGAAGGTCCTGATCACAACAAGACTTTTACGGTCGGAGTTTATGTTGCCAAACAGCTCAAAGGCACGGGTACCGGTCACTCCAAGCAGGAAGCCGAAGGCAACGCCGCTTCCGAAGCGGTCAAACTCTACCTCAAACAACAAAACCTCGCCAAAAAACCATCTGCCAAGTAGTGCCTCCAATCTATTATAAATAAGCAAAATATCTAGAAACTGAATTGCATAATCTGCAATACTTTGAAATAACCATTGACATTTTAGCATAAGTGTGCTATAATGAAAGTATATAGGTAATTAGCCTTTTGTTCTTTTTAATAAAGTGTGAAAGTGCTATGTTGCCTAAATACTTTTGAAAGGTGTTGTCTTATGGTTACCATAAAAGATAATGCGATTCGAGGAGCAACGTCGCCTAATTCCAGAGAGCGGTTTCATCTGCAGCCGGATCAGGCGGTTTCTCCGGAAATTGCCGAACAGTTCAATCGGATTACCACAGAGTTGTATGATTTGGGCCTGATTGAGAGCATGAAGGCGGTGCATTTTACGATCGACGCTACGGACCGCTACGAGCGTAATTACGTTGAAGTGTATTTCACGCAAGCCGGCACATCAAGCAAGGAATATTCCATGCCGATTAATTATAGTACGCTCTCGGCATACACAGCCCATGCGCTGGCGGTTAAAATCCAGCAGGCGATGGAAAACGCAGAGCCGCGCATGGCGCGTTTGGGTTGGCATTGGCGATGGAATGCGCAAAATTGCCGCGCAGAGATCTTTTGCATAAACGGCACAACTATCACCTACGGGTGTGATGCTGACGCAATTGCCAAGATCGACCGTTTGTTCACCGAAGCCGAAACTTTGCAGTTGTTGTACGACAACCTCTCTGTCTTGCAACGTGCGAATATTTCGCTTAGCTTCGGTGACGGCGTCTTCATGTTTGAGCTACGCGAAAATGACCCCAAGATTACGCGTCGCTTGACGCAACAAAACGCCAGCGAACTGATTGCGATTGCCGGAGCGATCATTTCGCATCAGAAGTAGTATGCGCATGATTACGCCAAAATCTTTCACCTGTTTCCGCCCCGACTCTTTTTTGAGCCGGGGCACTTTCATATCCATTACCATTATCCCTAGCCATTTACTTGAGTGGTCGGCTTGACGAGCTCGGAAATTTTGCTATCATAGTATTAAGTTAATAAACATAAAAATTAAGGAAAACCATGAAAATCAAAGTTCAAAAACGTCATATGGCGTTACTTTCACTCATCCTGGTGTTGGGGATGACGAACGCCGCCATGTTCCTTGAGGCCAACCATGCCATTAACCTGATTAATCAGGTAGCGCAGGCGGCTGATGACGCCGGTTCGACGGATGCGGATGCACCTAGTGATGTCGAAGCGACTGGAGTCAATACGTATGCGGAGCTGGTGCAGGCGATCAGCGATCAGCGCCCGTCCATCAAACTTCTTAGCAGTATTAAAGCTACCGAGAATTTAGTCATCAATCATGATGTAGTACTGGATCTCGGAATCTATAATATTGAATCAGATGTTCCTAATGCGCGCGTCATCGATATTCACGAAGGTACGGTAGACATCATTAGTAGCGCGACGGACGGCGGTGGCCAGATCATCGCCTCGGGAGAAGGTGGCGTAGCAGTGCGCGTCTATGGCGCGGCTAGCCCAGTTGCCGAGCATTCCGTGGTGACTATTGGCAGAAACGTCACTTTGCGTGCTAATCCAAGCTCACCGTCCAGTTATGCGATGTTTGTTAGTATTACCGACGACAATCATAACGCTTATGGCGTACAAATCAACTTCCAGGGCAAAATCGTTGCTTATAACGGCCTTTATGTTAATGGCTTTGTGCAACACGCCGAAGGTATGCCAAAAATCCTCGTTGATGACGGCGCCAGCATTTCAGCCAATAGCGAAGGCGGCGCGGCGATTTATGGTGCCGGTTATGCGGACTGGAATATCGGTGCAGCAACTCTGTCGGGTGGCACGGGCGTTGTGGTAAAATCTGGCCTTGTGACTACTACTTCCAGTAGTATTACCGCTACGGGTACCGCGCAAGCTAATCAACCAGACAGCGACGGTTTCAATCCCAGTGGCGCGGTTTTCCAGATCGAAGACAATCCTAGCTACGCTGGCGATATGCATCTTGTGGTTGATGGCGGGGTTTACACCAGCACGAATAATGGCGTTTTCGTAGAATATGGCCCCGGCCGCAGCTCTGGTAATGCCACGATTACGGTCAAAGGCGGCAAATTTGTCGCTGGCGGCGATCAGAATGCCTTCTTAGGCGTGAATCCCGACCAAGTTAAAGTTTCTGGCGGTACATTTAATACCGAAGTTGCTCCGGAGTTGTTAGCAGAATCAATGCAGATCAAACAAAACGCCGCTGGGCAATGGGTAGTTTCGCCATCTACGACGACTCCGCCTAACCCTGATCAGCCGAAACCCGACGATCCGAACGATCCAGGTGACGATAAGCCTGATGACGACAAAAAGGATGATACTCAAAAGCCTAGCGAACCAGGCAAAAAGCCAGGCAGCAACTCGCCTAATACCGGCTCGACTGGCGCCACCAAAATGAACACCACCGCCGCCATGGCTACCACGATCGGTAGCGGCCTGGTGATCGTAGCGGCGGCCGTAATCTGGGTCTATCGCTTTGTCCGCAATGTCGCCATGAAGCCATCTACCTCAGTAAGCACGGCTTCAAAATCGGCCACTCGTTCGATGAACCGGGATATTAATAATCTTGAGAAAGCCGCCAAATCTGACTTGCGTCGCGCCAAGAATGTCGCCCGTACCGCCAAGTCGCAAACGACCCGCCTCAAGGCCGACGCCAAACGCAGCGCTAGCCGCGTCGACAGGGAAGTGAAGCGCGCCGGCAAAACTGTCAGTCGCGATCTCAAGCGTGGCACTCAGAGTGTCAAATCGGCCGCCAAAAAACGCAAATAACTCCGAAATCAGCTCTAAAATTAGCCGAAACAGCCCCGCAACAAAATGTGGGGCTTTTCTGGCGCAACAGTTGATTTACTGCGTAACACACCCATTCCTACATTCAACCCCCAAGTGCAACATTAGCTCTTTGTGTATGTAACGCGTAGCG
>CAZSPU010000027.1:0-11575 GCA_964608555.1 uncultured Candidatus Saccharibacteria bacterium
TGTTTTCCTGCTCAGAACCCTTAATTGTGTCAGATTTGCCGCAAATGACTTTTTAGAATCACCAACATTTGATTTTGCCACTCTCAGACGAGTCAACAGAGGTCAGGAGTGTGATCTTACTATGTCGCAGAGTGCCAACATTTGCTCCTGGATTCTTCTATACCATCCTGGGAAACTCCTCTTGAATACCTTGATGTCGCAGATGTGCTGAACATTACGACCGTTCTCACGCTTGAGATATTCCACTCTACCATTGCTAGGGTTCACGCAAGGTAAATATGGCTTATCATCGGTAATGCTCCCAAAACGCACAGGAAGCCCTTCATACAACTGTGTGCCTTCGACCCCGTTTGTAATATGGCCGTCAGAGCCTCGTATTTGACCTGTGAGGGCCTTCTGGTCTTTTTGTGGGAGGTTTATGCGTTTTTCGTTCATAAGTCCTTATTTTGGCCTTTTTGAGGGCTTTTCTGGCATACCAGGTTTGTTCCTCCGTGGCTTTTCTAAAATCGGCATCAAAATCAGGGTGTCGCCTTCGCCAACGGCTGAGCGTCATATCAGTCACTCCAGCCATCATACAAGCAGCCTTCACAGTAAACCCACCCCTAATCGCATCGAGGAGTTTATTAGTCGTGTCTGGTGTATATTTGGTAGGTTTGCCCATATCTCTATTTTACCAACAAAAGTCTATTCACTTTTTTCGGCAGGAGATGGGCGACAATGAAAATCACCTCCTCGCACATCCAGCAGGGGGTAATTAGTTTTCTGTTTTACAGTAGATATACCTACATCATTACTATATGTTGGCGAATATCATCATTTGGTTCAAGCCCACACATTCTAGCGACGATATCAACTAATTTCGTCTGCCAGTCGTGGTTGGTGCCAAAGAATAACCTTTCCTCTACTTTGAACGGATGCATATCTGGCAAGTTGGGAAATGCAACCCAATTACCATCATTGTCGCATAGAATGGTAAACGATATGCCGTAAGGCGATATTACATCCAATGACCTACTTCTCGCCACTTCATATAACTCTTTTATTCTTTCTGCATCACCGAGGCTATTATTTCTGTCTCTCAAAAGACTGGCTACTCTATGATCAACATAACAGTAGTTTCCGAAATCCTTCAATAACTCGGTTAATTCACTGAACCTCTTGTATCCTGGCAATCTTTCGTCATTCAGCATTGCTATTTGCCTCCTTTAGGCAATTATTATTTTATATTACCCCCACCCCTATTGTAGCAGGTTTCTGCCTCTGTCCAGAAAAATACTTTTGCTTAGTTACCTTCGAGTTTATCGTAGAAGTCCTTGAAGTTTAAGTCCTCCTCGGCCGTAAAGTATCCCCAGGCACCGTAGTATGACAGCGGGAGCATTCCAGTCCCTGTAAATCGACCTTTCAAGACCTGCAAAGCCATCGGTTTGTGCTGACCGTGTTTAGCGTTTTCTTCCAACTCCTTAAGGGTTTTTTGCTGATCCGCAGTCAATCCTCCATTCTTACCTCCACCCATTCCCCTCAACATCTCTCGTGGAGTTTCAAGGGTTAACACAGTATTTGGCTTGTGAATAAAAGACATACTCCCCATCACATCGCCATAACTATCCACACTAGTAGTGCTAGCCTTATTCTTCTGAGCCGTCACCAAGATCGTGGCATTAGTCTTCTGCTGCAGTGTGGTTAAGTCACCCAACGCTTTAACCTCAGCCTGCACCTGATTATTGCTTGCAGGGACAATATCCTGGACGCTATCAATTATCACTAGCACCTTATCGACCCCGTGGCTCGCCTTTGCGTCCTCAATGTCACGATAGATACTACGAGCCTCAGTCTTGCTATCGGCTTTTTTGGTGGATTCGGTGTCCAAAATTGGTGGCACGCCATTGCCGCTGTCTCGAATGTATAGACGCTCACCAAGTTTAGTAAGGTGATTTAAACTTTCCTCGATAGCGGTTTTTGTCGTTGAATCTAGGTGTGGGCTGTTTCCGTTCAGTTCAACTGTATTAGCATAAAGACCACTCGAAACCCCCATATAATTCCCGCTATGACAGGCTGCCTGCAAGAATTTGGTTAGAATCTCACCTCGGCTCATTTCCAAACTGTAGACCAGCACTGGTATCCCCTTTTCCGCTACACCTAACGCAAGTTGGATTGCTAGTGTAGTTTTTCCTGCACCGCTTCGCCCTGCCAACAAAATAAATCGGTCTAGGCCACTGATGAGATTGTCAATTTCTTCAAAGCCACTTTCTAGGCCTCTAAACTTGAGTGAGCCGTCACCTAACTGCTCTCGGTATTCTTGAAGGTAAGAGTTAATAGGAAGGAGTTTCACCGCCTTCGCTTGCTTCTGTTCATCGCTCTGGGTTAATTTTTCTGCCATCTTAGCTATTCCTTTCGTTGATCTTAATCTTTTTCACTCGCTCACCTCTAGCAAATCGCATCAAATGCTCTCCGATATCCTTAATATGTTCGTCCCACTCCTGCCACTTGTAGACCTCTGTGAACCCAGCCTCCTGCAAAACATTCCCGATAACACTACAGAAGTTTTCGCCAGCATCATCTCTGTCGGTGACGATATTGATAGTGCTGCTCGTTCCAGCCTTCTTGAGAACCCTGACAAGTTCCCTGACCACTAGGCTTTCAGGATTCTTGCTAGCACCGACTAAGGCTACGGCATAAGCATCATCCCCATCCCTCATCGCTAATTCTCGAATTGCCAGGGCATCCGTTTCGCTTTCGGTAATATACAACGGTTTCTCTGTTCTTTTATTGACACGCTCAACCATCCACTCCGACAAACGGTCATAGCCATAAATGATAGGGCTCAGTCCTACTGGTGAGAGATATTTTGCCTTATTCTCTGGATTGAGACTACGCATACGAATGCAAATCACTGTGGGTCGCTTGCCATCGCTAAGCCAGTAATCGCCATCGAAAAATGGCACGATCGTTGCATAATCACCGTGAATGGCCGATAGCACCTTCTCAAACGCTCCCAGCGAGTCGATTCTACCAGCCTGCACTTCAGTTATTCTCCAAGTATCCTTGCCAACACTTCTCCAACCTGCCAATTCTAGGAGTCTTAGACTGAACCCTCGACTCAGCCACCACTTCTTCAGGTCATCGGACGGCTCAACCGTGGCGTTGTAAAGGGCTTGATAGACCCCTGACTGGGGTAACTCGCCATATCGATAATTGCTCCCGATTCGCAACGGTTCGTGCTGGGCTGGCTTGTAGTTGAAGTTTGGCCTATTTGACGGGCGTTTAGCCTCCGTGTTTTGGACATTTTCTAATTGCATATCCATCAACTCGGCTAATCGCCGACAGGCCTCTGGGAATGACTCAATATGCTCGTATGCTTGCACTAATGCGATAGTGTCACCGCTTAGGCCGCAAGCAAAACACTTAAACTTCGTATCTCCGTCATAAAATGACAGGCTGGGGTTTTTGTCGCCTCGTGCGTGGGCATCAGAATTAAAACAATGGCTATTACCCCTGTCAGCCACGTCAATCCCTAAACGTTCGGCCACTTCCCGTATATCCAAGGCCTTAAGCCTCTCGATGTCCGACCCGCTAATCGTGTTTGACATATTAGATCTCCTCTCTGCCCACCATTATGTTGATATGGCCCGCTAGGGCTTATCCTCATCTTATCAACAATGAAAGTCTCCGCTCTCCAAAAGCGGAGACGCTTTTAAAAACTTATGTTTTTAATGTTTAGTCTTTTCATTACCCCTATGGTTAGTTGCATAAAACGGGGGGTTAGTTGCATAAAACGGGGGGTTTTGCTGTAAAAGTTTGCATAAAACGGGGGGTGTAAAAAGCATTGCGTTGGCCGTCTGGCCTCTGTTATTTGCATAAAACGGGGGGTTTGCCTTCTTCATATAATGCCTCAATTCTTTTGCCAGCCTCATCCTCAATGATTTCCCCTCCTAGCATCAAGTCCAATTGGTCTTTAGTGATTCCTAGGTCCTTTGCCAATTGATCGAAATTTGTATACCACTTTTTCGGGTTTGTCATTTCATCTAGCATTTTTTTCCAGGCTTTCTGCTGAGTTTTTTCTGCATCTTTGAGTGCTCTCGCTTGGTCTGGGGTAATGTATACAGAAGAATCCTTAGGCCAAATATCTAGTTTTAGACTCTCTTTATCTACGGCTCGAATTACCTGTTTCCCAGTAGCCGTTGACCATTTGCCTATAACCCCTGCGTCTACCAGTTCGTTAAGTGCTTTGGTAAGAGTAGCGTATCTATGCGTAAGATTATCATCCGTGATCCCACAAACATCGCAAGCAGTAGTGGCGGCGACACGGACTGGCTTATGTTCCACGACCGTTGCGTGCTGGTGTGCAACGAAGCGTTCGCATAAATATCCACCTAATAACACTGCGGTTTCGGTTTTAACACTTGCTAAATTATCCATTACTACGCCGAGGTTAAGCGATAGGGCCTCCAAGTATTTTGGATCGTAGTCAACTTCGACGCTTATAACAGTGCCGTTGGCTGATACTTTATCTGATTGAATACGCCCTAGGATGTAAATATAATCCCTTTGATACTCTGTCTTCCATACGCCGTTGACCTTTTTGCGTGTTTTGCCAGTAATATATTTGTAAGCATACGCACCTGCCATCTTAAGGCCGTTGTAGAGTTGATTCCGATGCTCTGGCTTAAGGCCTTTAGTAGCAACTTCCCCCCTCCAGGGTGTATATTTGGCAAGGTCGGAAAGTTTTACTTGTTTCTCATTCGGATGATCCTTCTTCCAGAGGTCAAATGCAACAAGTGCTCGATATTGCATCGCCATATAATTTTTGATAATCTTATTGCGTGTTTTTGCATCGTTTTCAGCAGTAAAGAGGTCTGGAAAGGCCTGTTTATCATTTAAGAATACTTCGAAGCCATTGTCTGCCTCTTGTGCTTCTGGCGTTCGATATTGCTTAAGCAATGTTTCCATACTTTTTTCGGCGTTGTTCTTGATGATGTCGGTAATTCCAGTAACTGTAGGCTTGCCGATAACTGCGTGATCTTCTGGGTTACGAACGTTCACGACCGAACGATTACGATTTGTCGCAGTTCCAGCATCGTGTGCGTATGCCAGCGTAGTGAGTGCAACAGACATAAAATGGAGAACTGCACGGTGGCTAGCCGTCACTTTGTGTTCGTGGTAATCTCCGTTTTTATCTGGTCTTTGTATTGTGAACACGACAGGTCCTTCAGGCTTTACTCCACAAGCCTCTGCTAGGTCATAAAACGCTGACCACGACGAAAGACCCAGTGAACTATCATCTGGTGCTAATGAGACTGTTTCTACCACTGGAAGTTCGTTAACTAACGAGAGCAACTTATCAATGTCTTTGACTCTATACCCAATAGGGTTACCACTCTTATCTCTCTTCAACTCAAAACAGGTGGAGATGGCCTTATATTCTGTAGTGTGAACCTCTGGACGTTGAGGGGTGTGGTGTATAGAAAAAATCCAGCCACCTTTATCATCAAAAAACTTGCGTGCCAGGGGGAGGCCTCGCCTTGATAGTAGTTTTTTCCGAACGGCCTCTTGATCTAGAACCCCCACGTTCCCCTGCTCATCTGCTACGGGGACCTGATACTTTATCGGTGCTTCTCGTAGAGCCTTGGCGAATGCCTTGTCGCTGCTAACTATCTCGGAAACTTGGTAGACCCTCGTTGTTTTACTATGTCTGATGACAAACTCGATGCCACCTGGAATGGAGTTAAATACAGCATCCTTTATATCGTTATAATTTTTTGCCGAGACAGAATCTTCACTAGAGGTTTTTTGCATAATAGTTTCCTACTTTCTCCCACCGTCGTATTATCTAGGTGTCGGGTAGCGAAGCCTTTTGCACCCGATTCAATTCGTGAGCAATGGCACGCCTAATGAACTCGCTCTTATTTAACATTTTACTATCAATATACTCATCCATTTTTTTCCCAAGATCTACAGTCATCTGAAAACTTTCTCGGTAAGTGAAGCCACTCTTTTTGCGACCAACGAGTTTGACGGTGGCATTTTGCTTAACTAGGCCAGACCGTTCGGCGTTCGCAATAATACGAGCCTTCTCTGTTAAGACGTTCGGCGTTCGGTCATCATAAGCCGTTCGGCGTTCGGTCATCATAAGCCGTTCGGCGTTCGGTTTATCGTCGTGGAGAATCTCAACTGTGTTTTCGGCTTCGCCCATATTCGGGGTAGGGGTATTAGTTTTGGGTTCCGTTCCCGCCTTTTCCGCCTGCGTGCTGAATCCTGCCGCCGCCTGTGCTAACATATCTTTCTTACTCATTCCCACTCCTCTCGTAATGTTTGATGATATGATTGGCCAGTCCACGATAGGCTTCACAGGCTGGATTTGATGGCTCGTAGTCCATTAGCGGCTTTCCCATCAGTTGGCTTTCGGTAACCTTAATAGTTAATGGCACTGAAAACGGTAACACATCATCGCCGTAGTCTGCTTTTAACTGTTGAGTTACCACATTACCAACATTGGTCGTTGCCTGTAACATTGTCGGAAGAATACCTAACAGCGTAATCTTAGGGTTCATTGCTCTGGCATTTTCCATCAGTTCGAGGGCTTGCTGAATCCCCTTGATAGCGAAGGTTTGAGCCTGGGCAGGGATAATCGCACCGTCACAGGCTACTAGACCATTATATGCAAGGATACCGTTGCTTGGAGGGGTATCGATAATAATGTAGTCGTAGTCTTTCAGGACAGGCTCCAGAATCGTTTTCATCTTTAGAAATGACGTTGGAGTTAAATTTGCTGTGAGTAGTTGCTCGTTGTTCGATAATTCGGGGGTTCCAGCGAGCAAGAAGAAGTCATAAACAGGTTGGACAACATCCGCTGTTTTAATCTTGCCATCTAGCACTCCAGATATATTCTTGACCGTTTCTGCTTCTGGTCGAATACCAACGGCAATAGTAGCGTTCGCTTGGCTGTCGAGATCGACTAGAAGCACCTTCTTCCCTTCCTTGGCTAATCCACTGGCCAAGTTTACGGCCGTAGTTGTTTTGCCGCTTCCACCCTTTCGGATTGTAATGGTTATTACTTTTGCCATAGTTTACCTGACTTTCGTTAGATTTAGTAGTGTTAAGTCGACATTATCGGCTAATTTTCCCTGCTCTGCATAGAGTTTTACAATGTCCGTCATCTTATACCCTTTCTTCTTCAACCTGCTAATGTCGGAAAATACTTCTTTGCAGATTTCAGCGTCGTAGAGTCGATTTCTACCGTTACCCTTCACCGTAAACGGTAGTAACCCAAGTTGAGTGTAGTATTTTATTGTGCTGGCCCGCACTTTGAGTGTATCGGCCAATTCGTACTGTTTTAATGTTCGCTTTTCTTCAGTCATTTTACCTCCACTTTCTTCATAATTTTTAACTTCCTGTAATTATAGTTATCGGAAGTTCACTTACTATAAGCCGTTCGCCGAACGGTCTAATAAACCGAACGGCGTTCGCATTATTTTTCATAATTGGACTCCTTCAAACACGCTGATGTATCGTGGTAAATCTTTTTCAGCCTTAAGTTGGTCATTATAAACCTGCAGCATTTCTAAACTGCGATGACGTGTGTAGTGTGCAACTGCTAGCAAGTCGCCACCATAACTTTTAATGAGGCTAGTAGTAAAGTAATGACGGAACCCGTGAGCCGAGTTGGGTATATCAAGCATCCCAAACACTTTTTCCACGAATGAGCGAATGCTACGGGTAGTAAGCCGTTCGCCGTTCGCATTATGACTCTGGCTCGTAAAGAGAGCACCACTTTTCTTGTTGTAGGCCGACAAGTATGCCTTCAGTGCTTCTGCTGTATGTGGATGGAGTGCGACTGGCTCTTTGTCATCTCGACCCTTGCCTCGAATAAATACTCTATTTGAACGCAGATCAATGTCAGTTACATCTAGCCTTACGATCTCCACTTGCCGAAGACCTTGGTAGATGAAAAGTGCAAAGATAGCCTTCAACCGCCTGTTTTCTGGAGCGTCAGGCAATGACCTGAAGTATTCCGCCAATCGTTCCACCTCATCAGCACTTACTCCATCTTTCTTATGCTTCTTATCCTGCTTGAACCCCTTGATATCCATACCACTAATATCTTTGCTGATGTCCTTTGGTATGAGGCCAGTGGTGTAGAGCACCCCGACATAGCGTTTCGCAGTAGCGAAGTATTTATTTTTTGTGCTGACACTATAATCAGTGCGAGCCTCAAGATGCTTACGATATTCCAAGAGAGTGTCGAAATTCAGGCCGTTGATGGCAACAAACTCAACGAAGTCGCCGATACGAGCCTTGTAATCGTCTCTCGTTCCCTGCGATGTTGGGATATAATCGAAAACCTGCTTCGCCTGTTCAAGTGTAGGCAGACTTGAGGTATCGCAAACTAGGCCGACCTCAGCCAGTAGTTTCCCACTCTCCGAACTTTTTACCTCACTTTTCATAACTTCTGCTCCTATTATATCATATATTTTACTTACTACTTATTTTATATCAAAATAGTAAAAGTGTCAAGCCGTTCGCCGTTCGGTTTAGTATAGTTTCTTCTCTATAGTTAAGAATAATAACAAAAATCTCACAGACCGAACGGCGTTCGTATATCTGTGAGATTTAAGCGTTAGTGTCTTACCAATATGGCGTTTCAATATCAAGTAGCCAGTCCGTGATGTCGACGATCCGAATTCCCTCGTAGGCACGCTCAGGTTGTCTAGTTCGAGCAATTAGAAGTTTCGTATAGCCACCAGGGATGTTCATTAGCGGTCTGACCTCTCGTTGCATAGTTTCATCGTCGGACAGGGAATAACAGACCTGAATGTAGAACTTGTCCGAGCCACGAATCGCCACGAAGTCAATCTCCGTGTCTCGGAGTTGGCCAGCATAGACTTCATACCCCCTCCTCATCAACTCTATTGCGACTATGTTTTCGTAGATGCTCCCCATATCTGGAGATTTAGTGCCGAGTTTAGCCGCTCGGAAGGAGTGGTCGGACAAATAGTATTTATCCAGGGAAGCAAGATATCTTTTGCCACGGATATCATATCGCTGCACCTTGTAAAAGGCGTAGGCCTCGCAGAGATACTTTAAGTAAGTTCCGACGGTCTTGTCAGAGGTCTCAAGGCCATTAGAACTGAGCATATTAGCGATATTACGAATAGAGGTAATTCTCGATATATTATCCATCAAGAAATTACTGATACCGTCTAAGACTGGTGCAGCCTGGATATTGTATTTGTTACGGATATCTCGGATGATTAGGGCATCATACACCTCTTTCACATTGGCGAGTTTGTCGGCCAACGTCTTGTAGCCATAGGAGCCAGCAATTCCGCCTTCTTCGACATACTTGTCGATAGCGAGTTCCTTATCGTCATACTCAAAATATTCCATAAACTCTTTGAACGAGAAGGGAAACACCTCGATAGTGTAGGTTCGACCTACGAACAGAGTAGCAAGGTCGTTACTGGACAGAAATGCGTTTGAACCAGTTACATAGATATCATATTTGCCCTCAGCGTGGAAACTGTTTATCGCCGATTCGAACTCATCGCACATCTGCACTTCGTCTATTAGTAAAAAGTTGTCTTTTCCATCAACGAACTGCTCTCCGACGTAAGCATCGAGGGAATCGGCATTTTTAATATCCTTAAACTTCCTCAGTGAGTAGTCGATGTAGATGATGTTGGCATTAGGACTGGTAGACTCGACGTAATCCCTGAAATCTTTAAGTAGCACCGATTTGCCACTTCGCCGAACACCAGTGATGATCTTGATGTCTTCTGTCCCGATAGCCTGAATCATTTTTTGCAGGTAGGTCCTCTGGATCTTCGCCATACACTTCTCCTTATTTTTACTGATTACATTATATCTCTCATTTCGCAAAAACGCAAATTTGTGGAGATTGCGAAATGGTAACGCTAAAATAACAGGGGTATTTCGCAAACTCGCAGTTTTGTAGAGATTGCGAAATAGTATGGTATAATAAAAATGGAAAACAATGGACAATAAATCTCTTAGCGAGTGCAGCAGGGAAGAACTGCTTAAAATTATTGCATCGCTTAGGAAACGGAAGAAGTTTGGTTTAGTCTGGGAAGATAAACCAGAATCAGTTGCTACCGAGTGCACAGTAAAACTCCCAGTTGTTAAGGAAGTCCCTGAAATGGCAGTCGTGATGACGGAGACAAGTGCACCAACAAACATTATTATTGAAGGCGATAACTATCACGCACTCTCCGTCCTCAACTATACTCACGCAGGTAAAATTGATGTGATCTACATCGACCCACCGTATAATACTGGAGCAAGGGACTGGAAGTATAACAATGATTATGTAGACAGCAATGATGTGTATCGTCATAGTAAGTGGTTGTCTATGATGGAGAAAAGATTAAAACTTGCGAAATCTCTCCTGAACCCAGCCAATTCTACGCTTATTTGCACTATTGATGAGAAAGAGTTTATCCATTTGGGATGCTTGCTGGAACAGATATTCCCAGCGAGGGTATGTTGTATGCTACGCTTATTAGCACTTATCTCTGCTGTGTTAGTCGCTTTAGTTCGCTTTTTACATATTCCAAATCACTATTTGTAAGTAGCGGAATCAGAGTTTGAATCTCCGAGATACTCTTATCCCACCATCTGAACTGCTCCAAGAGTTTCGCTAAGTCGTCATCAAATCGTTTTCGCAAGACCTCAGCAGGATTACCGATTACTACGGTGTAAGGTTCAACATCATTTCGCACCACCGTATTAGCACCGATAATCGCTCCATCGCCAACCTTTACGCCAGGAAGAAATGTCACATTTTGTCCAATCCAAACATCGTTTCCGATTACCGTGTCACCCTTCAGACCCATTTCTGTTTCTGATGGTGTATCTTGTTTCCAGCCCTCCAAAGTATAGAACGGAAAAGTCGTCACGGCATTTCTCTGATGGTTTGCTCCGTTCATTATAAACTCGACTCCGGCAGCGATTTGGCAGAACTTACCAATAATCAACTTGTCACCGACAAAGTCATAATGATGCGAAATGTGACTCTCAAAGTCCGTATCAGCAATGTAAGTAAAATCTCCGACAATTACATTTGGTTTTGTAATGGTTGGTTTGATATAAATTTCCTTGTCATAACCTACTATGGGGTGGATTTTGTTTGGGTCAGGTATAGTATCTTCACTCATAAAATATGTTCCTTTTTCCTATTTTTATTATACCAGTTGCGAGGACTACTCACGGCATTATAACTCAATTTCAAACGGCATATTCCCAGGTGACCGATAATTTGCCGATGGTCGATTTAGTCTTCTGGTATAACTTCGGTAGCCACTACGGACAAGTTGCTCGGCATACTTCCATTGAAGGTCGGTTGCCTCAACCACAGCTTTGTGGAAGTCTGGGTATTTGTCGCACCAACGGTAGAAAGTGTCAGTAGAAATCATTGCTCCACGGCAAGCATCAGACACGGTGAATCCGTCACGAATCAAGGTCAGGATTCGCTCCGTCACTTCTGGGGTGAACTTGGTTTTTCTACTCATAATTTCACTATATCACGACTCGGTGGTCTCGTATTTTTGCCCTTATATTA
>CAZSPU010000028.1:0-9581 GCA_964608555.1 uncultured Candidatus Saccharibacteria bacterium
TTATCTCTCTAATAGAACAGAGGTATAAAACAACTTAAAATGAGTATTAAACCAACTATTTTGGTTTGGCATAAAAATTAGCGTCACTTCAAAGAAGCGACGCTAAAACAATAACCATTCTTACTCTATCAAAACTTTTTAATCCGGTCAAGTCTATTTTGCTCTATAGAGACGATGGGTTTTGCATTATAAGTGGACGATAAGCTTAATCGGCGTGGAGCCTTTTGGCGATGTTTTGGGCGGAGAGTTGATTGATGGCAATCAGGATAGTGGGGACAGGGATTAGGAGAATCGTGAGGCACATGAAGAGGGTTTGCCAGTTGAGTCCCCACAGGAGGAGAAAGCTAGGGCGTTCGATCATGTAGGTGCGGACGATAATATTAGAGAGAGCGTCGGAGTTAAGAAAACTGACGATGAGAGCGAAAATGCTACCGATGATGAGTGCGATGCATAGTGCTAAGAAGCAAAGTCCTAATAGATAGGTGGCGTAAATCATGACGAGATTGCTGCGGGTAGCTCCCAGAGAACGGTAGAGGGCGATGATATGGGTTTGTTGGTGGATTAAAATGATAAAGGTTATAATCATAATAATGCAGGCGATGGGGATGAGGAGGAGCTGGAGCTCCGTGAGGAAGACATTAGTTTGATCAGCGGTGGTGAGAATTTCGGTTTGGTTGCCAAAGAGATTGACGACATAGCTAATGCCTCGATAGCGGCGAGTGAGGTAGTCGGAGAAATCCGTAGAGAAGGCATAGGCTTGGCGGAGATTGGTGAATTTGGCCAGAGGTAATGCGTATGGTGCGGCTGATTCGGGAATGCCGGCGTCGGTGAGGCTGTCACCGTCGAAGAAGATGATTGGACTGACGGATAGATTGGTGGTGCCATAGGGGAGATAATTGTTGAGGGGATTGGGGAAGTTTTTGCTTTGCGGAAAGCTCATTTCGTAGAGTGGGTCGGCGGAGACGCGTGCGATAAATAATTCGCTGTCTTCGAGCGGGAAGGATGTTTGGTCGTATTTTTGGATAAGTTCGAGAGCGGTTTTAGTGGAGATGCTGGAACGTTGAGGCTGGGGAATGCGGAAGTTGCCTTGATAGAATTGGTCGAGCGTGGGGGTGGGAGTAAAGTTTTGAAGGTTAGTAATGTCTTCGGAGTTAAGAATGACCGGAATCGAGCCGGTAGGTTGGTTGGCGAAATTACCCCAGTGGAAATTCGCTACGGCAGATTTTGGGACGAAATAAGTATTTCTGGAGCTAAAATCGAGGTGATTAGTGTAAACATGACCGATGATTTCGCCGCCGTAATTGGTGACGTATTTGTTGAATTGATCCTCACGGCAATTGTAGGGATTGTTTACGGAGTTATTGTCCATGCTATTGTTAGGGTTATCACTATTAATATTGCCATCTTCTTGGTCAAGATTTGGCATGCATTCAGCGCCAATAAATAGGATATCGTTGCCACTAGCGGTTTGGTTGGCATGAAGAAGAGACTGTTTCATACCTTCGCTGATAAATTGTAGACCAAAGAGAATACCGAAGAGCGCGCCGGTGACTAAAATAGCGAGAAGATTGCGGAATTTTTGGCGGAAGAGAGTAAGATAAGCGACCTTAATGGTATCTTTAGGCTTCATAAGAAGATTATAGCACAGGATAAGGCTGATGGACGGATTTTAGTAGGGAATTATGGTTGCAATTTTGAGAATTGTGTGCTATAATGGAAAGATAGGGGCATGTTATGCAAGACCAAAACCAAAAATCAACGATTAAACAACAAACAGAAGAAGATCCGCGTAAAGTAGCTGAAGCGATGGTAAGTCGCGCCAGTCAGGGTGATTTTGTGAAGAAAATTGCCGAGAAAATCAAGAATTCTGAGAATATTCTGGTGGCGATGTCAAAGAATCCGTCGGTGGACGATTTTGCGGCGGCGATTGCGTTGACGATGTTTTTGGATGCTTTAGCTCATCACGTGACGGCGATTTATTCTGGAAAGACGCCGGATAAGTTGGCTTTTTTGCGGCCAGATGCGACGTTTGAGTCGGATACGGGCAGTTTGCAGGATTTTATTATTGCTTTGAATAAGGATAAGGCCGATCACTTGCGCTATAAGTTGGAGGGGGATTTTGTAAAGGTCTTTATTACGCCGTATAAGACGACGATTTCAGAGAAAGATTTGACTTTTATGCGGGGGGATTATAATGTTGATTTTGTAATTGCGATTAATGTGCGCTCGGCGGGGGATTTGGATGAAGCGTTGACGGAGCATGGGCGGATTATGCATGATGCTTCGATTGTGGATATTACGGCGGGGGAGCCGGGGCGGTTCGGTGAAATTGAGTGGAGTGATCCGACGGCGAGTTCGGTATCGGAGATGGTGACGAAGTTGGTTTTCGAGGTGCAGGGTCAAGATACGACGCTGGATGTGGATGTGGCAACGGCGTTGTTGACAGGGATTGTGGCGGCGACTGATCGTTTTTCTAATAATCGAACTTCGCCAAACACTTTGACGCTGGCTTCAAAGTTGATGTCGGTAGGGGCGGATCAGCAGTTGATCTCGGCGAATATTATTGATAATGTTGCTCAGCAACAACCGTCGCAGGCATCAGGTGCGGTGCCGAATGCGGCAACGGGTGCGACGAATCCCACTAATACCGCGATGATCAATCCGATTGTAGGGTTTAATAATCCGGCGTCGCAAATTGCGCAAGGTTTGAATGCGGTGACGGGGCCAGATCCGGCTAATGTGGCGATTCCGGCGATGGCGCCAGCGACACCGATTGATTCGGCAGCAACTATTATTAAACCGATTATTCTGGGAGTGACTGATGTGCAGAAGCCGGAAGTAGTGGCGGAGCCGACGAATGCGCCGATTGTGGAAGCGAAGGCGATGGCGACGACGGCACCGGTTTTGCCGAGCGCGCCGATGGTGGGAATGAATATTACGCCACCGGAGCCGACGAATGACCAAAATGTGAATTATGCAAATATGTTGCAACAAGCTTTGACCGAGGAAACGCCAATTGCGCCGCCGGCCATGAATCCGGGAGTAGCAATTTCGCCGCAGATGGCGGGGGAAGAGACGATGAATTTGCCACCAGCTCCGGGTAGTCAGAGTAACGCGGGTCAGTTTGGTAGTGGTCAGTTCAATGGTACTTCTGTGGCGAATGGACAGGTTGCACCTGCGGCGCCGGCGGTGGTGTCGGACGCTTTGCCGCCTGCCCCAGGTGAGCAGGGGTCTGCGGTAGCCGCCAATCCGGTGACTTCGAGCCCGACGATGGTGTTGCCAGGACAGCCAGTTGAACGTCAAGACGTAGTATTGCCACCGCCGCCGGCGCCAGCAACGGGTTCTAGTATGATGCCGCCGAGCATGCCATCACCGATGTAAAATTTTGTCAAGTTGTGACTTGGCGTGATTATGATATAATTAAGTCATGGAAAATGAAATCTTGCTAGTTGACAAGCCAGAAGGAATGAGCTCTTTTGGCGTGGTGGCGAGAGTACGACGCAAATTGAGTGAGCAGGCAGGGATGGTAAGCGTGCAACGTCGGGACGGCACGACGGTGCAGAAACGCAAAAAGGTAAAAGTCGGACATACGGGAACGCTGGATCCTTTTGCGACTGGGCTTTTGATTCTGTTGATTGGTAAAGGTACAAAAAAGGCAAATGAGTTTTTGAAGTTGGATAAAGAATATGTGGCAACAGCGTGTTTGGGGTCTATCTCCACAACGGGAGATTATGAGGGGGAAAGGCTAGAATTAGTTGCTTCTTCTTCGTTGACAGATGCGCTACTCAGTCGACGTACTATTAGTACGTCTTCTTCCGTTGCTCCTGTCGCCTCGAATAAGCTAACTACTTCTGGCCTTTCCCCAGGCGTAGGCCCTGATGATGCTGATGCAGTGTCCGATATGGTTGTCAATTCTTCCGTTGCTCCTGTCGCCTCGAATAAGCTAACTACTTCTGGCCTTTCTGGAGATATGGACATTAATCAAGAAAGTACTTATTTAGCTCTGAATGAAGATGTCGATAATTTTACTGTTTCTAGTTATTCCTCAAGTGTGAGTAATGATGTAGATGCGAATATAGAGACTGATAATTTTGCTACTTCTTCTTCGTTGACAGGAAATGCGAAGAAGGAGAAGATGAGGGATGGAGCGGTGGATGAGTTGACAGATGAGCGGTTTGCTGTTGCAATGCCCGAACAGTTGGCCACGAAAATCCCGAACAAAATGGCTGTGGAAAAGTGTGTGCAAAACTTGGTTGGGGAAAACTGGCAGCGGGTGCCGAATTATTCGGCGGTAAAAATTAATGGGCAACGTGCATATAAGTTGGCGCGGGAGGGGAAGCAGGTGGAGATGCCGGTGCGTCGTGTACAGATTTATGAGATGGAAGTTTTGGATTATGAATGGCCGGTTTTGAAATTTCGGTGTAAAGTGTCAAGCGGGACTTATATTCGGACGTTGGCGGAAGATATTGGCAAGGCGCTGGGGACGGGTGCGTATTTGACGGCGTTGCGGCGGACGCAAGTGGGGAATTATCGGATTGAGGACGCGCAAACTTTGCAGGGGTTGGGGATTGAATAATTTGGAATTATCATCGAGAGCGTATTATTTGTGGAATGATACGCTTGATTTTGTGGTAAGCGAGAATGCTGGAAACGTGAAAACTACAGTAGCGTCACTTACGAAAATGATGACGGCGTTGCTCACCTTAGAACATCGACAGTTGGATGAGATAGTGGAAATTACGCCAGAAATGTTGCAAGGATTGGAGGAGTTTGCGATTATTGGGCTGGAAAGTGGGCAGAAATTAAGCATTGAAGAGTTGTTGATGGCGACAATGTTGCCGTCGGCAGGTGATGCGGCGCAAGCTTTGGCGATTAGTACGGCGGGTTCGATAGCGGATTTTGCGGAAATGATGAATGCTCGGGCGGCGGAAATTGGTATGAATGATACGCATTTCAGTAATCCGGTGGGGATGGATGCGGAGAATTATTCGACGCCGGCGGATATGGCGAAATTGGTGGAAGTTGCTGTGCAGAACGAGGATTTTCGGCGGATTTTTGAGACTTTTGCGGCGGATTTGCCGTCATTGGGGCGGACAGTAGAGAAGACTTTTGTGCCGACAGATTTGATAGATGGCGGAAAGACGGGTTTTACAAATGCGGCGGGGCGATGTTTAGCGAGTACGGCGGAGATTGAGGGTGCGCGGTATATTTTGGTGACGATTGGGGCGGAGGATGGTCAACACGTGGCGGATGCGGAGAAGATTTATGAGTGGGTGGAGACGGAATATGAGCCGCTGGAAATTGTGAAGGCGGGCGAGTGGCTGGTGAGGTTGCCGGTGCGTGAAAGCGAGACGCAGGAGTTGGAGTTGATGGCGGATGAGACGGTGGCGGTGGCGCTGAAGAATGGGATGCGGCGCGAAGATCTGCGCTATATTTATGAAGGTGTGGATGAGATTACGCGAACAACGGAAAAGGGCGCGAAGCTGGGCGAATGGAAAGTTTATCAAGATGAACAATTAATTTATACGCAAGATTTGTATTATAATCAGGAGATGGAATTTTTTGCGCAGGGCGAATTAGTAGGTGGTGCGGTGGTGAGCGTTTTGTTGTTGTTGATTGCGGCGGTGGGGGCCTGGCAAGGTTGGCGGCGGAAGCCGGGATTGAAAATTGCGCGGGTGATCGCTGGAGTGGCGTTGGGAGGGTTGATGGTGAGTTTGGTGGTGAATTGGCATTTGTGGCAGAAATGGCACGGTAATGAGAAAACGGTGGAAGTGCATGAGCTGCGCACGGAAGAGCCGGTGCGAGATGAGGGTGATTCGCAGAATGATCATGATGCGAAAAGTGAACCAAATACCAAAAAGGACGATCAGTCAGATCAAAAGCAAGGTGAGGATGGAGCGGATAATTCTAGTGTTCAGACGGGGAATTGTACGGCGAAATATGGGAATTTAATGTTGATTAATCCGAATTTTACGGTGGATTTGGATTTTATCGCTGGGCGACAAAGCCAATTGATTTCTGTGTCGCAGACTTATGGGATTCCGGAATATCATGTCGCGGGGAATGGGGATAATTTGATGAATGCGGAAGCGGCGCAGCATTTGCGCGAGATGGTGGCGGCGTATCAAGAGAATTATCCTGGACATGAAATGGGAACTTATTCGTGCTTTCGGGCGCGAGGAACGCAGTGTGGGCGGTTGTGTGCGGCGACCGGGACGTCGGATCATCATACGGGTTTGACTTGTGATTTGATAGATTTGGCTTATGGAAGTGAGTTGAACACGGATGATTTTGCCAATCACGTGGAATGGCAATGGTTGAAGGAGAATTCTTATAAGTATGGATTTATTGATCGTTTTCCGGAGATGTGGGCGGGAGGTTTGATGAGTGAGCCGTTGAATGTGGATGCGAATGGTTCGACGGGGTTGTTTGAGACCTGGCATTATCGTTATGTAGGAGTGGAAGCGGCGACGGAAATTGCGACAGGGAAGTATAATAATGGTGCGTATGATTCGCTGGAGCATTATTTGAAGGCGACGGGGAGAGTTGTGGATTTGCAGGGCGGAAAGTGTGAGTGACGTGTCGGTGGTTAGAATATGAGGACTGATTGGCTCAAATAACTCTTGTGTGGGGCCGCTCCTGGGCGCTTGCCCAAGTCTTATTCCCCACACAGGAGTTATTTGTGCTACCACATCCATTACCATTATCCCTACCGTACTAGGCAGCGGAGAGGAAAGCCCCAAAGACGATCAATATTCAATTGTATAGTTGTTTTGTCGATAAAATATAGACGAAAAGCGTGATAATCTAAATCAATCCAAGTATTGAAAGACCAGTAATTACCTTCAAATCCGGTTTTTTGGTGTGAAGCGCCTTCTGGATATATTCCGCCACTACGCACGAAGTGGCGTAAGATTCGTGTCGTGCGTAGTGGAAGTGTTTGGTATGCTGGACAAATGGGTGCAGGAACAGGTGGTTTAGTGGGGTTTTGGTCAACGCGTACGCGTTCTACTGCTGATTTCCAACGTTCTGTTAGTTTTTATTTTAGTAATACAACATCTAGTCCATTTGCCAGCTCTGATCGTTAGTATGGTTTTCCTCTCCGCTGCCTAGTACGGTAGGGATAATGGTAATGGAAGTAGTTTTGTTTACGACGATTGGAATGATAGGGAAATATGAAAATAAGGGGTTGAAAGCTGCTAAGGGGTGTGCTATAATTGTGGACATATGATTACTAGAGAGAAAAAAGCCGAGGCGATGGCGAAGTTGGCGCGTAGCAAGGATGATGTGGGTTCTCCGGAGGTGCAGGTAGCGATTTTGACCGAGCGGATCAAGGAAGTTACTGAGCATGCGAAGAAGAATAAGCATGATTTCATGGCGAAGCGTGGATTAATGCAAATGGTTGGTCAGCGCAAGAAGCTCTTGAAGTATCTCGAACGTACTGATTTCGAGACTTATAAGAAGACGATTGCAGCTCTCGGTTTGCGTAAATAGCAAATAGCTCCCTATCTGTAAAAAGTGAGGGAGTTTTTTGTGCGCTTCGTGCGTAGTGATTCGATTAATCCAGTTGGTTATGTAATGTCGGGCAGCGGTCGTTTCGGGCATAGTTGGTCTTCTATTATGCATATAGATTCCAGCCGTTGGTATGCTGATAATATTATGTTTCAGGACAAAGATGTGATATTGTCATATAAAAATTACTTTTTCCAAGGTCTTCCTCTCCGCTGCCTAGTACGGTAGGGATAATGGTAATGGAGATGAGAAATATATCCGTGCGTAGTGACGGATTAAATTATACTGCTATTAATCAATGGTTTGGGGTTAACGGTGACGGCTGGTCTAATCGTACTGTTGCTAATGATGCAACACAAAACAGTTTTGCTCTAAACTTTGACGCCTCGGTAGTTCACACATCAATGGATTTTAGCTACTACACTAAACGTTATTGGGGACGTCCTCTTCGCTGCCTAGTACGGTAGGGATAATGGTAATGTGATAAGTACATTGCAAGCGCCAAAAATGACCGCTTAGACATTAATTAAAGGTTAAACTAGACTGAAATTACTCCTGTTATTTTACGTTTGGACTTGTACAGAAAATACAAGTTCGATTATTCTGCCGCTTCGCGTCAGAAATAACTGCGCATTCTCTCGAATACTTGTTATTTCGTGCGTAGTGATGCAATGTGGCCACATGGCTACCTTAGTCCTTCTGCGGGGGAATGTAACGTATATTGGTCTGGGCGCTCAAGTACGGATCATCATTTCCAGCATAGCTATTTTCTATATTTTAATAGAATAGATGTCGATCCATTTGCGTCTAACAATCGTCTTAGTAATTTTCCTCTCCGCTGCCTAGTACGGTAGGGATAATGGTAATGAATCTCTTCGTGCGTAGTGATGCGATTAGCGATGATGGACGAATTTGGAATCCTGGTGGAAACGGTACCTATTATTCTTCTCGCTCAAACTCCGATACAATTTTTCAACACGTCTTCATCTTTGATTTTAACGCTTCAGGCATTGGCCCGTCATACGACAACGTTAACCGCTATCTAGGTATTCCTCTCCGTTGCCTAGTACGGTAGGGATAATGGTAATGGATGATAGCGATTATGGATAAAAAATGCCGCCCTATAAGCAGGGCGGCCTAGAGTACCTGTGATCAGCCAGGGGGTATCTTTAAAGGAGGTTAGTTAAAAGCTCACGGCATTGGTATGGCAACTGATCTCAGGCAGATATGGTTAAATTTGTTTTTGGAAGATGGACGCAATGTTCGGAATCAGTGTTCTCACTAGGAGAAAGATCACGATCTTGCTTGATACAAGGGGATTTTTCGAAAAACTCCCTAGCTTTGCTGGCGAAGGTTAAAGCGCATCCGTAGACGGCTTCGTGAATTGCCTTCTGGACAGCCTTGGGGTGATTCTGGCTTACGTACTCAGCCAAGCTTTTGCGCAGGCTCCGACTGAATGCATCAACCACTTTGTTCAGATCGCTAATGATCTGCTGGTCGGTGCCGAAGAAGTCATCTTGAATCTCAAGGAGCTGCTGCGACAGGATATTCTTCGTAAGGTCGTCTCCCCTCACGAGTTGCTTGACTCCGGCTACGGGGGCTGCGGTGTTGTGGATAAACCACACGGTGATGTCATTATTGTCATGACGAAGCACGGTGTAAGAAATACCTAACTGACAGGTTGTAGTATGCCCACTGTCGATCTGGATTTCGATGCCGTTTTCGGCGATATCTTTTACCAGCTGGCGTGCGATTTCCATAAAGGAGGCCGAGCGCAGCGGTCCGGGAATGGTAGGTAAGTTGCGAATCAGGACTTGCACGCTATCAGTAGCGTTGCTGGGTTCGTTTACTACGATGATTTCAGGCTGCTTGTCGCAAAGGACCTGTTTGTTGATTGGATCTCCCATAATGATTCCATCTTCCTTTCAAGGTGCATTTGAGATCTATTTTAGATATTCTATAATAGCCTCATTCTTTATTATAGCACACATTTATTAAAAATGCAATAGTTTTTTCCCGATCTCCATTCTCAAGTGCAACATAATCGCAATTAAAGTTAGCATGGCAAA
>CAZSPU010000029.1:0-9275 GCA_964608555.1 uncultured Candidatus Saccharibacteria bacterium
ACGTAACTATGTACGAGGGCAAGGAAAAGAATATCATCGACTGTATCGTGGGCAAATTAAGCTCTTTGAATAACTTGACTAAAGCTGGACAAAACCGAAAACCCCGAGGTCTCTGCCTCGGGGTAGTTTATTACGGTGGCCGCACTGAAGTATCCGGCATCGGTGGTTACCTTTGGTCATCTCGCGCCTATACTAATGCTTATTTTCAGAACAGTTTCTACCTCGCCTTCAGTGCTTCTGGTGTCGCCCCGTCCAACAACAACGGCAGCCGTTTCTGGGGCTTTCCTCTCCGCTGCCTAGTACGGTAGGGATAATGGTAATGGTAATGGATTCGTGCGTAGTGGCTATAATCAGGAAAAAGGCTGGTTAGCTGAAGATGGAGAAACTGGATTTATCTGGTCATCAAATGCCAATTCCAGCCCTAACTTTCTTGGCAGTTTTCGTCTTGGTTTTCACGGCGCCGCCGGAGTCTATCTTTCTAGTCATAATCCTCGCTACTGGGGCTTTTCTCTCCGCTGCCTAGTACGGTAGGAATAATGGTAATGGAGATGGCAGAAGATACTGTAGCTTCGTATATTGTTTAATACATATTGTCAAAACTAATAGCGATATATGATTGGAGCTAGGCAGCGTTGGTCTTCTTTTTGGATTTGAAAAAGGCAACCAAGCTCATTAGCATACACAAGACGATAGCCGCTCCAGTTTGAAGCCAATAGGCAAGCAAAAAGATTTGCATATCCAAGAAAATACAGAGGAAAATAACAATGGCGAGAATTGCTTGACAACCGCAAATTGTGCCAATTCGACGTCGACGGGTTGCCGGGGCGTTTTCTAGTCCGAGTAATGCGAGCAAATCAAGAATGAAAACTGGTATCGCTACTATTAAACCGGCTAGCCACAATGGCAATAGCGCAAATCCAAGGCCTTCTGATTGTTGAGCGCCGCATGCTACTGTCGTGCAATCGGGGCCGTAAGCGCCAAAGATGTTGCCTTGATTGATTGAAAAAATAATCATAAAGACAATCCATGCGATTACATAAAGTGTTACTAGAATTGTACTGATTTTTATGAGTATTAAAGAATCGGGATATTTAGTTTTTTTGGATCGCGTTCCTAAATTAGCGGTTGTTTTTTTGGTTGAAGTATTTCCCTTTTGCATTGTTAAACCATTTCTTTGTTACTTATCACACTCATTCTTTATAGTTATTTTACCATAAAAGTAATGAAAACTATGTTTTTGTAGTAGATTTTAATTTCATATTTCTCATTACCATTATCCCTACCGTACTAGGCAGCGGAGAGGAAAGCCGCATAAGCGATCAAGGTCATTATACGGGTAGACATTTGAACTATCGAAGGCTGCATAGAAACTATCTATAACATTGGCCTGTGATTGAGGAGAAGATGACCAAACGTAGCCAATATCACCTAGCACACCAATGGAGCCGCCATAATAAGCAAAACCACTACGCACGAAAAACTCCACCTAGTAAATAAGCGGAGTTTTAAATGTTTTATCTAAGGTTAATTGTAGATGTTTTCGACTGGAATTGATGGGCCCTGTGAAGTTGTAACGAAGATAGACTTAACATAACTGCCTTTGAGAGAGGCTGGGCGATGACTTTTAAGGGAGTCAAAGAATGCTTCGGCGTTTTCGAGCAATTTAGCTTGATCGAAGCTGGTCTTGCCGAGGCCGATGTGGATGATAGCCTGTTTGTCGACGCGATACTCGACCTTGCCGGCTTTGGATTCTTGGACGGCTTTTTCGAGGTCGGCGGTGACTGTACCGGCTTTTGGATTTGGCATCAAGCCTTTTGGACCGAGCAGACGAGCGAATTTACCAAGCTTTGGCATATATTGTGGAGTCGAGATTAAGACGTCGAAATCAATTTCGCCTTTCTCGAGACGCTTGAGGAATTCTTCGTCTTCGGCGATGTCGGCGCCAGCAGCGGCAGCCTTCTTAGCCTCATCGAGCGGAGCAAAGACGGCGACACGGACGGTTTTGCCGTTACCATTTGGCAAAACGACAGTAGCGCGGATATTTTGATCGGCTTGGCGCGGATCGACTCCGAGACGCACATGCGCTTCGACGGTAGCGTCAAACTTGGATGGGTTGGTTTTGGCGGCGAGATCCAACGCTTCGGCCAATGTATAAAGCTTATCTTTTTCGACAAGTTTAGCTTTTTCTTGATATTTTTTGCCGCGACGTTCAATCAATGGGCGAGTAACTGGTGCAGCGCCACGTGGCTTTTCGCCAGCTTCTTCTAAAGCTTTAGTCTCGGCTTTGCGCGCTTGGCGCTCTTCTTCAGCCTTGACTTCTTCGATATGTTTTTTGGATTTTTTGCCAGATTTCGCGAATTTTTCTTCTTTAACTTCCTCGATCGCAGCGCCAGCCTTGACCTCTTCGTTCATTTCTGAAGTATTTGCAGTTTTATCTTCTGCCATATTTCCCTTTCCGTGGTAATAGCGAGATTGCTCTCTTCCAACATTAATATTTCCTTTGATTATATCAGAGAATATTACAAAAATCAACTCTTCTGGCTGTTATCGGTGTACAAAAAAGTTAATTTGAATATAAAATACTTGTAAAAATGTCAAATTACCATAATTAGTATTGACTTTTTTGAGAAAGTGTGCTACAATAGAGATATAAGTTTAGGTAAGATGACTTAGGCTAGCATATTAGCAGTTTGCTAACAATAATTTTAGGAGGGTAAAATTATGTTAAAAATGATCATAGTGTGAGTTACCTCGGTGCCCCTGGTGTTTTTCGTGGCACGGCAGTGGCGGTTTAACTGTAAAGTCGTACTTGCTACGTTAGCATGGTCTCTACTGATACTTCCTCCGATTAACCGTCCCAAGTCCCCTGACGTTTTAACAATTGAGTTTGCTGATGGTTATGTTTCTGGCTATATTCAGCAAGGAACAACTGGTCGTACTACTGGCTATATTCGGCAAGAGACAAGTAACAGTACAGACATCAGCGAAGACTTTGATAACGAAGGTACAGACGAAGACGCGAGCGACGATGATACTAACGAAGATACGTCGGATGATAAGGTAGTTTTCCATCTCAACGGTAGCCCGTTTAATAATGACGCCGAAGGCTGGGAACTCTACAACACTTGGCCGAGCGAAAACCATACAGAAGAATTCACTAGTGACGGTTGGACTGTTATCTATCTTTTTTCGCCAGGTTGGATGGAAAAGTATGGCCAATCAACAGCGCGGACTTGCCCTAATGTTGGCGGTTACACAGAAACAACTGATTATGACGGAGGCGTTACTGGCGACTATCAGCCAGAAGAACCGCCGGCGTATAATTGGAAGCCGCTCAGTACAAGTGAACGGATGGCCATGGAGTTTGGCGAACAATAATTATTTACATGACCTGGGCTTAGCTCGGGTCTTTGTCAACCTTATAAGTTTCCAGTGTCGCTGCAGCGTACGCTTGAAGGCGAGTAGCATAATAGGGGGAGGGGGGACAGGCTGTTCGACAGGATGATTATATCCATTACCATCATCCCCACCGTACTAGGCAGCGGAGAGGCATACCATGGTCACGATTATTAATTTCGGCAGGAGACAAAACTAGCTGCGGTTTTAATCCTAATCCCCAAACACCCCTAGGGTCATATTCTATAGAACGATCGCTCCAGTAGAAAGTACGTTCATGCCATTTTAGGCCGTCGGGTTCAATTACGCCACTACGCACGAAGAAATACTTCTTCCCGTTCTTATGCATTACCATTATCCTTACCGTACTAGGCAGCGGAGAGGCATACCGTAGAGACGGTAGCTATAGCCATTGTCGCCGGATGGGTAAACGTCTAAAGTAAGGAAGTCGAGGCTGAAACCGCCCTGAAAACCAGTGCTAGTATAGGTGCGCGATGACCAGCCGTAACCGTTTATGCTGGACCAGTTAGTATGGCCATTGTAATGAGCGTAGCCACTACGCACGAAGCGATAGAAATGTAACAGTACGTGCCTATTTTGGGTTTCGACTCTTGTATAATTATGTCTAACTTTGATCAGCAGTTTTCGAGGAAGTCGATCATGGCTTGATCGGTGAAGACGTGCACTCCGTCGAGTTGCTCTTGGTCGCGAACGGGGAGGAAAAGTGTTAGTTTGACGACTTTCTTTTGGCATTTTGGACATTGATAAAGATGGGCGCCGCAAGCATAGACTCCCGTTGGGATGTCGGCTTTCTTATTCACTTTGGTTAGGTTGTCGAGATAATACTGATAATCGTCGTGATCAACGAAGTGACCAACGGTCATGGGAAGCAAAAATAGTTGCTTTTTGCGGGTTTGCATTTCGGTAGTGCATTCGGTGCACCAATCATCGAGAAACCAAGCTTTAGCTTTCTTAAATATACCCATTATTTGGTTGATTTTGAACTTGATTTAGAGGATTTTTCGGATTTAGATGCGGACTTATCGTCGGATTTGGATGATTTGGTTTTGGCAGAGGAATCTGTTTTGTTGTCGTGTCCGGCTTTGGAATTCTTCTTGGCGTCTTCAATTCCCTGTACCATCATATCGGCTTTAGAAATGCCGGTCAAAATGTGCTTGTCGTCCATGCGGAAACGTTGGTTGGAGCTAAAGGTATTGACACGTACAGTCACGTCGTCGATCACGAATAAGAAACTAACTTGTTGGCTGCCTTCCATGATTCCGGCACCATGTTTGCCGTTGTCAGTCCAGGCCTTAGAAATGCGTGAGGCCGGGAGAATGTAACTTTTCCAAGGATTCCAGAAGAAACAAATTCCTAACATGCCGTGATCGATGTCAAGGATGACGGTCTTGCCGCGTCCGTAGAAAGTGTTGTTGCGATTGTAGCCAGCAGCGCTGAATTCTTTTTCGAAAGCCTTGGTATGGCGACGGAAAATGAAGCTCCCGGCAAAAATCCACCAAACCATAGCTAAAAGCGGCGGTACGAGAGAGGTGATAACTGCGCCAACGCCACCATGACGGAAAAATAGATAAGTTAATTCAAAACCGATCGTACAGATTAAAATTGGGATAAAGATGTAGCCGATGAGATAAATAAAATCAATTTTTTGAACTTTTTCGTTGTGCATAAGTTGACTTACCTTTAATATATTAAAATTTGTAATTTTTAAGTTAAAAACACCTGATTAATCTTAGAGTTTTAATTTTAACTATATTCTAATACATATCTGCAAAAATGTCACTCCCATTCTGATTTTTTGAGAGTTTCGGAGTTTTTGCGGCTGTAAAAAGCTGGGAAAAGGCCGATTTTGGAGCCAATTAAGTGGACGATGCAGAAAACGACTGCCACTGTAGCTATCTGAATTAAGAGGACGGGAGTTTCGATGAAAGATTCTTCGCTCTGGATAGCGGCATTGCCGACCATGTCGATGTAAAAATCTGTGCGATCGAGCAGATGCGCATATTCAATCTGTTGAAGAAAAGTAGGATGGTCGGCGAGATTTTCGTAAACTACTTTGCCGACGGGCAAGATTGTATCGCCGCTATAGATTGAGTCGTCGCTATGCTGGACGGCTTCGCCGTTAATTCGGGCAGCGACGCGTTCGCCCGAGGGTAATTCTAGAGATTCCAAATAAAAATTTTTGTAAAACCCGCCGCCTTCATTATGCCATTTGATACCTTCGGAGACGACTGTAAATTGATCGTGATTAAGTAAATCCTCGACATCCTGGGCGCGAAAGGTATCGTCGGTAGCGGGGCCACCGATTTCGCCAGCTGCGACGATGTGCTCAGATTTGTGTTCTTCGTATTTGGCGGTCAGAGAGGCGGTAGCGATTTGCTCAACGCCGAGACTTGCTAAGAAGCCCAAGGCTAAACAAATCCAAAGATCGTAGCGTAAAATATATCGTCGTGCCATAAAATCCCAATTATTTTGTTTTTATGTTAGCAAAAAACTGCATGAAGTCAATATGGAAGACAAGCCCCGTCGGTGGACGGGGCGGGGACATGAACATTGCTATTGATTGTGCATGAGATCGAGATCGCTGAGAACCGCGCAAAGCTCCTGGACGCCTGCCAGCGAGTATACAAAGCGGGCAATTTGGATGGAACCGCGGTCTGAATCTGGGCGTTTGGCGCAGAGAATAGCGTAGTCGAGCTCGAACTTGAGCCAGTATCCGCGTAGTCGGATGATGCTGCGCAGCTTCTCGAACTCCCCTTGCCAGAGGTTGTGCTGGATGAGGGCGATATTGTCGATCGTCTGCTGAACTTTTTCGAGGGCATCAGGATTACGAAAATACTGGAAATCATTGATGCCGTTGGATTGAAAAGTGACGAGGATGAATTGATCGGGGTCGCATAACAGTTGTCGGCCAAAAATCCGCGCACGGTTTGCAAGCTCTTGCACAGGAGATGGCGACGCTGCAGTTTTGACTGCGTGGCAACTTGCGTAGGCAAGCGACGACGTCGAGAACCGCTGGGGAGCTTGCCGATTGCGATAACGCTGATTAGTTCCCTTGTTCATGTTGTTTCTCCTTCTGTCTAAAAGACGGAATTTGCCGTTTTTAACAGCATTAAGATCACTGAAAAGTAAGCTTAATGCGGTTAAAAGTGACATGGAGAGTTGTAAAATACAAGGAGTGTACCCCTATACTTTCATTGTACCACAAAAATCTAAATTTGTAAATAGCATAAGCATTATTTTGGCCGTGTTGCATGGTAAAATAGGTGATTTTGCGAAATAAGTCGTTTTTGAGGTATCATTACAGATAGAATAACAAACCGTTTTTAGACATGATTAGAGATAGAAAACGAAGAAATTTTGTATGATTGGGGGTAATTTTGACTCAGTTTTACTTAGAGGCAAGTGTTGTAAAAATTACAATAGAGTCTAGATTGGCACTAGAGATCAGGTTGCGAATTCTGGAACAAGGCCGCGATTTTGACGAAATTTGTTATAATAATATATATGGATTATATCGATCGGCTAAGTGCGGAGGAGAAGCGTAGTGTTTTGGTGCGCCAAATAGTGCGGATCGTTGTAAAAGTGGTCGTGAGTTTGTTGATTATTTATCTGGCGGTGAGCGCTGTTTATACTTGGCAATATATTGATTTTGGTGAGCCGCAAGTGGGGACGGAGTTGTTGGGGCAGGGTTATGTCGGATCTGAGAATGCTTGGCGGGCGTTTATGGGATTGCCAAAAATTACCACGACTTATCGGGGCGTGCCGCCGGCGTATTTGATTTCGGTGGCTGCGCGCTTGATTGCGGCGTTGGGCTTGATGATTTGGCTGATTGTTGATACTGTAAAATGGTGGAAGCAGCGCCAGGAGCGCGAGCAATGGAAAAATCGTATTAACTACTAACGCTGGCTTGTTTTTAGGCTTTTGGTTTGTTGTGGTTTTGGTGCGGTCTGATGTTGTTTTTTGTTTAAGGTTTGTTGGGGTTTTGATTTGGCCTGATGTTATTTTTGGCTTGTTGCAGTTTTTGATTTGGTCTGATGTTTTCGGTTTGTGGTTGTTTTTGAGATAATCAATTAGTTTGATCGAAATACACGTTGCGGAATTTGTCGCATAAATAGAGCTGGTATGTAAAAGAAGCCTCGCGATGGAGACTTCTTTTGATGATTAGACTATCAGAAATAAGCTTAATCTTCGACGGTAACACCCATCGAGCGAGCGGTGCCAGCGATAACCTTGACGGCGCCTTCGAGATTGATAGCGTTGAGTTGGCCCATTTTGGTTTTAGCGATGTCTTCGAGATCGGAGCGGGAAATTTTGCCAACTTTTTCGAGATTTGGCTTGCCGCTGCCCTTTTCGATCTTGATTTTTTCGCGGATGAGATCGTCGACTGGCTGACCGAGGCAGACCCAATCAAAACTACGATCATCATAGACCTTGATATGGACGATGACGTTTTTGCCATTATATTCTTTGGTGGCCTCGTTGAATGGATTAATGAACTCCATCATATTGAGACCCCACTGACCTAAGGTCGAGCCAACTGGAGGTCCAGCTGTAGCTTTTCCGCCAGGGATGCGCAACTTTAAGTTGCCGATAACTTTCTTTGCCATAGTTCCTCTTCTTCGGGCGAAGCTCCCGAAACGATTATTAATAACCGTGCGTAACTATTTAATTGTAGCATGTTTGGTCAGAAAAGTCTAGGGTGTTTTGGTGCGTTATTCGTTATCCATTACCATTATCCCTACCGTACTAGGCAGCGGAGAGGTAAACCCCAGTAACGGATAGCGCTAACGGATGAGTAAACAACTACTGCATGGAAGGTGAGATAGAAACTGCTCTGCAATTCAGCATTAGCGTAAGTACGAGCTGTCCAATGGCAATTGTAGGAGCCAGAGTAATCTGTACGGCCACCGTAATATAGGCCGCCACTACGCACGAAGAACCCATTACTATTATCCCTACCGTACTAGGCAGCGGAGAGGAAAGGCAGCCCAACGCATATAGTTACCAGTCAACGCAGGATAAGTCCCCTGCATATCAAAGTAGAGATAATACGTGTTCAAAAAGCTTGTATTATGCTCTGCGTCAGAAGACCAAACCAAACCATAAGTGCCAGTATTAGGACTAATATGGCCATCATGCCAAATAGCATCACTACGCACGAAGAATAGATATCTGAGCGATGCGCAGTTATTTCTGACGCGCAGCGACAGAAGAATCGGCATACAATAGAAGTAAAAAAGGATTTGCCGAATATGGGGCGGATTGTTATAATGTGGAATATGGCGAGAGGGGGTGAGAAAATGGCCAAGCAAATTAAATCACAGAAGACTACGAAGCGGAACGCTGGCAAAAATGCGCAGCAGAAGATGCAAATAGTAAGCACTGCCGTGAGCCAGGAAGAGCTTGAAGCGCGGCAAGTGATGCAGATGGAGTCAGTAAACAATTATTTGCGGAAAGCTGAAGCGTCACAAAAGAATGATACTAATCCTGAAATTAGGCATCGTTTATGGATTGAGTGCGTGGATGAAAATTCTGGTAAGGTTTGTTACAAGCGTTATAAAAGTTGCATTCGGGGTTTGTCGTATTTTATTGAGCCGCCTCAGCTTACCGGTTTGCAGTGCAAAAGTCATTCGATCGGTGTGAACTTGTCATCGGATACTACGGTGCGGTTTTATTATAAGTGATGAAACTAGTTGCGCGCGGGTTGATTTTGGGCGAACTGATATTCCTTACTTGGATTTCATCGTATTTGCGGATTAGCTGTGCCGGTTGATTTTGGGCGAGCTGATGCGCGATTGCGCCGAAAAGTAGTCAAAGCGAAATCTGGGACCCTGAAATAGGGTCCCTTTCCTTTTGTT
>CAZSPU010000030.1:0-8031 GCA_964608555.1 uncultured Candidatus Saccharibacteria bacterium
TTTCTGGGGCTTTCCTCTCCGCTGCCTAGTACGGTAGGGATAATGGTAATGAATAAGGTGATAGTGATGAAAGTTGAACAGCAGTTTTTATTCTTCGTGCATAGTGATGCTTTTAATCCAGAAGGCAACTTAAAAAATAGTGGTGAAAGTGCAGTCTATTGGACGGATCGTAGCTTACTTGAATCGGCAAACGATAGAAGTTATGGTATGACGGTTGAGTCTATATTGAAAATATATGGCTTTGGTTTGCACTGGCGTTTTCTCGGCTTTCCTCTCCGCTGCCTAGTACGGTAGGGATAATAGTAATGGATTATCAATCTCTATATCATTCGTAAGATTAATTTTACGGCTGAGTCGGGTTGGAATCTTTAGATGACACAGAGACTTAAGCGTAATCTGAGAATGATATAGAGATTGGTGCAGCTTGCCCAAAATACACAAAAGATAGTATTCTTCGTGCGTAATAATTTTACAGCAAACAACACCTACTCCACTGTCAAACGGCGGAAAATGCCTTTTTTCGTCTTAGTTTTCTTCGCATTTGCGCTATTATTAACACGCGTCTGCGGCTGTCGCTCTACCACCTCGGCCTCTGCTAAACCTTCGTAATTACGACTAGACTTCGTCTTTTGAGCTAAACGTTGCGCCAAAACTTGTACCTCAGCGGCCGCATTATCTACTTCATCGGTCTCAGCAATTTCGATCGGTGCCCCCGCGCCATCCTCCTTAAAATCTAGAATCTCCGGCGCCTCATTGACCACGCTATCCCAGCTCGTCTTCTCTATTTCAGGATTATAATCTTCAATAACACCGTATTTAACTTGTGGCTTGGGCTTTTTCATAGATGTCTGCCGCGCATTGGTGAGCGATTCAGTTTTCCGTCGAGGCGACTGTTGTACTCTAACTTTTTCACCCGCGACACTATTCATCTCATTCTGGGGCACCTTAACATTCTGAACATTCTTCGCCTCCTTTGATATGGTACGGTGCACTTTTACTGCAAAATCACTATCAGTATCTACTTGCACAGACTCATGAGAGTTTTCACCCTCGCCTTCCTGATGCAAAGCTGTAGCATTCTGCGTAGCTTCTGCGGCCAATTTCTGCGGCTTAGGCTGTTTAGAAATAATCTGCTGCGCAAAATCATCCAAAACCGCTTCGAAACGCTCCAAATTCTCCTGCGCCAAGGCCATATTACACTTTTTTGTATAATTATCACCCACCAAAATCGGTGCATTAGGATTGAACATTGCCACATAATCTAAACAAGTTAATCGACCAAAATAATATTGTAACACCTCATCATTTGTCATCAAAACATTATCACGCATTGCATAAACGCGTTCAGACAAGCGCTTTTGTTCCGGCAAATTCAGCCAATCGGGTGGACAAAATTGGGCTTGGTCTAAAGCAATTAAACCCGCATCCGGGCAACTCTCTTCGGCGCGCCAATTTGTAGTAGTTTTGACGGAAATTACCGTTTGAGGCTGCGCCTCAGCAATCGCCTCAGAAATATTCAAAAACTGATTACCTGGAACTTTCAGCCAATTTGAAATCAGCTCATCAAAGAAACGCACAATCCCCTCCGAACGAAACCGACTAAAAATTTGCGTATCAAGGCAAACGCTTACTAAATTACCTCGCAAACATTCAATTTCCAGCTCTTTCTGCAACTTTTTTGCCGAAAATACCATCTGGCCAGTAGTATTGATCCTAGCTTCTTTGGTAGAAATTACGTTATCTATCTTAGGCCGATTTGCCCCGTGCAAGCCCTTCACAAATTCTGCTGCCGTCGATTTTTTGCGAACCACCGGAGCTGTTTCGATTGCATCATCCGCATCATCGACAAACTTGTTTGAAGCCTTCACACCTTCGACCATCGTCAAATCCGTACCCTGCATAATTGCATGCGAAAAACGCGAATTCTGACACAAAACTCGCAAGGCCTTGCAGCCCTCCGCCTCAAAAATCTGGTTCACATTCCGCCAAGGCAAAACTCGCTCCATGCCACCCGACAATATACCTATAAATCCAGCCTGTTCCGCCCACTGTGCAATCTGATCATTGTACATTAATTCTGGCATCGCCAGCACCCGACATTCCGTGCCAAAAACATATTCCATCTTCTTTTTATGCAAATTCATTTGCGATTCAAACTCATCCGCACTATAAAACGACGCCAAAGAATAATAATATGGCTCAGCCAAAAGTTGCACATGGCCCAAATTTACTAATTTCCGCAATCGTCGCACTAGCTCTGGATCCCATCGCTCCGCTTGCTCTAACCACAACCCAGAAATTGCCAAAGAGAACACGAACTTTGGATATTTTTGCGAATTACGTTCCAGCAATGCCAAAAACGGCTGATACTCCGTGCGATTCGCTTCACGAAAGGCCGCCTCACCACCAAAATGATCAGTCTCAACACCATCTACAGGTTTCAGCTCGTACGGGCGATGTAATCGGAAAAACAAGTGCAACGCGCGCATTATATACCTCTCTTCTTTAGCATTATCCTCATTATATCATAGAACTGCGTTCTAGAAATAATTGCGATGCGATTTCATTCCTAAATCATTCATCCACGCCTAAATACTAATTATGACGTGACTTCATTGCTAAAATTTCACTGAAGCTCAACTAGCCACCAGATTTTTCAATAGTCTCTATCAATAGCCTTCTCCGTCGCAGCATGTATCAACTCAGAAACTATACATTACACAAACAAGATTCTAATGCCATTTCCAATTTACGACAAAGTATATCTTACGGAAAATCTTCACTTTTCTCAATACTATCTAGCAAGAACAAATATTATTACCCTGACCCTGCAAAATAGTTATATTAACCGCAACATGTCATTACGATATCCCTACGAATGATTACATTGACCGCAACCTTCCACTACAATAGTCCTCACAAAATAGCTATATTACGTCACAACCTTTCATTTTCAAGTATAATTAATTCAAAGAGGAGCAACCATGTCGTTTGATTTTAAGAAAGAATACAAAGATCTATACAATCCCAAAACTAAGCCCAGTATTATCGAGGTTCCAACCATGAATTTTCTGGCAGTTAGTGGCCATGGCGACCCTAATCAAAGCGACGGCGATTATCAAGAATCGATTGCACTGCTTTACGCGATTGCCTTTACGCTCAAAATGAGTTACAAAACCCCGCATCAAATTCCAGGTTATTTTAACTACGTCGTCCCACCACTCGAAGGTTTTTGGTGGCAAAATAACAGCGATACAACAATCGACTATTCGCGCAAAGACTCCTTTAATTTTATTTCTGTGATTAGAGTACCAGATTTTATTACGAAATCAGATTTTGACTGGGCAATCTCGGAAGCCACTGCCAAAAAACACCTCGATTTTAGCAAAGTCAATTTTCTGACCTATGACGAAGGTCTCTGTGTACAATGTATGCACATTGGTGATTATGATAACGAACCGCAAACAATCGCACAAATGCATGAATACATGCAAGCACAGGGGTATGCTCTCGACATTGCTAATCCACGTTATCACCACGAAATCTACCTGAGCGATCCCCGTCGCTGCGCCAGAGGCAAATTAAAAACTGTGATTAGGCACCCGATTTGCGCTTCTGCTTAATTTTCGGAACTAGAAGAGTCAATCCGATAAAACCAATTGTAAATAATATTATCATCCCAAAATTCAACCCTATTTCTTGCAATGCCACTACATCCCAAACCTCAGTTTTTGCGATTAAATTATTGGCGTTAATATAATAATAAGTCGGTAAAAGATGTGCGAAACCCAGAACGCTATCCGGCAACCACATTTGTGGCACAAAGGCACCGCACAAGAAACTACTACCTAACGCCACGACATTAGCTACACCATTCACCGCATTTTTACTATGCAATAAACTGCCGATCAAAAATGCCAACGCCGTTGCGCAAAATGTAAATAGTAAAGAATTCACAATAAACCACAGACCCTGCATGCTAAAGATAATCTCCGTATCCAACATCAACATCCCTAATAATAAATATGCTAACCACATCGCGGCTGCCAAACCAAAGTTCGCAAACAACAAAATCCGACTTTGAGCGCTAGGATCCGTGCTACTAACTAACAAACGACGATAAACCTTTGGCTCATTAAAAGTCAGCATCACGATTGCAATAATAAAGATTAAAGAATTCAGTAGGGCATAACTTTCGAAATTAAAGAAATTTGCCGCCCGTGTGCCACTACCTATATCAAGATGAGAAGTTTTTGAAACTTTGAGATCAGATTTCAGAGCTTCAGCAACCGCTGTCACTAATTTTTCGGTCAAACTCGCCATTTCGGCTTCGGTCAGTTTCGACTCTGCGTCAACCAGACTGTCTCGATAAATACGAGCAGTTTTTAGATAATTTGCTACAATCATTTCTGCAAAAGCCGCTTGATAATCTCCGCTACTCTGAAAAGTAATTTCTGGATTTTTACCAAGCATAAAATCACGATTGTAGTTTTCAGGAATATTAATAATTAAATTCGTCTGCCGATAGAAAAGTGCATCTTTAAGCTCATCTTCTACGGATGGAATTTCAATCAAATTCGACTTCTCCTCGAGATAATTAATCAGTCCTTGCGTCACACCATTAGAGCTATCTTGATCCACAATTGTAATGTCAGGCTTGTCATCAACAAAATCCATCCTATTACCATCAGAGACTGTATTCAACCCGCCAAAAATTAGCAACATACCCGTTGATATAACGATCACAACAATATTCTTGCGCAAAATTTTCAAAAAGGTTTTAAATACTATCATATTTTTGTCTCCTTAGTGCTGCGCCAGAAACTATTAATAAGGTACTCGCAAAACCCGTCAAACATACAATATTAAACCAGAACCGATGCAAAGAATCATAATAATATAAAGCATAAAATCCATCGGTAATCATGTTAGCAGGATTTAATAAATTGAGAATCGGACAATTTTTGTCAACGATATATTTCATATTCACACCCATCATCCCCGACAAGAAACATCCAAACATCGTCACCGCAATAATGATACCAATTTTGGTATTTTCACTCGCTTTAAGTAAAGTCGTAATGCAAATCCCAACTGCCAGACCAGCTAAACTGCCAATCAACGACAATAAAACCACTAACCCACTATGACTACCATAATCTACCCCCAGAACGATAATCGTATAAGCGAAGAGCAATGCTAGACCAATCAATTGCGTCACATAGGCCGCTAAGGCACTGCTTAAAATTACGGTTGTTTTCTTGGTCGGCGCAACCGCCACACGTTTACCAACGTTACTCATGTTGGCTAATTTCTGATTTATCGTCACCATTCCTAACATGCCACCATACAAACAAGTCATCGCAATCAAAGTGTAATATTCAATCATAATATAATCTAACTTACCGCTCGTAGTCTCGCGCAAATTTGGCTCTATACTAGCGGCTTGTGCGGCAATCTTTTGATAAAGCTCTTGGACTGCTGCTGGATTCTTTGGCTTAGATTGCATGACCGCCTGCTCCGCCAAATCTTCTACAATACGGTAAGTATTAGTAATTTCTTCCACTGTATATTTAAAAATCGTTTGATCAACGCCATCCTGCGCAAAAACTAATTCCGGCGCTCTATCTTGGACTTTCAAAAACCCAACAATTTCTTCATCTTGCAATTTTTGCATTAATAATTCTTCCGAACCAATCGTCAAGCTAAACAACGTTTCTTGCTCACTAGGATCACTCAATGCTTCCAGGGCAGGACGATAAATCTGATCTTCATTTGCATCAGTACTTTCTACTATCCCGATTGGAATAATACTCAACTTTTCACTCTCACCAATCGCCAAAAAAGCAAAATGAAACAACGTCCCCAAAATTAGCGGAAAAGCAAATGTCCAAAAAATCAACATGCGATCACCAAACAAAGTCTTCAAAGAATAATAAAAATTATGCCAAAACATTAATCACGCAACTCCTTGCCGGTTAGCTCAAGAAATACATCATTCAATGTCGGACCACTCACTACTCTACATTCTGGATTTTTCACTAGTTGTTTCAGCTCGGCTGACGTGCCTTCGGCCAGTAATTTGCCGTGATCTAGAATAATAATCCGGTCACATAAAATCTCAACTTCTTCCATATAATGCGTCGTATAGACAATAGTTGCGCCATCATCCCGTAACTTCTTAATATTATCAAGGATATGATTACGGCTTTGCGGGTCCACTGCCACCGTCGGCTCATCCAAGAAAATCAGTTTTGGTTTATGTGCGATCCCGCAGGCAATATTCAAGCGCCTCAAAAGTCCACCCGATAACTTCTTCGGATAAAATTTCGCAAACTCCTGCAAACCAACCAACTCTAATGCTTCTTTAATATATTGCACTCGCTGGACTTTATCCTTAATATATAATCCGCAAAAGTAATCAATATTCTCATATACCGTCAATTCGTCAAACACTGACACTTCCTGAAAAACTACACCAATTTGCGCTTTCAGATTGTAAGCATCTGGCTTCATGGTTTCACCAAAAGCTTTAATTTCGCCTTCATTAAAGTTCAAAAGGGAAAGAATACAATTAATCGTCGTTGATTTACCGCTACCGTTTGGACCTAAAAGTCCCAAAATCTCACCTTCTCGTACATTAAAGGTAAGATGATCGATCGCTCTTAATTCTTTGTAATCTTTAACTAGATCGTTCACCTCAACAACTTTTTGCATGTTTCTCCTTTCTAAAGCCTTCGTAAATCCCCCAGGTAGTCGACACTAAGAGATCTTTTACTTCTTCGTCGGACATTTTCAATGCACGCGAAGATAATAAACAGGCAATTCCATGCGTAAAAATCCACACCCGTTTATGGAATTCTTTGATATCTGCAACATCCATTTTGAATACGACACCGATCGTCTGCATCGTCGACAAAGTGACCGGATCACGCGCCAATAGATCATCTAAAGATACATCGTGCAAAGATTGCATCACTACCTGGAAATAGTTAGGGTAATCGCGCGCAAAACGTATATAGCTCAAGCCTCTTGCCAGATAAGGATGATCCGGGTCTTCGGCCGTATTGATCGCACCTTCATAAAACCACTGAATCGCTTGGCGCACTGCGACCATCAACTCATCAAAAGTTGCAAAATTATGATAAATCAATTGTACAGAACCACCTAATTCATAGGCCAAACGCCGAACATTCAGCGCGTCAATACCATCTTGCTTCACAATTTCGCAGGCGGCTTGTACGACTCGCTCCTTCGGTACTTTTACATTCGGCATCGTGCAAACTCCAACTGATTAATTGTGTAACAAATGTTATATAACATGTGTTATATTGTACTTCCTAACATCCATCAATGTCAATACAAAAATATTCCAAAATTCACTTTTACATATTATAATCAATACAAGATGGCAAAAGGCAATTCTTATTTCGGCTCCAGCAACAAAATTTATGCAATCTTGATTTTTATTTTTATCCCAATTGCAATCCTCACAATTATTTTGATTCCACAATTAATGGGCTCCGAAACAATTGAAGATGTAGTCGAGGAAACTCCTTATAAAATCGTCACTAAATATACTAATTTACTCGCCGAAGGCACCGAGTGTTTCAAGCCTAAAGGCCAAAAAGGCACTATTCTCAAACAATATCGCGTCCGCTATCATTTTGGACAAGAAAGCTCACGCGAGCTAGTCTCCGAGACTATCAGCAGTCACCCCGTCGACGAGCTGCATATTGTCGGCACAGCTCATAAATATAGCGGTTACTGCGCCATTGAAAAGCCCGGCAAGCTTTTTCGCGCTGAATGCTATGGCGACTTTTCGCCCGAAGCCAAAGCCAAAGCCAAAGAGCAAGCTCTCATCTGTAATAATAGCGACCGTGAATTACCAGAATGCCACAATACATATTATTCAAGCGTTTGGAACGGTTACAAAAATTGCAGCCAAATCAACACCGCTGATTTATAAAATTACGTTTCTGTTAGCTAAACATACATGTGAGAATTTTCCATAACAAAATAACCCCTTGA
>CAZSPU010000031.1:0-7524 GCA_964608555.1 uncultured Candidatus Saccharibacteria bacterium
ACCTCAAGGGGTTATTTTGTTATGGAAAATTCTCACATGTATGTTTAGCTAACAGTCAACGAATTTTCTCAAAAAGACATAAGGAAAGGGCGGCCCGAAGGCCGCCCAACACTAATAGGAGATTCATGAATAAACTCTTGCTTTGCCGCAAGATGCGATAGTTACTTGATCACAATCTGAATCGTAATCTGCGTACGCGCAAAGTCCTCATAGCCAGAAAACTTCTGCAACGTCACGTTAGCAAGATCGATCGTCAGATCAACGGTTACTCCAGACTTCAACGGAGTGTAAGCCACTTCGAGAGTTTCAGGATTAACGCTATCGACGATCAGCGCGGAAGGATCAGAAACTTTCGTTTCATTAACCGTCCAGCCATCAGACTGAGACAATCCAAGCTCGCCCAGCGAAACAGTGCTGGCTTCTCCAACAATCGCGCTCACTTCCTGAGTCTGGATCGCTTTCACAGCCTGCTGCAGTACTTCCACGATTGCATCACACTGCTTTGCTTCTTCAACCGTCGGCTCGACAGTCTCAATGGGAGCTACAGGCTCGGGTTCAGTAGCAGGATCTTTCGCGGTGCTATCGTCTTTGCTAGCGCTGTCACTAGACGGACGACTCGGCCTCTCTGGTGCCGACGGTTCGTCAACGACCGGATCGTCAACTACCGGCGGAGTCGCCGGTTTGGTGTAATCGCACTTCGGGCAGGATTCACCAGCCGCAAGGCCGCTGTGGGAAGAAGCATCGGGGCAGTTAGCCGCTTCATACTTCAGAGTCCCAGCAAAACCGCAAATGGAGCAAGTCTCACCAACATGCAGGCTCGCGTGATTCGCCTTATCGGCGCAATTGTCGGGATCGACAGCTGCCGGTTTGGTGTAATCGCACTTCGGGCAGGATTCACCAGCCGCAAGGCCGCTGTGGGAACCACTATCAGGACAATCACCTTCGGCGTATTTCACCGCGCCTGCATAACCGCAGTCACTACAGGTTTCACCGACGTGCAGAGAACCATGGCTGCCACTGTTCGTGCAATTTTTCTCCTTACACTGCTGGCATTCCGCAGGATCGTTACCATGCTCACAATTGGTTGCCTGCGCAGTCAATACTTTACCGCATGTTTCGCAAATACCACTCGTTGCGCCGTCATGGTCGCAGACGCCTTTGCATTCCGGGCATACTCCATCCTTGGAATCCCAATTGTGGGAACACCCGCTCACGCCAGTTTCATTCTTTGCACCACAAACAGTACAAACACCATCAGCACCATAGTCGTGCGAACCACCAGAACAAACAGCCGGCGGCGCTACACTAAACAGCATCGGTACATCTTCGGGGTTAGTCTGCGCCGGATCCGCATCAGCAGAACCTGCCACATCGACAACCACCCCGTCATTGGCCGCGACGTCACCGTCGCCTACACTTCCTTCGCCCTGCTCGGGCACATCATTACTCTGCGCGGAATTGCTCGAATTCTCATCGATGGCTCCATCGGCCGACGCAGAACCTCCGTTCTGATCATCTTCTCCAGGCACAGACGCTGCCCCATCTTCTACAGCAGAAGAATCAGTCGCGACGTCACCGTCGCCTACATCCTCTTCGGCCTGCTCGGGGGTACTGATACCCTGCGCCGAATCCGGCACCACGTCAGTAACCGCAGTCTGGCCATCCACAATCTGCACAGAACCACCCTCGGCCCCAGCCGCGTTTACCGCAACCTCGCCAGTCTGCCCCTGCGCGATCTTCACAGGATCCGTCACCGCTGCACCGCCGGCCTGGGTAATACCAACCGCCTGTGCAACATCCGTCGCTGCTTCCACAGCACCTGCTGTCGTCATGCCAAGCATGGAGAAAGACAACGCCAACGCCAATGCCTTCGACAAAACTCTCACATTTCTCTTCCGCATGCCCATTCTAGATCATGCCTCCTTAAATAAAAATGTACACTTGGCTCGAAACACTGAACCAAGAAAGGTTTTGTCTCCCTTACGAGAGACGTGGACATCTATATATCAGGGTAAATCCCGATATATACAAACTCATCACACATAGAAACGTGTGAAAAGTGGCATAACTACTACGCTGTCTTCTATCACAACAGGTCGTAACAGATACGTCAGCCACGTGACACAATGATAGCACAAATTCTTCATTTTTGTAAACATTTTTTGTATAACTTACAACGTTTTCTATTCTATTTGCATATATCCATTTTTCATACTCTATCACTATATCAAATTCAGAAATTACAACTACAACCATAACATAAAAACAAGCTTTCCTCTATTGAACACAAACGCCAAAAATGCTATAATGAGAAAAACCAAAAGTTTTAAAGATTCATCATCTACATCTTATGAAGTTTGAAGAAATATTTAGCCCTGATAAAATCCTCATAACTACCGCTGTTCTAGCGACCTTGGGGCTATTTTTGGTTTCCGTACTTATTGGTGTGACTACGCGCCGACGCCAACGTCAAGTCATGACAAACTGCCGTTATCGTCCCCGTAAACGTCTCATGGAAGGTCCAGAAAAAAAGTGTTTTCAAATGCTAATCGACCTCTTCGGTCAAAAATTCTATATTATCCCTCAAGTCGAGCTTTCCGCCCTACTTAATCACAAAGTCGGTACCCAAGACCGCCACACAGCCTACCACTTTATTGAACATAAAACCGTCGACTTCGTCCTCTGCAACAAACGCACCTTACGCCCAATTTGCGCCGTCAAGCTCGATGAGGGCAAAAGCCCTAAGTCGCCAGGAGATACCGTCGAAGACATCCAAAAATTTTTTCACAGCGCCCACCTGCCATTCGTCTCTCTACCTAAAAAACAAACCCTAACCCGCCAAGCTATTATCGACGAATTCTCCAGAGTCATTTACGAAACTAGCACCATCAAACCCACCGCCCGCGGCCGCAAAAAGAAACCCGCATCCGCATAAACAAATCTGCTTTTGTTGTTTTATCCATTACCATTATCCCTACCGTACTAGGCAGCGGAGAGGATAAGGCCAAAAGCGATCGAGGACGAGGGACGGATTGATGCTTGGAGCGTCAAAGTAGAGATGGAAACTATCCTTAAACCCGGCGTTTATGTCAGCTCGAGAAGACCAAAAATGTGCATTAATTCCGGGTATAGCGTTTATTGCATTGGGTCCAACAGTGTCACTACGCACGAAATGGCAGAAAACGATACAACAATCGAACTTGTACAGCAATTACAAGTTCAGCCATCAAATAACAGAGATAATTTTAGTTAAATGCAACGTTAATTAATGTATTTTCTGAAATATTCCTATCATTTATCATATCCATTACCATTATCCCTACCGTACTAGGCAGCGGAGAGGAAAGCCATAGAAACGATCAAGATTATTAGTGTGATAGGATGGATACACGCCCAGGGCTACAAAATTAAAAAGGTAGCTTTGCTGAAAGTTCATATCCAAGTAAGTTCGATCTGACCAGTAAACAGCATTAACACCACTATAACTACTAACGCCACCCCAACTATAAATCGCATCACTACGCACGAAGTAAGCATGCAAATTTGGTATTAAGCCGACATTTCCGACGTGAAGCGGCAGAAGAATTGTTTGCTCCACATCCATTACCATTATCACTACCGTACTAGGCAGCGGAGAGGAAACGGCCAATAGCGTTGATGATCTAAACTAGCGACTACTATCGATTTATATATGGCAAGCTGCTTTGCATAATTCTGATTTGAATTATTTCTATGGCTTCCCAGCCAATAATACCCCTTCTCGCCAACTGTGTCCAAGTATCCTCCATTAGGAAATATTAATCCACTACGCACGAAATGACAAATATCTGAGCGAAAAGAGAATCTTATTCTCTTTTCCGAAGATATGCAGACATTTCTAGAGCAAAGCGATAGAAATACCGCACCGCTATATATCACGATGTGGTATTCCTAGTTTGCGTAATTCAGCTAAATCTATTTGACAATCGTCAAAGAAATCTTACGACCCTCTTTATCGACGTCCAAAACCTTAAACTTCTTGCGCTCGTTCAAAGTAAAGACTTTCTCTGGATCAACCCCATTGCCACTGCCCAATTCAGAAACATGTACCAACGCCTCAACCGCAGGAGAAATCTGAACAAATGCGCCAAACGGCGTAATACGCGTAATAGTACCTTCAACTTCATCGCCGCGTTTCAAACCTTCAACCTCAGAAAGCCACGGATCTTGCGTTAACTGCTTCATCGAAAGTGACAGACGTTCCTTGTCGATGGCAATAATTTTCGCTTCAACCGTTTCTCCGACTTTCACATAATCAGCCGGATTATTTACCCGCTCCCAAGAAATTTCAGAAATGTGAATCAAGCCTTCTACGCCATCCACGTTCACAAAAGCGCCAAAATCAACCACACCGGTCACAACGCCCTTTACGACCTCACCTACTCGAAGCTCCGCAAAACGCTCAGCCAAACCGTCCTTCACTGCTTCTTTCTCTGAGAAGATCAACTTGTTATCTTTACGGTTTGCATCCAAAATTCGCACTTTCATTGGCTTACCAACTAACGAATTCAATCTCTGTAAAATCTCGTCTTTGTCGGCCGAACCAACCCGCGGATAATGCTCTGCCGAAAGCTGAGAAACCGGCAAGAAACCGCGAATTCCCTCATACTCTGCCAAGAGGCCACCACGGTTAGCATCAAATGGAGTCACCTCGATCACTTCTGCCCCATCAAGACGAGCCTGAATCTCATCCCAGCCCTTCTCCTTGGCAGCCTTACGTAACGACAACAAAACGCTCCCGTCACCCATCTCAGCTTCAATTACTGAAGCCGTAACTTCGTCCCCAACATTCAAATTTCGCGCAAACGAAACCTCGCGTCGCGGAACCACCCCCATACCACGCGCCCCAAGATCAATCAAAATCTCGTGCTTTCGCATCGACAAAACATGCCCGGTAACCGTCTCACCTGTCGTAACGCGATTAACGCTCTCTTCGTTCGACGCGAGCAACTCATCCATTGTTAATTTGGCTTTTGCCATAATATTATAATTATCCTTTCTTTAGACTCGTTCACAAACCATCCAAAGAAACGCCTTTGCATAATCTCTGAACGAGCCCAAAATCTACCAACATTATATCAAAGACCTTCTCCCCTGTCTAGTAGATACGACAAAATTCCCTATCTGTGCCAATTTCATGCCCAGGACAATGATACGATCCATCTTCCGTCTGGTATCTTGTCAAACCACAAATCGGGCACTTCGATCTCCGGTGCAACCAATCTCTATAGGTATCTAATTCCCTTTCGATAAACTCCTTATCAATCTCAATCTGATAACGCCTTCCCACTTCTTTCGCCTTTTCCCAGGCTGCCCGCTCCATCTTAATTCGTTCCAAATCCAACACATAATTTTTGTGTTCTAAAAGCCCATGCCCCAGTTCGTGCAATAATCTCCATTGATAAATTTCGTGTTCAAGTTCATTCTCTACCTCTATTAAACTGCCGTCATTAACGTTATTAAATCCCGCATCCCCATCTTTTTTTAGATTATTTATGGGTAGCTTCTCATAATACAAGTTTTTTGGATACCGAAACGCAAACTTTCGCCCCTCCTTAAAGCGAAACTGGCTAAAATCACAACAAACCCGATCCAAGAACTCCTTCAGTTCATCCGCCCTCAATACATCAACTTTTACAGCCTGCCCTGTATGCACCTTACCTCCTCATCACCTCTCATTATATTCTTCTATCATATCATCGTAAACTGTAAAATTTTTACTCATTTCTATCTCTGTTAATGCCGACCGTACAATTATCTTAATCATAATCAATATTTACCGAACAAACTTTTTACCCAATCTTCAAAAACCCGAACACGCAACCACTCGCCCTAATGCCGATTATCGTTAAAATCTTTACAAATACGCATCAGAGCGATCGTCATTTACCCGAACAAAAAAATTACAAAACCGAACAACTGAAAAATCCACTGTTTTCACCCGAACAAAAATGGCCACCGAAGTAGCCAATTTTGTTTGCCAAGTGAATTACTCTATTTATCAGAGGTCTTCTTCGCTGGTCCACGACGAGAGATACGGCCGCCCTTTGCTCCAGCAATCCGAGCAAGCGCCGGATTAGCAGCAAAACCGCCAGTATGGCCCATCTGACCACCCTTGCGACCAATGGTAGAATAAAATTCCTTACCATACTTTTCGCGATTGGTCTGAGCAGCTTTTAAGCCGCCTGCCTTTGTACCTGCCATATTTTTGCTCACTTTCTGCCCACCAAATTAACTTTCCTTCAACATCCCCGGGGCAAACCCAAACCGTTTCTACTGGTTTGCTTGTTCATCTTAAAAAACAAGCGGGGAGATGTCTCTTTGTTCAGCTATCACCAAGTAAACTTGATTTTTCACAAGATATATCCAATCCTGCGCCCATTCTCGCAACCTTAGTCACAGAGAACAAAACTGAAACAAAGATCCAAACTGCCACCCTTTTTAGGATGTTATAGTCATTTTAGCATAGTGCTTCCGTTTTGTCAATAGTTTTTCTGCTTAATTTATGTTCTAATTATTTAAACAAAAACTGACATTATTTTTAATCTATGCAACATTCACCGTAATTTCTGCAATGCGTATACTGTACATTTTCCATTAATTTCGCCATCAAATCCTTTTATCCGCCTCTATAAAATTTAAAACCCGAACAACTATCAGCAGAGCTTTTCCGCAACAGTGGAAAAGATTACCGAGCACTATTCATCCTATGATATATTCATTTTCCCGTAGATATACCACTCCATGCATAAAATCGCGCTGATGTGCTTGTATTTCCCCGATTTTTGTTATAAAATCACCTATGATTGGGTAGACTACTGCGAGGATACCCAATCCACCCTCCACACCCCTTCTATTTTGGTCTCTAAGGCCATTTAGAGGGCCTAGGAGGCTTATTATAAGCAAAAGTGCTTTCATTATGCGTCTTTAGATTATGGCTGTCATAGAAGCTATGTTAGAGGGGTATTTAATGGCAAATTAGAACTTATAGTTAAATCTATAAGTCTTTACTAGCAACAATGGGTTTTTATTTATAATTTTATTTATAGAAATGGTAGCTAAAAACATAAATACCAAAATAATGTATATGCAATACAGTCATAGTAGCTTTTTATATATAGGAAAGTATTTATTCAAGGACATGGACAGAAAACAGGCAAAGATAAGCAATTATAGACAAAAGTATACAGAATATAAGCAAAAATAAGAAAAGCAGACAAAATACGCCCTACTTGAGTTAGAACGAGACAGAAAAAGGTAAACTAGAACCTGAAATGGACTATACTCTACTTTCTATAAATACTAGATAGGTTTCTTATGCAAATATATCGTAACTTATAACATAGCCTAATTTTGTCCCGATAATAAATATTCAGCATAAATCCTTATAGACCATAGAAAAAACACCATAACAGTCTATTATGGTGCTCTTTCTATGGTGGAGTAACAGGGATTCAAACCCTGGACCTCCGCCTTGCAAAGGCG
>CAZSPU010000032.1:0-7447 GCA_964608555.1 uncultured Candidatus Saccharibacteria bacterium
AAATCATTTACCAAACTCTAAGCACAAGCAACAACTTAAAATGAGTATTAAACCAAATAGTTCAACAGAAAAGACTAAAGGACCTACAGTAAAACTCAAGCCCATAGTAATAACCTCCTTCCTCCCCACCTCGATCTTTGGTAAAGTACCCAGCCTACGATATTTTGTTCAAATATCTACGCCCAATTTGCCCTATGTTATAGAGACTAACACCATTTCTCTCAAAAACACAAGCATAAGCTTATATAGAAGTTAATATGAAGATAGTATGAAAATAGTATAAAGATGGCGCGGCATTATATCATATCTCTTCTACTAACCACAAACATAAACATGTAGATTGTATACTTACAGACGTTTCGTCTGTAGCATATGTCAAAAATAACTCCAAGCATAAACGTAAAGAAAAGTTGAAGAAATATCCATTACCATTATCCCTACCGTACTAGGCAGCGTAGAGAAAAGCCCCAAAGACGATAATTGTAATCCGATGCGCCAACAAGCGGGCCATGAAAGCCTAATCCGAAACTACCTTGAAAGTTAAAATCAGAATCCGCACGACAAGACCAGTAATATGTATTAATACCAGTCCACCCCGTATTACCATCATAATGACTAAGCCCACTACGCACGAAGTAATATATATCCGAGGATGAGCAGGTATTTCTGGCACGAAGTGACAGAAGATCCATTACCATTATCCCTACCGTACTAGGCAGCGGAGAGGAAAACCAAATTGTCGGAAGTTATAACTGGATGTATCAGTACCGGTGTCATGAAAGAATAGCCCAAAGCTTGCGCCAATCCCCGCATCGCTATAAGCACGCGAAGACCAATAGTGTGCGCAGAGTCCGGTGACACTATTATAACTACTTTTTCCTATTGCATCACTACGCACGAAGATATGCAGTTATTTCTGACACGAAGCGGCAGAAGATGGCAAATATCTGAAATAGGACAATAAGAGCAGTAAAAATGACAGAACAATCCAACCTGTATTTTCTGTACAAGTTCAAACGTAAAATAACAGAGATAATTTCAATCAGATTTAACGTTAATTAATAATCAATTTAGCTATTTTCCCACTTCACTAACTTATCGACATCAATTTTGCTAGCATCAAAACGGTAATGTTTTCTCACTTGATCACGCTTAAGATAATTCTCCTCCCGATTCGGCTGCCCAGCATTATGAATAATATACGGATATCCATTTTCAGCACGCTTATCCGAAACAATCCCAATGTGCGTCCCGTCCGCAAAAACCACAATATCTCCCGGCTGCCACGCTGCTAAATCTTCGAGATCATTCGTCAACGTCTGCGCATATTTATCAAAAAATACCTCCAAATTCGGCACTCTCCGAAAATCAATATCGCGATCCGGCTCCTTCACCCTCAGATAATCCTCCAAATGCGCAACGATATCCCGATCTACCATTTCCCGCAAATCATAACCAGCTTCCCGAAAAGCCCGCCAAATCACATCTGTACACACACCTTTAGATTCCTCCGGAAATCCGCCCACCACATAAGAACCGTCGTATTGAGGGTGATTTTCGGCATCTTTACGCGCGCCCAGCATAATGTCCTCGTAATCATCAATCCCGTCACCGTCAAAATCCACCGCGCTTCGCACTCGCTCAATCCCAAAATCCTCCCCTGTCCACGTCCGCCCTGTAAATGGCCACAAATTAAACCACCATAGCGCCCATAATCCCACTGCCACAACTGCCACCCCGGCCAACGTCCCCAGAATCTTCCACTTTTTACTGCTCATGCATCATCTAAATCTTACGCATCGCCTTCTTGATTCGCTCAACATCGCTCTCACGCGTCGCATAGCTCAAAGAAAAACGTACCAAAGGCGGATATTTCATTACCTTATCCAAATAATAATGTACGCAAAAATATCCCGCTCGCGCCATAATCCCCTCTTTACCCAGAGCCGCCGCCAAAAGGTGTGATTCGATATCATCCACATAAAACGACATCGTGGGATTCGCCGACTTCCCCACCATATGAATCTTCGGGTTGTTGCGCAAAAAACTATCCAGTTCCGCCGTACAAGTCCTTAATAATTCCTGCTCCTTCTTTGACCGCTTTTCCAACCAATCAATCGCCGCCCCCAAGCTAATAATTTCTCCCCACGCCTGCAAGCCTGGCTCAAAAATCGTATGCAAATGTTCATCATTCTCCGATGACAAAAGATAATGATCCGCAAACACATCGTCAACCATCCCCCCACCGACGAAACTTAGCTTCAACTTTTTTACCAAATCCTTACGCACCACCATCACACCCAGCGAAGCCGCGTACATCTTATGCGCCGAAAAGCAAATCGCATCCGCCTCAGTCTTCTCAAGAATTTCCGACGCGTGCGCCATCGCCTGCGCCGCATCCAGAATAATTATGCCGCCATCTTTGTGAACTTTTCGCACCACTTCCTTCAAATTCACCAAACGCCGCCCATCGAAATTAGCCGCCACGTTCACCACGACCACCGCCCCGTCGTAATTCATCTTCTCATCTTCAGACAAACCGCTATTGCTACGCGCAATCTCACCCACCTTACCGGTCAGCTCCAAACTTCCGTCTTCACCACGACGCAGCACTACTCGCGGCACCTCCAACCTCCCACTCAACGCCATCGTCGCCAAAAACGGCGAATTATGCTCAATCTCCGAAGTCACCACTTTCTTGATATACTTCGGATCAATTTCGTTTAACAATAAATTAATCCCGTACGTCGTATTCAAAGTAAACGAAACAAAATATTCCTTACTTTTCAGCCTCAAAAACTTCAACACTTTCTTGCGCGTCGCCGCCACTAGCTCATCCGTCTTCTCACCCCAAGGATATTTCACTCGCTCCCCACAAGAATTATGCTCAAAATAATATTTTTCCAAACTCTGCACCACCGGCTTCGGCCGCAAACTCTGACAAGCCGCGTCCACATAAACCGTCTTCTCGCTCAAATAATCAAAATCTTTCATCTTATATATCCTCCTTAATAAATGCACTCATTGTACCACAATATCTCAACTATTCCTCAAGCAACCGACAAACCACCGCACACATCAACCCCTTCTCGCGCGGTTCACTCTCCGCAATCATCAAAGCCAGCGCCACCAACGCCCGATCCGAAATCTTCAATTCGCCCTTCTTCGTCAAACCATAATCATTCATCATCAAAAACATAATAAACAGCAACGACGCAATCCGCTTATTACCATCAAAAAACGGATGATCTTTAATAATAAAATATAGCAAATGCGCCGCCTTCTCCGCCACCGTCGGATAAACATCTTCACCCGCAAAACTCTGATAAATCGTTCGCAAAATCCCCTCAAACTGATCTCCGCGCAGCTTCCCAAACATCTCCCCGCCATGCACGCTCTCGCGCAGCTGATCAATCATCGCTACACATTCCCCCACCTCCAAAATCCGACCAGCCTTCGTCGTATCTTTTAATCGCACAAACCCATCATCGTACTCCTTCAACGTCCGAAAAGTCTCCGCATACTTCGTAATAATCTCCAGTGCACCCTGCGCCTCTTCGCCCATAAGTCCATTTTGCGCCATCAACCGCCGCACAATATCCAACGTCTCATTTAATTCTAATAATTTCCTCTGCGGAAGCTCCGCCAACCTACGCTCATTCACCGCCATCCCATCGACTATATAACTCTTCAAAACCCGCGTCGCCCAAATCCGAAAATCCGTCGCCTTGCGCGAGTTCACTCGATACGCTACCGCAATAATCGCATCAAGATTATAGACCTTAACAGTCCGATTCACCTCGCGCCCACCCTCATTTTGAACTTGTAAACTTTTTTTACAAGTTCGTTCTTCCTCAAGTTCCCCATCTTTATAAATTCGCTGCAAATGTAAAGTAATATTCTGCGCTGTAACATCAAATAACTCCGCAATCTGCGCCTGCGTCGCCCAAATCGTCTCCGCGTCCGGCTCAAAACTAAATTTCACCGATTTTCCGCCAGTCTCATAAATCATTACTTGTTTGTCCATTTTCAGCCTTTCTGTCATTAATTAATAGTAATATTGTATCTTTTTATCTCTGTAAAATCAACCTTGAACTTGTAAATTCTGTACAAGTTCATTTTTCCACTTCCATTACTTTGTACCAAACGTATCCGCAAATTATCAAGCATTATTCCTTCGTGCGTAGTGACAGTGTCTGGCCAAATGGGCATATTAGTACTTGGACGGGCATGGCTGGCATGTTTTGGTCCTCTCGCTCTTATCAGAACGTGAAAGCACGAAATAGTTTTAATCTATATTTTAATTTGGACGTCAATGCATCCAATGGTTACAGCGATCATTTTTGGGCTTATCCCCTCCGCTGCCTAGTACGGTAGAGATAATGGTAATGGATAAAAGTAGACGCAGTAGTCAACGCAAGTTTTCGTGCGTAGTGGAAGCGTTAACTATGATGGCTTCGCTCATAATGAGGGTGCTACTACTAATTTATGGTCATCGCATGTACCATCTACCATATATTTTGATCGTGCATTTTTCCTTGCTATGACCGATTTATATATTAATCCAAACTATGACGACTATCGTTGGCTAAGCCTTCCCCTCCGCTGCCTAGTACGGTGGGGATAATGGTAATGAGGTATGGAGATAAAACGTACCCTTCGTGCGTAGTGGGCGGATTGGTAATTATGGCTCTTCCGGATTATCTGGGCGTGATGGCGATTACTGGTCTCTTAGTGCTGATTCAAATAACAATTTTCAAATTGGCTTTGCTCTTTATTTTTATGATTTAGGAATTGATTTTCATACTGATTATGAACGTTACCATGGCTTTCCTCTCCGTTGCCTAGTACGGTAGGGATAATGGTAATGCCTTCGTGCGTAGTGATGCGATTAGCGAGACGGCTTATATATGGAGTCCAGGTGAATGGGGTCATCTCTGGTCGCCCCGAGCTAATATTCATATTGATTCTCAAATTAGTTCCGCCTTAGGTTTTGCTATATCGGGCGTTGGTTCTTCCGACTACAACTACCGTTATTGGGCCTTTCCTCTTCGCTGCCTAGTACGGTAGGGATAATGGTAATGGAGATGTGAAATATCTTCGTGCGTAGTGGCAACGTTTGGATAAATGATTATCTTTTACGTTACTCAGGTATGGTCAATTACATTTGGTCACGCAATGCTCAATATAATACAGTTAATATGCTTTATGCTCGAAATCTATATCTCGATTATATTAATGTTAACGCTAGTGAGGCGGATACTCGAACGACCGGCTTTCCTCTCCGCTGCCTAGTACGGTAGGGATAATGGTAATGAATGTGGTAGCACAAATAGCTCTTGTGTGGGGAATAAGACTTGGGCAAGCGCCCAGGAGCGGCCCCACACAAGAGACTATTTGTGCTAACTAGCCAACTTCTGATTCGGACCGGAATCTTTAGATGACGCAGAGACTTAAGCGTAATCTGAGAATGATACGGAAATTAGTGCAGCGTGCTCGAGTTGCAGCTACAATCCTTCGTGCGTAGTGGATATAACCACTATGCTGGTCGCCCCGCTTTGTCTGGCATCCATGGTTATTATTGGTCTTCTCGTGCCGGCGCTATTGTCGGATTTCAGTACGGTTTCTTTCTCAATTTTAATGCTACTGGTGTCGGTGCGTTCCTCGACAACTACCGTTACTGGGGCATGTCTCTCCGCTGCCTAGTACAGTAGGGATAATGGTAATGGATATAATAAACTACAAAATATCAAAAAACAACCCATCCAATCGTTAATTAACCACAAAAACCCATCATTTTACCCCTTTAATTTTACCATCGAACTTGTACAGAAAATACAAGTTCAACTTTTTCGTCAGTTCACATCAAAATTCTACTCGCCCTCATTAAGCACCAAAATAGCGGGGACATACCCCGCTATTCAAATTAATTAAAAGACAAACTTCCAACCAGCACCAGCCCTACAACGCCTTCTCCGTCTCTTCGTAGTTAGCAATGCCTTCGATAATCGTATTAGGCGCAATGTTCAAAGCCGTCGCAATCGCCGCCGCACAAGCCATATAAGAAACCACCGGCTCACCGACTAAGAAACTCGCCACCGTAAAAGCCTGCGTGCCAAAATTCAAGGTCGCCTCCACGCCCTTGCGATACAACTTCGACCGCTCGATGTGAAGATCAGAATCCGAAGACGCGCCATACGTAATCGTCTCATTCTTACCCCGAAACTGCGCAAAATCAGGATAATGCGCGTCGTCACGATTCAACACGACAACCTCAGGATTCATCTGGAACAATGACTCTTTCGCCGCCAGATATTTTTGCAACTCCGCATCAGTCAAACTCGAAGGCACAAAATCCGTCAACGCAGCCGCATAAATCGGCAAACCATAAAACGTCTCCGACGCCAAAGAAGTCGCCGGCGCCGTAATAATTGCATATGTCACCTTCGCCTTCCAAGCATCATTCAAAAACTTATGCAAAACTGAGGCCTTAATCACCTGATCCGAAGCCAAAATCGCCGCTGGCTGACTCGCTGCCTGCAAAATCTCATGCACAAAATGCGCCACCGTCGACTTACCTGTCGAACCAGTAATACAAATTAAACGTAAATCGCGCGCTGGATGCCCATAATAAGAGGAGAGCAACTTCACCTTCGCGCGTTCAAGACGAAACCGCTTTTTACCTCCAGATAGTTTCGCAGTATTTTCCATACCTACATTATAGCATACTTTTCCAAAGTCTAGATAACTTCATCAATAACTTCGTTTGGCACCTTCTTACAAAGCGATTTCCTAAAAAAGAAAATAATCCCAAGAACTACGATTTTAATCTAATTCACTATATAATAACATTTTCTGAATTCTAACAATCTCCAGAACATCTATCACAAAAAATGCGACTGTCTGCAGTGCCAAACTAAACACTCTCAAATAAGAGGTCGCGCAAACAGCCGCATTTTCCCTCTTATTCGATATAATATCTATGTTTAGTCCAGCAATTCTATTATATCACTATTTCGCTTATAATTAAAACAGTATTTTTAAGAATTTTTCGGCAATTTTTCACAAGTTATTCACAACCTAATCTCTAAAACCCCACTCTTGCCAATCTCGTCTCCCCTGTAAATTCCCCCTTCCATATCTAATAAATTGTGCTATAATGAAGATGTTGCGAGCAATCGCAATGCTCATTTTCATTGTCAAGTGGATTGTCTTTCGCGATTTTTCGCAAGAAACTTCGCGAATACCGTCCACATAAGTATATATAAACATATAATTATATAGCTATATGCACTCATATCTCAGCTGGCTTGTCGAGACGCTTGTCGTCGAGAAGATCAAAAACAGCGTTGGCTTTGCCAACCTCTATCCAGCTAGGCGTATGACAATGTATTATGCACTCGTAGCTCAGCTGGATAGAGCGTTGGCTTGCGGAGCCAAAGGTCGC
>CAZSPU010000033.1:0-7150 GCA_964608555.1 uncultured Candidatus Saccharibacteria bacterium
ACCTTCTAGGCTACCAAATGCGTAAACAGATGGGAATGGTTTAGGGATTCAGGTGGAGTTATATTTACATTTTATAATCTTGTGATAAAATATGAGAGTTAATATCTAGAAAGTAAAAATAGAAATGAATATATTATTGAATGTAATTATTTTAGTGGTGGGGTTTATCCTGTTGATTAAAGGTGCGGACGCGTTTGTAGATGGCGCGTCGAGTACGGCTTCTAATTTTAAGGTACCGAAAATGTTGATTGGGTTGACGATTGTGGCGTTTGGCACGAGTGCACCGGAGTTTGCGGTTTCGGTGTCGGCGTTGGCATCGGACAGTGCCGATATGGTACTAGGAAACGTGATTGGTAGCTGTATTTTGAATATTTTGTTGATTTTGGGAGTTGCAGCAATGATTCGGCCAATGAAAATTGCCGATAATACAGTGCGCAAGGAGCTACCGCTTTGTATGTTGATTTCAGTACTACTGGCGGTAGTATTTTTGGATACGATTTGGGGTGATGCGAGTGTCAATACAATTACACGTGCGGATGCGTTTGTGCTTTTGCTATTTTTTGCGGTATTCTTATATTATCTCATTACGCTTGCCAAACGGAAGAATGAGAGTAAGGCTGAGAAGGATGAAAAACCGCAATTTACTCTGAAGAAGTCTTTGCTGTTTGTGGCAATTGGTATGGCTGGTATTATTATCGGTAGTCAAATGGTAGTGAATGGGGCTTCGACAATTGCTGAATCAATCGGTATTAGTGAACGGATGATTTCGTTAACGATTATTGCGTTTGGTACATCGTTACCGGAGCTAGTTACTTCTGTGATTGCGGCACGACGCGGTGAGCAGGAGTTGGCTGTAGGTAATATTATTGGTAGCAATATCTTTAATATTTGTATAGTTCTAGGTTTGCCGGTAGCTTTCTTTGGGACGTTGACGCCGTCGAGTTTTCAGATGTTGGATATTTTCATGCTGGTGGCGTCTGCGGTTTTGTTGTTCGTATTTGCGCTTTCTTCGCGCAAGATCACGCGTACTGAAGGTGCAATTATGCTAGTGGCATTTGCAGTGTATTATACAGCGATTATTTTAATCTAAGGTAGTTATTCTTGAATCCTGATGGCGGTAACCATGAGGCGATGAGTGGCATCTTGATTTGGTAAAGGGGTACCGGCGCAGGTCATGATAATAATAGTTTCTTGTGGTGCACCGGCAAGAACATCGCGCATACTAATTTCGGATTTGGCCTGGGTTTCGATGTGAGAGATTTGATAGAGTTTTTTGTCGTAAGTGAGAACCTGGCCGAGCTGGACATTTTCTAGTTGTTGAAAAACCGTCGACGAATGGCCAATAATGAGAATTTTATTAGAGTTTTGACTGTAAGCGCCGGCGATAGTGGCAGGAGTCTCAAGTTCGTGATTTTTGAGTTCGAGCGGCGCAACTGGGGTTTGTAGATTGATACTAGGTATGTCTAAGTGCGGATAGTCCAAGGCGTCGACAGGCAGAGCGGGCTGAAACCCAATTAGCAAATATAGTGGCAGCGTAATCATGAAGAAAAGGCTGAAAAAGACTTTGATAGTACGTTTAGACCAATTGTAGGGGTTGAGGTATGCGTCTGTGCAGTTTGACGATTCGGTAGAAGTCGGTACTTGTAAATCTGAATAATTTGAGTCTTTAATTTCATTTTTAGCGCGCAAGACGCACGTTTTATGATGTAAATATTTTATACCTGCAAAAAAATTGCACAACCTCCACTTAACTCTCATGTACTTATTATAGCACAGGCTTTTTCGAAAAAGATGGTTTTGTAAATTTTACAAATTTTCATTTAAGCTTGGCGTGATTTTATGATGTTTAGTCTTATTGATTAGTGTTGTTACATAATCAATGCGTTCTTTCTAGATATAAGATATGTTTGAAATAATACTATTAGGGTTTGAATTAAATTATGCAACAAAACCTCATTAAGCCATTCAGCTTGACGTCTTTTGTAATGCTTAAATCTTTGAAGATAGTTTTAATCTTGGTGTATTTGACGGCTTTTAGTATTGTGTGGATGTTTTTGATCGTCGGTTGGTGGTGTTGTGTGAAGTTGAATTGTGATTTTGGTACCAAAACCGACGCGAGAATTAACACTAATGCGCCCTTTGCTGATCAAACGGCATAAAGGTTTGGATAGAATTGTACCTGAATCTTGAATAATAATTTCGTTTTGATTGACTATGATTTGGATTTTACCTTGATTGGTGTGCTTTAGAATAGTACTAAGTTGTTGGTCTAATTCGGTTTTAATATCTTCTGGGTCAACAACTTTTTGAGTCGTGTCGGTGAAATCGAGGTCTAATTGCGCTCTATTCTTTTCCGCTAGGGGGAGATACTTGTTGTAGATTTCGTTAATAATGACAGAAAGTTGATACATACAATTATTGTAACATTTATGATCGGGAAAAGCATAATTTTAATCCGAAAGGCACGAGACTAAGGATATGTGAGAGCTAATTTTAGCTTTAGAGACAATATTCTGCTAACGGTTTATATGTGTCCGAGTTCTTTAGCATGCAACATGAGGCGTGAGTGGATTTAATGTCAATGCTAACTGTACTCTCTCATTCGCTAGAGATCGGTGCGGTTTTCGAGAGCGGCGGAGAGTGTAATTTGGTCTGCGTACGATAAATCGACACCTAAAGGTAGTCCGCGCGCTAAACGAGTAACTTTTACGGCGGGATAGTTTTCGTGCAGAGTTTTTTGCAGAAGTAGCGCCGTTGATTCCCCTTCGACGGAGGGGTTCGTGGCGATAATAATTTCTTGGACTTGATCAGGTTCGATACGCTTGAGGAGCTCTTTGATGTGGAGTTGATCTGGCGTAATACCATCAATTGGCGAAATTGCGCCGCCGAGTACGTGATAGGTACCGTGAAACTGCTTGGTTTGTTCGATAGCGTAAATGTCGAGTGGTTCTTCGACTACAAGAATTGTAGTCTTGTCACGTTCGGGATTATCATAGAATTCTGATAGTTCATTGTCTTGATCGATTAGCGCGAAGGTCACTGGGCATGATTTAACACCGTCGTGCAAACTAGCAAGCGTTACGGCGATATCTTTGCTGATGCGAGGACTATTCTTGAACAAAAAATAAGCGTAGCGCTCGGCTGTGCGTAGACCAACGCCAGGTAGATGGCTGAGTGCTTCGATCGTGTCTTGTAGGGCTTTTGGTAACATCGTAATAAACTTTTAGCGCTTATAATATTAGATATCGTAACATGATTGTCGTAGAGCCGTCGATGTTCATGTCTGTTCTCTGATCAACAATTATTTGCGATAAAACATTTGTTTGTAATGAACATTTGTTTGCAATTTTATAAAAACTAAAAGTCTCCTAAATAAATCATTTCTATATTAGAACTGTTCAGAATATTCATCTGAGCGCAATTCCCACGAAGTTTCGCCACGTGGAAATTAGCGTAGAATCGACATATATAATAGTATATAGATTGTGTGCCATGTATATATAAATAATATCTCTGACTCGTGCGCCATACTTCTGGCGCATAAGACGTATGATATTGTTTGGTAAATTCGGCATACAGTTTCTTTTATGGCTGCTGGAGATTTTATGTCTGGAGCCGTAACCCCAGACATAAACCAGAAATTTAACGCTTCGAGAACTGTTCTTTTTTGCGAGCAGAGCGTAAACCGTATTTTTTGCGTTCCTTTTCGCGTGGGTCGCGCTTGAGAAAACCGGCTTTTTTAAGGACTGGACGCAGATCTGCCATTTCGGTAGTTAAAGCTTTTGACAAAGCTAGCTTGATGGCATCGACTTGGCCAGCAAGACCGCCACCGGCAACTCGAATTGAGACGTCGTATTTGTTTTGTTTCTCGGCGAGTGCGAGTGGATCGGTAATCTCGGCAAGCAAGCTCTTATTACCTGACAAATACTCGAGAGCGGGTTTGTCGTTGATGGTGATATTGCCTTTGCCTTGATAAAGACGAACTCGAGCAGTAGCAGCCTTACGACGACCGAGGCCATAAATATAGGAATCTTTAGTAGCCATTATTTAATCTCCTTTGGATTTTGGGCGGTATGAGCGTGCTCAGCGCCATCAAATACCCTTAATCTAGTTAAACGATCGGCCGTAAGCTTGTTTTTAGGAAGCATACCTTTGACAGCGTGTTCGATAGCGACTTTCGGATCTTTGGCGATGACTTCTTCGAGTTTGAGCTCTTTTAAGCCACCAGGAAAACCGCTGTGGCGATAGTACATTTTGTCGGTCATCTTATTGCCAGTAACTTGAATGTTCTTGGCGTTGATGACGACTACATAGTCGCCGTTATCAACGTGTGGGGTATAGGTAACTTTGCTTTTGCCGCTGAGTTTGTCGGCAATGACGACGGCGAGTTTACCGAGTGGCATAGAGCTAGCGTCAATGAGCCACCATTCGCGATTGACTTCTGAGCCTTTTTGACTATAAGTTTTAGAAACAGCTTTCATTTATTTCCCCTCCTTCAACTGAATATCGTCAACGAAACTGATAGTTGCCATTTCGGTATTATCTCCGCGACGGAAGCCAGCTCGTTCAATTCTGAGGTAGCCAGAATCACGCTTGATTTGTGGGGCGATCTGATCCATCAGTAGAGCGGCGGATTTGTCACTATCGAGCCGAGAAATGAGCAATCTGCGATTAGCAAGACCGCCTTTTTTGGCAATGGTGATAAGTTTTTCAGTGTCACGACGAATTTCTTTAGCACGGGGCAAAGTAGTAGTGATTGATTGATTCTCAATGAGTGCGCGCATCAGCCCACGTTTCAGCGCGAGTCGCTGGTCGGTTTCGCGACCAAATTTGCGACCTTTGTATCCATGACGATGCATTTAGAGTAACTCCGTTAATTTTTCTTTGACTTCGTCCAGAGCTTTACTTCCAAAACCTTTAAGATCCTTGAGATCGACTTCAGAAAGTGTAACTAAGTCGCGGACAGTCTTAATATCGTTATTAATTAATGCGTTGGCGGTGCGTGCAGAGAGACCGAGTTCTTCGATTGGAAGAGCAAGGCCAGAATCATCGACTTCAGTTTCGACACCAGGAGCTGGTGCGCTTTCGACGACTGTGCCGCCAGCGAGAGCTGAGTACTGATTGACGAGAATCGCTGCAGCTTCTTCGAAGGCAGCTTGCGGGGTGATAGTGCCATCAGTATCAATAGTGAGTGTAAGTTGTTGATAGTTCATATCTTGACCTACACGGGTGTTTTCGACTTTGAAACGTACGCGGAGAACAGGGCTAAAAACGGCGTCGAGCGCAATCATATCATTATGTACGCGTTCATTGCTGGATTTTTCGATCGTAAGATAGCCACGGCCAGTCTCAACAACGAGATGCATCTTGAGCTTGGCGTCATCGCCGTCAAGATGACAGATAATTTGGTCTGGATTGCTGATTTCGATGTCTGATGGAAGTTTAATGTGACCAGCAGTAACTTTGCCATCAGTGACGTCTTTTGCTGTGACATCAAGGTCGACCTCAATTGGTTCTTCAGAATAGGATTTGAAGCGGATGTTTTTGAGATTGAGCATGATATCGACGATATCTTCGCGAACGCCTGGGACGGCAGCGTATTCGTGGCTGGCGCCTTCGATGCTAAATGATGTAATTGCAGCGCCTTTGATGCTTGATAGTAGTACTCGACGTAACGAATTTCCTAGCGTATTCCCGTAACCGTAGAAAAGCGGTCGAATTACAAACTCAGCACTCGAGTCGCTCAGTTGATTGACTTCGGCTAAGTTAGCTTCGTGAATAACTTTAGTTGTCATTAATATTCTCCTTAACGTGAGTAGTACTCAACGATTAGCTGTTCGTTAATGCCGGCTTCAGCTTCTTCGCGTTTTGGCAAGCCGGAGATTTCAATCTTCATCTTTTTAGGATCGGATTTGAGCCAATTCAGCGGAGTAGTCGATGCGCTACTAACAACGTTGTCGAGATTCTTGAAATATTCTGATTTCTGTGATTTTGGACGTACTTCCAAAACATCGCCTGGATTAAGACGAATGCTTGGAATGTCGATGCGACGACCATTTAGCAAGAAATGACCGTGTGAAACAAGCTGACGCGCTTGACGGCGAGTTGTAGCAAAACCAGCGCGATAAACGGCGTTGTCAGCGCGGCGCTCAAGATATTGTAGAAGGTTTTCGCCGGCGAGACCATCGGTGCGAGCCGCTTCTTTCATAAGTTTTGCGAATTGTTTTTCTAGTAAACCGTAGGTGCGTTTGACTTTTTGCTTTTCACGGAGCTGAGTCAAATAAAGACTGCCACCACGTACACGCATATCAGCGTGTTCGCCGGGAATTCCGGTCTTTTTGGCCATAACTTTATGAGCTTTTGGCGCTAATGCATATCCTTCACGGCGACTTTGTTTAACAATTGGGGAAATATCTCGTGCCATTATGGTTTCCTTTCTCCCTTAGGGCGTACACCGCCGTGAGCAATAGGTGTAACATCGGTGATACTGTCAATCTTGATGCCGATGCTAGAGACGGCGCGAATGGCGCTATCGCGACCAAGGCCGATACCGCTAACGTAGACATCAACGCTGTTCAGGCCATGTTCGCGCTTGGCGATTTCTAGAGCTTTTTCGGCGGCAATTTGAGCTGCATAGGCTGTGCCCTTTTTGCTGCCACGAAAACCGTTTGCACCAGCAGAACTGGCACTAAGTGCTCCACCGCTTTTGTCGGTGACGGTTACAATTGTATTGTTGAAGGTAGCTTGGATGTGAACCTGACCAGATGCCACAACGCGCTTCCCTTTCTTGGTTTTGGACTTGGCCTTATTTTCTAAGACTTCGGCCGTATCCTTTACGTCTTCTGTCATTTTGAATTAACTCCTATTTCCTAAGTCTTGCTTGCTGCTTTTGGCTGTGCGCCACCAACGGCGATAGCTTTACCCTTACGAGTACGTGCGTTCGTGCGAGTGCGCTGACCATTTACCGGTAGCCCAGCTTTGTGGCGGACACCTTTATAAGAGTTAATGTCTTTAAGACGTTTGATATTGTTGGTTACGAGGCGTTTGAGATCACCTTCGACGGTATGATTATTGCTAATCACGTCGTTGATCTTTTGAATTTCAGCCTCGGTGAGATCTTTCACCCGAGTGGTAGGCTCAATTTTGGCCT
>CAZSPU010000034.1:0-6838 GCA_964608555.1 uncultured Candidatus Saccharibacteria bacterium
ACGCCCAGCGGAAGTATTTTACGCAGTAAAATACGCTTTCCCTCATCCCCAGCCATAATAAAAGATCGAACCTTAGTTCGATTTTTTATTATCTGCCGGGCAAGATAGGTATTGGAACAGAAACGGTTCGTTATGCGCCCGGTGCGAAGCACAACGGCGCGCATTATTATTTCCCTCATCCCCAGCCATAAGGAACCCTTTGATGAGTTAGCCAGTTCATCAAAGGGTTTTTTAAGATAGCAAGTCAGTTTTTCACCGTCAAAATACAGGTTCGAGAATAGGAGTCCAATATTTTGGCGCTTTTCTTCCGCATTGGCTCGCCTAAATAATTCGGGCGCATTCTTGAAGATAGCTAACAGGTATTCAATAGTCGCATAAAACTCCACATCCGCATCGTCTAGGCGTTTTTCTCGTGTCGCAATGTCTTTTAGCTCTTCGGCGTATCTCGCATTATTTTCCTCATAAACATCCTTTGTAATTCTCAGAACGCGTATAAAGCCCTTCTAAGGGGTTTCGAGGGTGAATATGGGTAAAGAGGCTATTCCATAGATTAAACAAGCCAAGTAGGCTATATTATACTTGCTTACAAGGCTTATTCATATGGAAGCATTCAATCAGGGGGGTGCGCGAAATTGCTTTTTCTTGAGCTACAGGGTACAATGTAGCTATGAAATGGAACCCCCTATACCCAAAAGACGAAGAAGTTAGCTCGCTAGAAGAGTCTATCAGAGAAGCAGAATGGGAGGACGACCTGCGACAAGCCGAGCAGCAGAGTGAAGAGCTATAGCTAAGCCATATCGCCCAAGATAAGCTTCTGTAGTGTTTATGAACCATAAAATCCCCCGCATATGATAGATAAGCTGTTTGCTAGGTCTAGTAAAGTGCTTTTGAAGAATGTAATGTCGCTAATTGGACAATAAGACGTTTTCGTGATAGAATAGTAAAATGAATAAGGGCAGCTTAAAGCGTGGCCGAATTATCACTCCAGCAGACGCTAATCCGTGGCCACACGAAGAAAGGGTAGCGAAAATCCTAGCACTAGCTGGGCATTCTGTAGAGTTCATACCTGAGTCAAGTATTAAGACGCCCGACATTTACTTAGACCGTACAATGTACGAGATAAAATCACCCGTAAGCGACAAAGTTAACGCAGTTGAACGTAACATTACAAGGGCGCTCGCGAAATGTCCTAATATCATATTCGATAGCTCTCGTATGAGAGTAAGAGATGACCAGATTATGAAAGAGCTAATCAAGCGCAGAAGAGCTGGTAAGGGGGTGCGAAAAATACTCTTCATTAACAAGCGTGGAATGATTATTGACATTGACGTCCTTATTTGATACTATAGGTACATAAGCGAGTCCATTGCACGGTGAGCATTCACCTACCGCAGAGGACTCCCTTTTTTGTCCGTATAATAAATACTAATGAAGCCCGGTAACGCATACCGATAGCATTAGCTTTATGACACGCTTGTTCTAGAGGGTGCGCGAAAAAGCTTTTTATCTATGCTTCTAGACCATAACGCTCGACTATAGCTTTAGCAAGTTCCATATTGAATGAATTAAACGCAACAATGTACTTGTATGGGTTGCGAATAATGTCCTGTGAGCCCAGCCAAGGTATTGACAAAACATATTTATATGTTATGGCAATACCTTTTTCGTATTACGGGGAAGCTGAACCCGTTAGGGTGCGCCCGCTGTAGGAAACGAGCGAAGAAAATAACTTATTTTCTTCCGAGTTGACGCCCAGCGGAAGTATTTTACGCAGTAAAATACGCTTTCCCTCATCCCCAGCCATAATAAAAGATCGAACCTTAGTTCGATTTTTTATTATCTGCCGGGCAAGATAGATACATAAAGCAGAGTCCATTGCACGGTGAACATTCACCTACGGCAGAGGACCCCCTTTTTTATCTTACAATCACCATCGAATTCTACTTTTTCCGCGTTTTAATCACATCTGCTGGCGGATATTTTTTGTACCATGGTAAATCCGCATCATCTGCCGACTGAAGCGGAACATTTCTTTGCTTTTCATCTTGATAAGCATTATAAAACGCTATAATAATCAGCAAAACCACAATCGCAATACCGCCCCAAAACGCCAACTGCACGATCCAATCCGTCCACATCAACACCAAAGCCAGCGGTGCCCAAAGCAAAATCCAAATCCAAACCGCCCCAAACACCGTCCCAAACCCAATTTTATGGTCTGCTAAACTATTGACTGGTCTGTGCTCAGTCTCACATTTTTCAGAATCGTGACTTTCAACATCAAAATCATGGCGCAGACTCGGATACAGATTCTTATCATTCCAATAATCGTACTCTGGATTACCAGGTCGGTACTCGCGATTTTTTGATGCCATTTTGCAATATCCTTTTGAATATTATATCATAGCTCTTCAACTTCAGAAACAACGACGTCGCGCTACATCATTAACGTCACCGCAAGAAAATAGCAAATAATTATCACAATCCCAGCCATAAACAACTACCAACTCAGCAAACATTCAATCATATCCTCATTTTAATCTCCACTTAATCTACATAAGATATAATGCCATTAAGATGTTAGGACATTTATTATGAAAAAGAGAATTATCAACATTATTTTAATCATCGTTGCGTTAATTTCAGCGCTGGGCGTAACCGTCACCGTCATTTTAGCTTACAACAATTCTAAGAATGATCCATCATCATTTTCTGCCATGGAACAATCGCCGCCCAACGCCAATAATCAGTCATCTCCAGCAAGCAACAACAATCAACAACCGCCCAACCAGCCTCCTACGGCACCAAACAACCAAACTGATATCAACAACCCGCCATCAACACCAGACGACCAAACTAACACCGACAATCAGCAATCAACGCCAGGTAATCAAACTGACAATCAACCTACCAACTCAACTCCACCTACCATCCCAACCAACGATTTCGGACCCATGACCGATCATAATCAATCACGCACGATTACGGCGCCCTACATTATCGCTATCACTATCTTCAGTAGCTTGTTTGCCCCTTCTCTACTGTTTCTGCTAATGCGTCTCAAAAATCCTCAATTTTATCACAACCACGACAAACTTATCATTTATATTCTCAGTAATATTATCCTCATCACAGGTTTGACTTTTAGCATTACTACTCTAGCCAACTATTTGATTTTTAACCAGCAGCCTGATCCAGAAACGTCTTCAAGAGATCAAGCCACGCTCGATAAAAGTAATATCGCAACCACCAAAAACATTAATTTAAGCCAACAGGACACCGACATCCTCATTAATACAGAAGGAACTTATATGTTTCAGGGAAATTTCACACACTCTATTATCGTTGAAGCCGAAAACCAAGATGTAGAACTAATTCTAGACAATATAGAGATCACTAATGATCAAACTGCCGCTATTATCGGTCTAGCCGCTGATCAAATTACGATCAATCTTGCCGACGACTCTTATAACAAGCTCACCGATGGCGGCAATTCCGAATATGACGGCTGCATCTTCAGCAATGCTGAGTTAATCTTTACTGGGAATGGTACCTTAGAAGTCAACGGCCTACAAAATGCCGGCGAAGGCATCGCTACCGAAGCTCAAAATATCACTTTTAACGACGGCACTTACATTATTACTTCGAACGATGACGGCATCAACGCTGGCGGAGACGGAGCGACAATTACTATCAATGATGGCACTTTCTATATTGATGCTTCTGGGGATGGCATTGACTCCAACAAAGATGCCGTGATTAACGGAGGCACAGTTTTCGTGATCGGCAGCGACGTAGGTGGAGACGCTGGTATCGACACGGACGCAGGTTATACAATTAACGGCGGCACGATAATTGCCTTAGGTAGCGACATGATCGAAACGCCACAGGATTCATCTACGCAAAAAGTCCTCGCCATCACCCTCGAGACACCAGTCGCCAAAGACACTATAATGACGCTCATGAAGAATAATCAAGCCTTAATCAGTTTCGAGGCGCCCAAAAGTTTTAAAACACTCATTATTAGCAACGATAAACTACAGGATGGCTCATATTCATTATATTCCGGCGGCGCGCACGATGGCCAACTGGTTTATGGTATCTACCAAAATGGTACTTATACAAAGGGAGATCCAATCTCAATTAACAGCAAAAACACTTTTGAAATCTCCGGCACAATCAATATCTTCGGCAAAGGAAACACTCAAAAACCGTAATTACCATTATCCCTACCGTACTAGGCAGCGGAGAGGAAAGCCCCAGAAACGGTAGTTGGCGTTGCTGTAGGACGGGTCGACACCAGAAGCATCGAAGACGAGGCTGAAACTGTCCTGAAACCCGGCGTTAGTGTAGGCGCGAGATGACCAATTTAAGCCCGTGTTTCCAACATATGGGCTTGCATGGCCATTTGGCCAAATCGCATCACTACGCACGAAACTAGCATATTCACCTTCAACTAAAGAAACTTTTAAAAAACCACCTTCGTTCTAATTAGCGCCGATTATTGTAAAATTTACAACATTTTAACTAAAAATTTGCTAAAATTTGAGAAATATGCACTAAAATTATTGACTTTTACCTCATTCTGTGATAAAATAAAGAGATAAGTCTTAATCATTTTGACCGCACCTTAGAAAGGAGAGATTAGAAACCCACTTTGCATTTTCTGACCATACGTCCTGAGCCCATCCACCATCCGATAACACAGTATTTTCTAGGAGGAACCATGAAAGAAATCACCAAAATTGATGACCGTACAATTAGGCAAGAGGTTGAAAAGACCCAGTCTGAGGCTTTTATCCGCACGAAACCGATGCCGGGGCCAATTTACCGGCCACGTACTGGACGCCGCAAGTTTGCTCCGCGCGAACTGGCTACCCTGAACCCGATCAACATGCCCGAGATCAATGTCTTAGATCTCGCCAGCAACGTCAAAATTTACACCCACTGCGCCGAACAGTTACTTCAGCATAGCAGCATTATCGAAGCGCTGAGCAACGATCCGTCACACTGGTACTTGATTGGATCTTGGGTGCAAAAAGCGACTGATGACTGCCCGAGCCAGCTGCATTTGCAGTATATGCCGATCAACAAGCCGGAACTTTCCGCCAGTGTTGAAGCAGCCATCAAGAGCATTCAGCATCAAGTCACCGAGCATCGCGACAGCCGCTCCAGCCAAAATTTCAACGCCCTCAAAAGTCAATATCATGGCCCGGATTCTTATCCGTCCTTAGCTCACGTCGCTCAGCATTTTGACGATCTGAGCACCAAACTTTATGAAGATTACGGCCGTGAAGTGATTATTGAAGGCGACTTCACCCTCTGGATTAAGTGGGGCAGCACTGCCGATCACGTCAAATTTTACGACAACATTATTAACTATGTGACCACCGGTCAAGGACGGACGCGCGCCTACGACTCGGTCACCGAAGAACTCCGCATTTACTAATCTCACTGCCGCCGCAGCCTAGCTGCGGCCTTTTAAATGTCTAGATTCAGCAAGATCTTAAATCACCATCAAACCAACTAACGTCCAGATTTGGCGAGAACTTAAATCACCATCAAACCAACTAAAAAATCATCGGAAATTCTTCTCAAAATTGACAACCTGTGGTACAATACTATTGACAAGTCTGGTATCAGACTTTTTTTGTTAGATAGTTTTCCGGCAAAGAAGCATGACCAGAGAGAAAGGAGATATATGTCGCAGAAGTCCAGTCCTACCGACAAGCTAAAATCAGCCGTCGGCAAGGGCGACAAATCCAACAAACACATCACCAAAATTTCCGCTAAACCTTCCGCCGAAGCATCTCAGACTACCGCATCTACTGACACTCCCGCAAAAACCCAGCCCAACACCCCCGCCAAATCCACCAAACCTACCAAATCATCGGTCAAAAAGGGAAAGAAGACCAAAGTTCACACCGAAGAAAAACCACTCAAACAAGTCTTTATCTTAATTCGCCCTTTTGTGGCGCTCGGACGTTACATTCGCGATTCGTGGCGTGAGCTACGCCAAGTCCGCTGGCCCAATCGCGCTGCTACCTGGAAAATGACTCTGGCCGTCCTGATTTACTGTGCAATTTTCATGATTTTTGTTCTGCTACTTGATACGCTCTTTACTTTCTTATTTAATTTAGTAATCAAAAAATAACTTTTAACACAAGAGGAGATATAAAATGGCAGTTAATCGTTATGATGACACGCGTGCATGGTACGCTATTAGCACCTACAGTGGCTTCGAAGACAAAGTTGCTACCGGTCTGAAAGAACGCGTCGAAAGCCACGAACTGGACGGCAAAATTTTCGACGCCATCGTCCCAAAAGAAAAGCGCATCGAAATCAAAAACGGCAAACGTAAAGTAGTCGATCGCAAAATCTTCCAAGGTTATGTCCTGGTCGAAATGTGCTTGTCCGACGAAACTTGGTACATCGTCCGCAACACCCCAGGCGTCACCGGCTTCATCGGCAACGGTACCCAGCCCACTCCGGTATCCGAAAAAGAAATCCAAAAAATCAAGAAACGCATGGGCGTCGAAGACCCGAAATATTCCGTCAATTACGAGATCGGCGAAGTCGTTTCCATCATCGACGGCCCCTTCAAAGGTTTTGAAGGCATCGTTTCCGAAATCGACACCAGCAAAGGCAAGATGAAAGTTATGGTCTCCATGTTCGGACGCGAAACGCCAGTCGAACTTGACGCTCTCCAAGTCAAAAAACTCCAATAACCAAATTATTTGATAATCGTATTATTCGATTTTTCTCGCAAGCGTCAACTTGATAAACAAAAGGAAAGGGACCCTATTTCAGGGTCCCAGATTTCGCTTTGACTACTTTT
>CAZSPU010000035.1:0-6448 GCA_964608555.1 uncultured Candidatus Saccharibacteria bacterium
TATTCATTACCATTATCCCTACCGTACTAGGCAGCGGAGAGGAAAGCCCCAGAAACGATATCCGTTGCCCATTGGATAAACATTCAGATTACTAAACCCAAGACTAGAACTTCCTTGCGTATCAATATTGCTAAGCGATGTAGATGACCAATGATCATCATCTATGCCGGCTTGATTATTATAGCCATAATGATGGATATATCCGCTACGCACGAAGTGATGTAAAATATGTAATCATAACAAAACCCTGGGGAGACCAGGGATGTTATTGCGGAAGTAGCGAAATTTAACGCTTCTTCTCTTTTACTTCGTTGCGACCGAGATTCTTTTTAGTCTCGGTGAAAGTGACATGCTTACGCAAAACTGGATCGTATTTGCGTAGCGTCAACTTGTCGGGAGTATTCATGGTATTTTTCTTCGTGTAGTATTGACGAATACCAGACTCTTCGGAGACTAAGCCAACGAGCTTGCGTTTAGTATTATTCTTCTTTGCCATAATATCTTGTATTTTATCACAAAAATCACTGAGTGTAAATATTAATAGATAGAATAATGTATTTTTCACAATAAAGACAAAATATATCCATTACCATTATCCCCTACCGTACTAGGCAGCGGAGGAGAAAGCCCCAATGACGACTGCCATAATAAGTCAATGCGGTTTCACTATCATAAGCACCAAAAGCATACGCATCCAAAAATTTAGTATCATAATAAGCCTGCGCAGCCCAATACCAGCCATCTATACCAGACCACTGAAGATCGCCGTCATAAGCAACATTTCCACTACGCACGAAGAATAATTCCTGCCGTTTTTAATCATTACCATTATCCCTACCGTACTAGGCAGCGGAGGGGATAACCCCAGAAACGGCTGCCGTTGCGAGACGGGTAGACATCTGGCTCATTGAAGCGGAGGTAGAAACTGTACCGAAACCCGGCATTAGTGTAATTGCGAGATGACCAGTCATAACCGTCGATGCCAGACCCTTCAGCTCGACCGTGGTAGTCAAGCCATCCACTACGCACGAAGTGATAGCTTTTGCTTGATTGAGTCATAATCATTACCATTATCCCTACCGTACTAGGCAGCGGAGAGGATGACCGCGATCCTTCTTATAGCTCCATCGTGCAGAAACTCCTGTAATATTAAAGAGAAGAGTATATGCATTAGACGTACTATCGAGCGAAGAACGTGCTGACCATAAAAGACTATCATTTCCGCCTAGGTCTATTGTGGCCAGTGTAGATGCAATGCCACTACGCACGAAGATCCATTACCATTATCCCTACCGTACTAGGCAGCGGAGAGGAAAGGCCCAGAAGCGTTCGCTGCCATAATCGCTAAATGGTTGAGTGCTCCAAATATCAAACAAAAAGCGGGAGCTATGGACGAAATCATTATCAAACCAAGCGTCTGACGACCAAGCATAGCCATCGGCGCCCGCCGTAAAAATTTGACTATTGCAATGAACATGTCCACTACGCACGAAGCCAAAACATCCGAAGATATTCAGCTATTTCTGAAATGAAGCGACAGAAAATAGCAGATTTCCGAGGATGCGTAGTTATTGCTAGAACGAAGTGACAAAATTTACAAATTTCCAAATTTTTAAATTTCTAGTGTTATATAGATGTTTTGATGTAAAGTGATATTAAAACTTTTAAAGTGCAATTTGTTCCAAAATTTGTGTGAGAATTTTGTTGCGATTTTGGGAAGTGTCATAGTATGGAAAATTGTATTTTTTGCATTCTGATTGAAAAGTTTGATCCAGTTGCCAGAAGCGTTCGGCGCGAGCATGGAGCTCGTCGTCATTTAAATAATAGCTCCAATCTTGTTTGGTGTCGTGCTGGCGGATTAGAGTTGCAATTTCTGCAGCATTGAGATTGCCATGTCCAAGAAAAATAAATTTTGCTTGATGATTGCTGATTCGATTCGTTAAATGATGTGGATAGATTGGTGTGCCTTCTAAAATGTAGTTTTGCTGATTGAAGTCTTGCTTAGTCTGCTGCTGCAAGAATCCCAGCAATAAATTTGCAAAATAATCGTTCGCCTCGTAGTGTAAAATCTCGTCGGCAAATTTTGGTGGTAAATCTTGCATGATGGCGGCGCGTAAAGCGTCAGTATGGATGAGATTGTATTGTGGAGCTTTTGTCTTGATCATGCGCGCTAAAGTAGATTTGCCTGTGCGTCCCGAACCAAGAATAAAAATGTTTTGCATATTAATAATTAGTGTGATTCCCTATTTTTACGTCGTGATTTTTTGGGTGGATGAGCGAGAAAATAATTACGCGCAGTTTGAAGAATTTCGGCAGTTTGCGGGTTATGGCGATGGTCAAGAATATGCATTGCTTTGGCGTTTGTGTACGGAACTTTTTTGGTTAAGTGATATTTTTCTAATTCAGGATTGTCTTTGAGTAAAATAATTCCATCATAAATTCCGCCAATATAGACGCCTTCATAATAAACAAGATATTCACCCATCATAGCGCGATACGTAAAATCGCCGATTGGTGCGAGCTCGGTTTGAATTTGGTCGATTTGTGCTTTGGTGGTTGGCATAATTCTCCTTTGGAAATAGTTATTTATATATTGTAGCTAATTATTAAATTTTGAAAAGTTTAAAAATTGTTTTTGTGGTGTTGCAGTGTATTTTGTGCAGTTTTAATTTTTTGATAGGATAATTTCGATAAAATTGAAGATTTTTCCTCTTGATTATTTTTAGGACAATTTTTAAATATGTAATTTACGAAAAATCGTAGATGAATTATTTTAGGATTATTTTTTAATATAGATTTTGTAAATTGATTTTTAAAATTTGGTTTTAAGTTTTTTAATTTTTGCGTGTTGGATGTTTAATTTTGCTGCCTTTTGGAAAAGGTGTATAGAATACGCATCGTATTAAGGATGGCTAATAAGGTTACGCCGGTGTCGGCAAAAACCGCCCACCACATATTAACTAGTCCCAACGTGCTGAGAATTAAAATAGTAAGTTTGATGATAATTGCGAAAATTAAATTTTGATAAATAATGCGTTTGGTGTAGCGTGAAATTTGGATTGCTTGTAATATTTTGGTCAAATTATCATTCATAATGACAATATCAGCAGCTTCGATGGCGGCTGCACTGCCAATTTTGCCCATGGCAATACCAATATCTGCACGCCGCAAAACTGGCGCATCATTAATCCCGTCGCCTACGAAGATTGTTAGATTATTTTGATGGACTTTTTCGTAATTGAGAAACTTATCTTCTGGTAGCATTCCTGAATAAACATGGTCGATCTCTAGCTCGTGGCCGATGTTTGTAGCAATTGTATGCTTATCGCCGGTAAACATAGTGGTGATAAGACCAAGCTGTTTTAGTTGTTCGATGGTTAAAGCGGCAGCGGGGCGAATTTGATCGGTAATAAAGATCGAAGCGACGTGATGCCTATTAATATTAACATGTAGTGTAGCATTTTCTGTGCATTGGCAGGCCTTTTGATTACCAATGATAATTTTATCTTTGTCGATTTGATAGCTAATGCCTTCGCCGGATTTTTCTTGAAAGTGACGGACTTTTGTAGTGTCGATTTTGTTTTTCGTGAGTTTGAGGACGGATTTGGCGATTGGGTGTGTTGATAGAGCTTCGCCCTGTGTCACAAGTTTAATGAGCCGCTTTTCGCTATAATTTGGATCATAAATTTTGATTTGACTGACGACAAAATTTCCATCGGTTAATGTGCCGGTCTTATCAAAGATGATTTGTTTCGCTTGGCTGAGATTATCAAGATAGTTGCTGCCTTTGATTAAGATACCCTGTTTGCTAGCAACGCCAATGCCAGTAAAATAAGCTAGTGGTACGGAAATGGCGATGGCACATGGACACGCAATTACGAGGAAAGTTAGACTGCGGTAGATTGCGTCGCTGATTGGTATATGAAAAATGGTAGGCAAAATTATCCCGACTAGGATGGCTAATAATAAAATAGTAGGTGTATAGAATTTACTAATGCGATTGACGATGGTTTCGGTTTTGGCTTTGCGATCAGTGGCATTTTCGAGTAGATCTAGAATACGAGTGACCGTGGAGTCGGCGTAAATTTGCGTAGCGCGCATTTCAAAGGGTTTACCAAGATTGATCGAGCCGGACAAAATGTCTTCACCGCGGCTGAGATCGACGGGTAAACTTTCTCCAGTAAGAGCTGACATGTCTAGAATAGCCTGGCCTTTGATAATCTTGCCGTCGACTGGTACTTTTTCGCCTTTTTTGACGATAATTTGATCACCAATTTTAATATCTTCGACTTTGATTTGCTCGGTTTGCGAATCGCGCTTCACTGTCGCATAAGGAACTTTGATATTAATGAGATCTTGGATAGAACGACGCGACGTATTAACGGCCCGCTCTTCAAGAATTTTGCCAATTGTATAGAGCACAATGACCATCATGCCTTCAAGTGGCTCGCCAATCAAAAAGGCGCCAATACAGGAAATTGTCACTAATGAATCTTCGTTCACGGTGTGATTAGAAATGAGTATTTTGGTGGCATTAATAAATGTACGATAAAGCAAAATTCCGTAGGCAATCAAAAAGCCCGCGAATTTAATGGGCGGAGGTAAAGTAAGACAATAAGTTAAAAGTCCAATTGTGAGGCCGATCAACATGATTGTAAAAGAATAGGTGTGATTATGTGATTTTGGCGTAGTTGAATCGCTAGTTGCTGCCATTTCTGAATCTAGCATAGTCGATTCGTTGACTGCTGTCACTTCTGGCTCGACTTCTTGAATTAAACGATTAATTTCCTGCAAAGAGATTTTTTGATCGCTATCAAAACTTAGTCTCAAAGTATTAAAATTAACGATAACATGTTTGAACGTTGGATTTTTTGTTAAGTGTTCTTCGATTTCGCGCGCACAATTGGCACAATCGAGATTTTGGAGAGTGAATTTATATTTCATAATATTTCCTGATTAAAATGTAAAATTGATTAGTTAATTGCATATTGGCATTATCATATGATTAATTTGCCGTTTTGATTTTTTGATTAATTGTGGGAATTTTACTTAATCTACGCGACTTACGCTCGCTGATTGCAAATGCTGAATATGCTGTAGACCAAGTTCGTAAATTGCCGTAATGTGATCGTCGTCAAGCGTATAATAAATTTCACGCCCACGCCGGCAATATTTGACGATATGTTTATTACGCAAGAGAGCAAGCTGATGCGAAATAGATGATTTGGTCATGTCAAGCACGTTGGCGATATCGCAAACACACATTTCGTTGCGATCGAGAGCTTGTAGGATTTTGATTCTGGTCGGATCACTTAAAACCTTAAATAATTCTGAAAGTTGATCGATACTTTGTGCGGATGATTGATTTTGACGTGCGCGTGCAACGATTTCCGGATGAATTACATTACAGTCGCACATTAATTCGGCTTTACTCATAACTCTATGATAGTTGAACAAGTATTCAATTGTCAAGCATGAATTGCGATATGCGGAATTGTGATATATGGTATTTTATATTATGTTAAATGAAGCCATGGATCGGAACTGAGTATTATATAAAATGCTGAGTTAGTATTTGTAGTTTTGTTTTACGATTTGATTCTAATGCAAACAGTGGCGTTTCGTGCATGATATATTAATTATGGGGGGCACACTGATTATATAATAGTGTTGGTCTAGCAGCGGTTTTTTGCGAAAACAGTTATGACTTATGTTATACTGAGAGTATTATGACGAAGCAAATGAAGTCGGCCGGCGCAAAAAAGTCGACGAAGAATAAAACTGCAATTATAGTAGCAGCGATCGTTGCAGTGTTATTGATTGTTGCGATTGTGGCTGGAGTGTTGATAATGCGCAAGAATAATCATTTTGGGGAAGAGTCGATTTATAGTAATTGTTACTATTTTGGAATGGGAAGTCGCTGCGTCGAAATTTATGCAAATGGTGACGTTTATGATGATGTCGAAATAGAAGATCCGCGTCATCAGGCAAACTTTCAGTTTGTTAAAACCTTGAACGCCAGCAAATTGGCAGCATTAAAGTCGCGTTTGGAGCAGACAAAGGATGGCTTGAGCGAATATGTCATGGAATTGGTGTATTGTACCGATGAATTCGGTGCTTTAGGCCAGTATCCGCAATGTGATTAGGCAGAAGTTGCTCCTATAGTGCTGGAAGTAAGACGGCCTAGAATTACCGTGTAATTTTTCTACTGTTGTCGTAGCGCTATAAGAAAATACAAAATATTTCTTCGGCTATGGCCACTCCAACATCCTGAATCTCGCCCGAAGATGACATTCTCTTCCTACACTGCAAACATAAATAGTAAAACTCCAAACAAATGCTTGGAGTCTTACTATGGTGCTGGAAGTAGGACTCGAACCTACGAAGGCCGAAGCCGAGAGATTTACAGTCTCTTGTCATTGCCACTAGACGATTCCAGCAGAAAGGA
>CAZSPU010000036.1:0-6103 GCA_964608555.1 uncultured Candidatus Saccharibacteria bacterium
CCAAGCTACTACTCTACACACGTGTGACTAGGGTGGGGGTGTAAGGCAATGGTATCTTCCGCAATTATAGTGCAACAAACATGTAACGTACGAAAAACGTGATTATATTAAAGCCAACTACCGTTTTTTATCTTACGAAATATATTGCAAGAAGATAGTAAAACATAAAACGCTTAAGATTATATTCACGCGCTTTTGCGACTTGATTAAAAGACGGCGTCACAACGCAACTTGCACATAGCTATAATATATATAATACATATTGCGCAAAGCAAAATATCGCTATAGTTAATCCCTGTCTCACTTTAGCAGAATGCAGAAGACTCTGCTTCTGGCTGCCAAAATGTGTGATCGCGTTTTCTGCAGAATCAAACTGAAATCTCGACAGGACATGGTAATTTTCAGCGCTTTTGTCTCCACATCCAACATCAGTTGTAGTATAATCGAAGATATGGAAGTTAATCAGGAAGTTATTGCTCATCTCGCAGAGCTGTCAAATTTTGCTTTAACTGAGCAAGAAAGCGAGCACCTAGTGACCGATTTAAATGGCATTATTAATTATATTTCGCAACTTGATGAGCTTGACACGAGCGGTATCGAGCCAACTTATCAAGTTTTTGAAATGGAAAATGTCTGGCGGGCAGACGAAATTTTGCCGCAAGAAGCAGATCGTGAGCAGTTGCTGGCGCTGACGAAGCAGACTCAAGGCAATCAAATTAAAGTACCAAAGGTTTTATAGGAGAAAATATGAAAACTGCGAGCAAAAAGATTAGTGCGGTTTCTCTCGTGCAGGAAGCTTTGGCCAAAGCGCATCAATTTCAGGAAACACACCACATTTTTACCTTTTTGAATGATGTCGAAGCGCTCAAAAAAGCTGCGGCAATTGACGAAAAGATTAAAAAAGGCGAGTCGGTCGGGCGGCTGGCAGGCGTACCTTATGCACTGAAAGATAACTTTCTGAGTCCTGATGGCGAAACGACAGCTTCGGCGCACATCCTAGAAGGTTTTACGAGTCCCGTCACGGCGACGGCAGTCAAAAAACTCGAAGCAGAAGGCGCAATCATGATTGGTCGAACTAATCTTGATGCCTTTGCGCATGGCTCGTCGACTGAGAATTCTTACTTTGGCCCCACTAAAAACTCTCGTGATCTTGAGCGCGTTGCCGGTGGATCTTCTGGGGGTTCGGCAGTCGCAGTAGCGCTTGGCGTTGTGCCGTTTGCGACTGGTACTGACACGGGCGGTTCAATTCGTCAGCCGGCTTCATTTAATGGAGTTTACGGTTTGAAGCCGACCTATGGTACTATTTCGCGCTACGGGGTAGTGGCGATGGCTTCGAGTACGGACTGTATCGGTTTCTTTGCGCAAACTCCCGAAGATATTGATCTACTTATGCAAATTACCGCTGGCCAGGATCCTAATGATTTGACTACTTTACCAGATTATTATGGTAAAAATACCGCCGAATTCGACGATCCGGTCAAAAAGATTGGCATTATCAAAGACTTTGATAACGATGCGGTTTCACCAGTGATTCGTCAAGCCCTAAAGGACAAAGTTGATGAGCTAAAAGCCAAAGGTCACGAAATCGTCTATCTGGACATGCCCGCTCTGAAATACGCCCTTGCCGCCTATTATATTATTGTGCCGGCAGAGGTTTCTAGTAATCTTTCACGGCACGATGGGATTCGCTACGGTTTTCGCAGCGAAGATTCCGGCGATTTACAAAAGTTATACGAAAATACCCGCAACGAAGGTTTTATGCCCGAGAACAAGCGGCGCATTATGATTGGCAACTTTGTTTTGTCGTCCGGGTTTTATGACGCTTATTATCTGAAGGCGGCCAAGGCTCGCACTTTAATTATTGATGAGTATAACCAAGCTTTTGAGAAATGTGATTTTATCTTGACGCCAGTCAGCCCTAACCCTGCCTTCAAGATTGGCGAAAAAGTCAACGATCCGGTAGCAATGTACCTTGAAGACATGATGTCAGTTTCACTTAATCTAGCCGGTGTGCCGGGGCTAGCGATTCCTGCTGGTGCAACCGAAGATGGTATTGCGCTGGGCTTGCAGCTGATTGGGCCACGTCGTAGCGATGCCGCCTTGCTGAAATTTGCCAGCGAAATGAACGCCGAGAAATCAGAAATAGCAGATGACAGCACTGATATTTTCGGGGGTGACGATTAATGTGGCCGCCGGTAGTATTTTTAATTATTGCAATTGTTGCAGTTGGTTTGTTGGTGCTAGTCGCCATGATTCTCAACGGCAAGCGTGGTCCTAGCTTTGATGTTCAAGATTATCAAACGCGTTGGCTGAAGATCGAAAACAGCTTAGCCAAGGGCGACCCGCGCAGCTACAGTCTCGCAATCATGGACGCTGATAAATTACTAGATCGCGCTCTCAAAGAAATCGGCTTGGCGGGCAAGACCATGGGCGAACGTATGAAAAAAATCAATGACCGTTTTTCTGACGCCAATCGGGTGTGGTACGCCCACAAAATCCGCAATCAACTAGCCCATGAGCAAGATTTTGACATTGATTATACGACGGCAAGCCGGGCTTTAGCAGCATATCGACAAGCATTAAAAGATTTAGGAGCGATTTAGATGACAAAATATCTTCCGACTATTGGCATTGAGTGCCATGTTCAACTTTCCACTAAGACAAAACTATTTTCTGAAGTCGATAATGACGCACGTCTCAAAGAGCCTAACTCTTGCGTTTCGCCAGTCGATTACGGTTTGCCAGGTATGTTGCCACGGTTAAATCAAGCGGCGGTTGAGTATGCGGTCAAGGCCGGCTTGGCGCTCAACTCTGAGATCAATCTTGAATCGCGTTTTGATCGCAAACATTATTATTATCCCGACTTGCCTAAAGGTTATCAAATCACGCAAATGTTCCATCCGATTATCGGTGCGGGCTTTGTTAAATTGCCGGATGGTACGAAAATTCGCATTGAGCATGCCCATCTCGAAGAAGATGCTGGTAAACTCAGTCATGAGTCAACTTACAGTTTGGTCGATCTCAACCGTGCTGGTACGCCGTTGATCGAAATTGTCTCTCAACCAGACATTCATTCTGCAGCGCACGCCCGAGATTATACAAAAGAACTTTGGCGCCTCATGACTTATGCTGGCGTGAGTTTTGGCGATCTCTATAATGGTAATATGCGTTTTGATGTAAATATTAGTTTGGCGCCCGAAGGTAGCAAGGAGTTGGGTACGCGCGCCGAAATCAAAAATCTCAATTCCTTCCGCAGTGTTGAGCGCGCCGTTGAATACGAAATTAAGCGCCAGACGAAATTACTCGAGAAAGGCGAAAAAGTCCTACAAGAGACGCGGGGCTGGAGCGACGCCACCGGCGAGACTACGAGCCAGCGTAGCAAGGAAGCCGCTCAAGATTATCGATATATGCCCGAGCCCGATGTGCCGCCAATTCGGCTCGCGCCTGAAGTTGTCGAACAAGCCAAAGCTGCACTCAAAAAGATGCCGGCGCAGTATCGAGCTGAGCTAAAAGATGTCTTGAGTAGCGATATTTTGGAAATTCTGCTGGATTATCAGCCGTTGATGGAAAAACTTGACGAGCTCGAAGACGAAAAAGCCATTAAAAAAGTCGCCAACTTATTTTCCTCAGTCCTATTAGCCGAGGAAAACACGAGCTTGCTCAACGATCGCTTGCCGACCAAGGCGCAATTACTTGATCTCGTGGGGATGATTCAGAATAATGAACTTTCTAGTACGGGCGCGAAAGATGTCTTTTTGAAATTCTTTGATCCAGAAATGTGTTTTAAGGAAACGCGAGTAATCTCGAAGGAGTTAGGCGTCATCCAAGAAAACGATTTGGGTGCGCTCGAAGCCGTCGTGGATGCGGTGCTCGCTAAGCCCGAGACTGCCAAGGCTCAAGCCGATTATAAGGCAGGCCAAGAAAAAGTCCTCGGATTCTTAGTCGGCCAAGTCATGAAAGAATCCAAGGGCAAAGCCAATCCGTCATCAGTTCAAGAAATCCTAAAAGCGAAACTTAAGTAATGTCGTTTTTCTCCCGTGACGAAAGTTGCGGGAGAAAATTATCAGAAAACGCTTACGCTCAAAATACTCAACCTGATAGCACGCAAGACTTACAAGCGGCCGTTCAAAAATTTCAGCAATGGTTTGCCGAACATGTGACGCTATTTGGTCAACCTTATACGCTTGATTATGATCAAGCGTGTGCGGTTTATGATTGTCATAAAAATACCCTTGTCACAGCTCGGGCTGGTTCTGGCAAGACGCGGGTGATTGTCGCCAAAATTGCCTATCTTGTCATCTCTCGGCAGGCACACCTGGCAGAAATTGCTGCGTTTATGTTTAATCGCACTGCGGCCGCCGAAGTCAACGAGCGAATTGGCGCCGTTAAAGTTGACGGTCATCCTCTATCAGAAATCGACCAGGCTACATTAGGACGTCAAGAAGAGAAAAATGATCAAATCACGCCGGGGCTGATGATTAATACGCCGGACGACATCCAACGCCAAGAAGAGGACAATTATCGAACTGCACCGACTCAGCCATTAACCGACCAGCCGCAAAATTCTAAGCCAATTCAAGTTGCTTCAACTTTTCACAAATATGCGCTCGATTTGCTGAAAACTAACGGTGAGCATCCACAAATTATCGGCGAACGCGAACACGATCAATTGATCACGCAGGTCGTGCTCGAAGTTTTACAAGAACAAAACTTGCGTCTCGGCGCCAAAGAACGAGCTGAGACTCTCCAATTAATCGCCAGTTTTATTGCTCGGGCAGGCCAGCGTTATTTCGGCGCATCCGGTCTCGCTGAGCTAAAATCGGCGGTGCAGGACTATTGCTTGAGTCATCAGAATGACGCAACCTATCAGAAAAACTTGCGCTTACATTGGCTGGCGTTTCTCGCTTATCAAAAATATCTCGATGCTTTGCAGTATCCGCTGATCGACTTTAATATGTTGATGGCGCATGCCGCACAAATTCTGACTGACGGACTTATAGATCATGTCGATACTCAGATGATTGCCGACAGGGAAGCTACCGCGCTAAATCAGGCTGATGGTCAGGCGCGTCTTGGCGGAGAGACTGCGAGACTGAATCCGGCGCAAGCCCAGGTTGCGCCTCTAAAATATATTCTGGTTGACGAATATCAAGATTTTTCGTACTTATTTTTCAGCATGATTCAGGCAATGCGGCAAGTGACTCCCGCCGCGCATCTTTTTGTGGTCGGGGATGATTGGCAAGCGATTAATCGTTTTGCTGGGTCGGATGTGAATTATTTTATTAATTTCGCGCGGTATTTTCCGGAGGATTCAATCAATATTCCGCTCATGACTAATTACCGCAGCGACCGTCGCATTGTTGAAAATGCTAATACGTACATGTTGACTAATTACGATGCCGCTGCGCAAAAAGCAACCGCTTTTAGTCGTAAAAATGGCAAAATTTTCCGTTGTAATCCTAGTAAGGTGAAATTTGACAGCACGGATTTGCGTGAAGATGGTTTTGGCGATGGTGTTTTTCAGAAAACTCTTGCGCAAATTTGCGGCGGTGATCCTAGGCAGTATCTACTGCCAGCCCGCTATCTCAAAAGTGTTTGCCGCATTATCCAGAAAAATCAAGACGAGCAGATTATGTTACTGCATCGCCATAATTTTACCTCTTTTGCGGGTGTGTCACTGGCGCAGTTTGGTCTAGCGCTACAGGCTTATCTCGATCAGCAATGTATTATTCCGAGTGCGCGTTACGCCGAGCAGGTGCGGCTGATGACTATGCATAAGTCTAAAGGTCTGGAGTCTGACGTCGTGATTCTACTGGAGCTTGATCGCAAAATTATGCTTTCACGCCACCCCTATGCAACGACTTTTCCGATTTTTGGTGATACGCTTGAAGCAGAAAAAGCCGACCAGCACAGATTACTCTATGTTGCCCTGACGCGTGCCAAACATAAGTTGTATCTACTCAGTAACGAATCTAATCCGTTTTGCTAAGACCCTATCCTTCTATTATAGCACACTTATCTTAATTTGTCAATAAATTTTTCCCGATTTCCATTCTCAAGTGCAACATAATCGCAATTAAAGTTAGCATGGCAAAGTCATAAA
>CAZSPU010000037.1:0-5433 GCA_964608555.1 uncultured Candidatus Saccharibacteria bacterium
TTTATGCCGTGTTAGCTCAGTTAGTAGAGCAGCCGCCTTGTAAGCGGCAGGTCGTCGGGGCAGAGCCGACACACGGCTCCAGGAAATGATGTGTTCTAGAGCTTTCGGGCTCTTTTTCGTGGATTCGTCTTATAATTTACGGGATATTGTGAAATTTAGAGCTTTGAAGCTCTTTTTTTGATGGATTTGTTTGCAACTTACACATTGACACGAATTAACCGTTAGCGACTATCAGTCAGGTGGTTTTTATTAAAAAATAGCAACAACTAAAGCAACAACCAAAATTTGGTATTAAGTTATGTGTCGCGAGTTTTATTGGGGCTAATTTGCAAAAGGTTGTTTGATTTTGTTTTATAACTTCTTATCCAGAGAAATTTATTGTAAGATGTACCGTGAATTTTGAGCCACTACCAGAGACAAATTTGCGAATTATGAAAAGAACTAACAAAATTCTCCCTTCGTTATAATCAGAATCGTTCAAACCTAATTTAACAAAAGGAGAATTTTGTGGCAGTGACGACGCACTGCCTATAAATGTTTTTTGCGTGGTCTGGGGGCGCTGGTAGTGGTACTTTGACGACGTGGGGCGCGCGTAGCGGTAGTGTTGGTAGCCGGGTTAGAAGCGGCAACACGGGGTGCTGTGCGCGGAGCAGTGACTCGTCGAGTGGCAGTACGGCGTTGAGCGGTGGCGCGGGCAGTAGCGGCAATTTGCTGTTCGATACGAGCGGTGATGTCGGCTAGGGCTTCGGTGTCGCCGGTAGCTTCGTGAATGGCTAGGATTTGGCGTAGAGTATTAGTGCTATGATCAAGCTCATAGGCCTTTTCGAGAGCGTCAACGGCGGCTTTGGTTTGGCCGAGGCGTTCACGAGCCTTGGCAAGTGCAATAAAGCGCGCCGGAACGGTGTTTTCTAGTTCGATAGCTTGCTCGAAGGCCATTGCGGCCTTTTCGTAGGCGCCGGTCTCAAGGTAAATTAGCCCGACGTTGTGTAATGATGAGGGATTATTGTCGAGTGATTGCGCAATTTCGAAGCATTCAATCGCTTCGTCGAATTTTTGTTCCTTGGCATAGAGAATACCGAGACGGTTGTAAGCGGCGGCGTTCTTTTCGTCAAATTTGAGAATAGTGAGCAAGGCCTTTTCGGCACGTAAAGGTTTATGATCGCGCATCGAAGTCTGAGCGGCGCTCCATAAGCGTTTCATTTGGACATCGTAGCGAGCATTATGCTGAACTTCGGCGGGCTTGCGCTTGAGAATCGGGTACAAAAAGGCCAAGAACAGTGCCATCACGACCAATATTGCAACGCCTAACATATGTTTTATTTTAGCACAAATCAGCCACGATGTGTAATTTTATGTGTCCATTCTGCTCAAGATTATCGTAGAGTTTTAGGAAGTTCGGTAATCGGGCCAGAAATTTAGCATTGCCAGTTTTGAAATAGGATTTATAAAGGATTTCGATGGCGGTAGCAGTAACTTCGAGAGCATGTTGGCGGGGTTGGGTTTTGTTTTTAGTGAGTTCGAGAGCTAGCTTGGGGAGGTCTTGTGCGGAAGTGGCAATCATTTTTTTGGCCAGTTCGGTGATTTTAGGTTTGGCAGAAATCGGCGCATCAAGCTTGCCAGTGAGTCTAGGTACAAAAATCTGCGCCCGCGAGCGGATAGTTGGTAGCAAAAGATTTGGATTCTCAGTCAGCAAAAGAAAATGGCAGTACGGATGTGGCTCTTCGAAGCTTTTTAGGAGAGCGTTTTGAGCGGCATCGTTCATAGCGTCGGCAGGCGTGATGATGAAAAATCGGTCAGATGTTTCACGATTATTAGTTAAAGCGAGAAACTCGCGCATTTGATCGACGCTGATGGTTTGAGTTTTTTTGGTATCATCAGGCCTGAGATAGAGCGGACATTTTAGTTTGATCTTGGTGTCGGGCGGCACTGCAAAGATCGCGCAGCTGGTGCGAGTGGCAATTTTGGGGATTTCGGTGATTTTGTCAAAAAACATACGCTAGGCTTCCCTACTTGTTGTAATTTTCACAACGCTTATATACATAGTTTCTATTAAGACTCGATTTCGTTTCATAATTACTTTCCCGCAGAAATTCGTTGTAAGAAATACAACAAAATATAGGCCATCATTGAGATTAGGCTGCGATTGATGCGAAAATGTTTCAAAAACCGTTTTACCATTGACTTTTCTCACTATCTGTGCTATAATAGAAGGATAGGATCATTTTGTTTGAAAATATCGGTTAAATTCAGGTGGTAAATCGGCGATGAAGGTCTTGCGGAGATTTTCATTGGGGCCTGGAATGGTGATTTCGAGCTCTTTAGCATGCAGCATGAGGCGCGGAGCGGACTTAGCGTCGCCGTAAACTGCATCTCCCAGGATGGGGGTACCGAGATGTCTCATATGTACGCGTAATTGATGGGTGCGTCCGGTGGTAGGCTTAAGCTCGACGAGGCTGTATTTGTTGTTTTGAGCTAGAACTTTGTAGTGAGTCTGAGCCGGTTTGCCGTTTTGATCGACTTGAAAAGTAGTTGGCCGTTTGAGGTTACGGGCGATCGGCAAATCGATCATGGCTTCTGGTAGTTTGGGGTGGCCAGCGATAATGGCATAATAGGTCTTGTGGGTCTTACGATCTTGGAATTGGCGACGTAACATGGCTTGGGTGTCAGGATCTTTGGCTAAAATGACCACGCCCGAAGTATCACGATCAAGACGGTGCACCAGTAGGCCGTAATTTTCGAGAGTTGGTTCGGCGCAATACTCTCCCTTGGCCATGCTGAGTAGCCCAGCGGGTTTGTTGAGCACAAGAACATGCTCGTCTTCATAAATTACGGGTGGCAAAGGCGGGGTTTCGGGCTCAGCCGGCACACTTAAGATGATTGTAGCGGATTTTTCGAACTTACTATTGGGTTTTGTGATAACTTTACCGTCAACAGCGACAAACCCGGAGCGGATAAAATGTTGCAGGCTGGAGCGATTGTATTCTGGATGTTGCTCTACCAATAGATGATCGAGACGGAACTTTTCTGGGGTTTGGTCACCGGTTGGCAGAATTGTGTCACCATTAATGACACGGGATAAATCAGGTTTACTGAATTTTTTGCCGGTGATAATCATAATTACCTTAGGCAGAAGGCCTTTTGTACTTCTAATAGTTTGCGGTTGGCGACTGTGTTAGCATATTGTTCGCCAGTTTCAAAAAGATCGAGAATGGTTTGGTCGCTAATCGTGGCGACTTTGGCTTGGAAGGTTTCTAGATAAGTGCTGACGCTTTCGGCGACTTTTTGCTTGAGATCGCCGTAATGGGTCTCGCCAGCCCAAGTTGAAATTACCTCCTGCAATGGCATATCGTTGACAAGCGCCTCGATTTGTAACAAATTGCTAATGCCCGGCTGATTAAACATATCGTATTGAATTTTGCCAACTGAATCGGTGGTAGCAGACATGATTTTCTTTTTGACGGCAGCTGGAGCGTCTGAGAGCATGATTTTGCTGTTTTCGGAAGTGGCGGATTTGCTCATTTTTTTCTGTGGATTTTGCAAATCGCGAATGCGAATGCCTTCATCGGTGTGCATGAATTTGACTTGGTCTTCGGGTTTGGCTGGTAAGACGAAAAGTTCTCCGAAACGTTTATTAAAACGCTCGGCAAGACGGCGTGTAAGCTCGATGTGTTGGAATTGGTCTTCGCCAACGGGGACGTATTCGGCATTATATAACAGAATATCGGCGGCCATCAAAACTGGATAATCAAAGATGCCAACGTTGACGCTGTCTTTGCCTTCACTTTTGTCTTTGTACTGAGTCATGCGGTTGAGTTCGCCCATGGTGGCAACGCAGTTGAGAATCCAGCAGAGTTCGGAGTGGGCTGGAATACGCGATTGGCGATAGATGTGTACATTTTGATTGATATTAAGCCCGGCGGCAAGGTAATATTTGAGCGAGCGGATAATATTAGATTGTAGTTCCCCGTCGATTTCGGCAATAATGGTATGTAAATCGGGAACAAAAATATTAACATGATAACCATTAGTACTGTGAGCGTTGGCGAGTCGGGTCATTGGTAGCAATGCGCCCAAAAAATTACCTAAAGTAAGTTCGCTATTGGCGCGAATACCAGTTAAAATAGTCGGTTGTTTCGTATTCATAATAATATATATTATACACTAAAGTGGGGCGGGTTTAGCGATTTTATGGAAAAGCCCCACGCTAAATGTGGGGCAAGTATTGGATGGGGTGGGCTTTATTCGTCCCAGGGCCGCGGATGATGAATGTGCGATGGCGGAATATGATGGCGCTCGCAAAAATCATCAAACCACGGAAACCAGGCTCCGCGCGTTTCAATGACGCCGGCGCGTAGGATATCCATAACATATGAAAAGCCATAGAATTCATGATAATCATGCAAGGTGTGCGCAAACCAGCTCGACACAAGCGTCGAATCGCCGCCGATTTCGCGGATAAAATAACGGTCCTGTTCGGTCAGCCTGCTGAAATGCTGGTCTTTGTAAGCCAGATCGCCGACAAAACCGTTTTTCTCGTAGCAGAGACCAGACAAAATCGCTTCGATCTTGTCGATGACTTTCGCGAGTTGGACGATTTTGAAGCGTTTGATATCACATGAATAATTATATTGCGCATCCTGGAAATTCACGAAATCTTTGATAGCGGTGTAACGAATTCGCTCTGGAAAATCAATCACTGCCAGCGTAAACTCCAGTAGCTCGGCTTGATTTTTCTCGCGCGTGTTCTGCGAGCCGTCGTCCGGCTGATCCTGGTAATTGTTTTCGCCGAGGTCATGATATTTCAGCAAGGTGGTCAAACGTGCATATTCATCCGGTGTCAAAAGATGCGGATAGAAAGCCTGTAAACCATGCGCCAAAGTGACGCAAGAATTTGCATGGGCAGTGACAGATTCGGGTAACTGCAGATCGATACCCTGAAATTCATCGTATGCGCTATAGCAGCCACACAGTCCTAAGCCGGTACGAATGACGTAATTACCCTGGTGCGCCCGTTCATAAAAGTGCCAAATCTTCTGCGAACTTGGATGAACGCTAGATGGAGCTTCTATCGTCGTAGTATGGACGTCTTGAAGCATGTCGTTTAGGGAAATTTCGATAGTACGCGTTGATTGCTCGTGCTTTATGGATACCTGCACGACACCGTAGCTAGTCCTGATAGTAATATTCTGCATATCCATCCCTCCTTTGTAGGTGCAGAATCGTGTTAATGTCCAATTACCCAACCAATATGCCTGTATTATACCAGATAGAACGGGCTTTTATCGAAAAAGATGTAGTATTTTATACATCAGAGTAACGATTCAACTTATTTTCTGCTAAAAATATTGAGTTAGCGTTAAAGTGTGGTATAATGAGTGTATTGGGGTGTTAGCTCAGTTGATTAGAGCGCTTCGCTGGCAGCGAAGAGGTCAC
>CAZSPU010000038.1:0-5273 GCA_964608555.1 uncultured Candidatus Saccharibacteria bacterium
TGGCTTGCGGAGCCAAAGGTCGCAGGTTCGAATCCTACCGAGTGTACCACGAAAAATCACCAACTTCAGTTGGTGTTTTTTCGTGAAAAAACACAGTAGGTTAAGAACCGTAGGTTCGATCACTGTAGGAGACGAGTAAAGAAAATACTTGTATTTTCTTTTGAGACGACGCCCAGTGAAATGGCTTGCGCAGCAAGACATAATCCTACCGAGCTTAACATCAAAAGGACTTATCTCTAGGACAAATTTCTTCAATGTTAAACGGTGTCAGGCTTGGAAAATGTCACGAGTTTGTTATAATAAAATTATCGAAGCTTCTGCACGGTGCGTTAGTCACCTTCCGTAGAGGCTTCTTTTTAGATTAAAAATATCTTGCGCTATTCATCTCGCACAATAGCCTAAAAACAAAACCTCTCATTTCCTGCTATAATGTAGGAAAGTTTTCAATAAAGGAAATGCATGATCGAAAAATATCACTTCTCGCCTAACGATAACGAAGACGCTGAATCTCTTCCCTTGCCAAACGTTTCCGAAATCGACCGATTAGCCGCTAGCGGTCTCCACAAAATTCTTCATTCTACTTCAAACGAACATCTCTCAACCAACTTCAATAACGCAAATATCAATGACGGTCTTAACATTAACAACAATCATAACATTAACGATAACTATAATCCTAACGACAATCAAACCAACGACGAAGATAATAATACCGATCACGATTACGACGACGATTATAATGATGACGATGACGATTACGATGGTTGGGAAGAAGAATCTGCTTATACAGACGCTGAACGTATTGAACTCAAAAACGAACAACTCAATATTCAACATATCACGCTACCAGAAACTATTCTGCAAAAATATGATTTCATCAAAGAATTGCCCAGCAACATTGGTATTATGGGCGGAGTCGCTCGCAGTATTGCACGAGAAATTGTCGCCAACGAATACGAACCAATTCGCGATATCGATTTAGTCAATATTCTCAACGAAGATGGCACCAGCCAAAATAGCGACAATACGATTGACGCTTTATCACAAGAATTCATGCCCGATGACCACGCCTTCGGTCATGGTATGCAAAGCGAAACCTTAGAACATTATTTCCAAACCCGCGACTTCACCATTAACGAATGCTTAATTCTCAACGGCCAATTATTGCTCTCCGACTCTGCTTACAACGATCTGCAAGAAAATATCATTCGCCCCACTTATTACGAGCTTCCCTATGCCACAGACGATCTTAGTAGCCGTCTCTTTCTCAAAGCACTGATGATGCGTAGCGTGCTGTCACACGTCACTAGTTCAATACCACTATTAGAAGATGTTCATACTGATCCATATAAAATCCGAGCTTTCGACATTGCCCTCACCCTCAATAAAACCATGGGGCGTGGCGTCGCCGTCGCCGTCGCGCGGACTTTTACGCAAGACTTAGCTGATTGGGATTTAATTCCAGAAAATCTTGCCGACAAACCCAAAGCTACCGCCCAATACATCTTACAGCAAACTTATAATTTTACATTCCGCCCTACCTCAAGCCAAAATTCCGCCTCAGATTCCGACTTCACCAATATCGACTACATCATACCCGCAAGCGTCGATCTCAACCATGGCACTACGGCCCAAACTCGCCAAATTCTCTCAGAATACGACGATTTTTCATCATTACCTGATCAAAGTTTAGGAGAAAAAATCTCAGGCATGTACACTCAATCGGACTACGACGAAATCAACGCCATTCTCAACCGCCCAAATCTCGACAATCCTAGACGTCGCATATAAACTTTGCTATAATATACTTATGTTTGGGAATAAGGATGGGGCTCAGAATAGCCAAAATACAACACAAGAATCAGTCAGCTCAATTGCACCCGCGCCCGACCCATCCACGATTCAAGCTCCCGTTCCCGTTAATCTTCCCGAAGCCGAACGCATTCAGCGCGAAATTATCGAATATTTCGTTGCTCGGCTCAACGCCGATCTGCCTACCACTCTTCACCCAAAGGACAACTCCGCCAAGCGTTCCCAATTCCTGCAAGCTCTCCGCGAAAATCGCATTTCTTCAGCCGAAGAAGACGCTTTTCTCAAAACTCTACCCGAACCTCTCTCAGAAATCGGCAGTCGCCAAGTCTACGACAAAATCGTCTTCAATCTTCACCAAAAACAAATCCTAGCCATCATCACCGGCCACAACCGCGAAAACTGGCAAGACGTTTTAGCAAAAGATCTCGAAGATTTTCTAGCCGCTCCTCGCCGTGGCAAAGCCGATTATCGCACGCCAGTAGGTTTCGCAGACTTGCGCCGTCGTTTTCTCGTCGACATCAGAGACAAAGCCACCGACGCTCAAATCGACGATTACATCAAAGCCATGAACGGTATCGAACAAAACATGTACGGCAAACGTTACGATTATTATCGCCAGTTCGAAATCCTCCGCAAAGATGCTCAATCTCTTGCCAAAAACATCGACGCCGTTGCCGCCACCACTCCCGAGTTTGACACCGTCGCGCCTGATTTTACCGACCCTATCCCCGACCTCAACGAAAAATCCACTTTTATCACTTCGTTGACTACTATTGGCGAAGAACGCCGCGAACAATTATTAAGCCATGCCATCGTCGAGGGCGACATTTGGCGCCAAAACGGTCAAGATTACCGCCTTGGCATTCCCAGCCTTGTCAATGCCGGCCTCATTCCCTATTTTGAAGTCATGGTCGAAAACCAAGCCGTCTACCTCACCAATTTATTCCAACTCACCAGCGAACAAATGGCCGCCATCGCCTATATCCCTTCCCCCAACGGCGTCAAGGTCCGCAGCTTTTACCGCGACAAAAACATCGGCGTTTGGCGTTATCTCCCCGATTACATCCGCGACATCAGCGGCGAAGGTATCGACGTCTTCGGAGAAGGATTCGATCAAAAATCTGTGACTTTGCCAATTTTACTCCAAGCCGCCCTCAACCAAATCGAGCGCGACCGCAATATTCTTGATCTCTCCGCCACTAATCCCGACTTCCTCTTCGCTGGTACCGCACCGGCCTATGCCACTCGCCAAGAATACCGTGATGCTTATTCACGTGGTCTCTTGCGTGGCGACTTTTATCACGAAGTTTCCACTATTGCCTACAACTCCGATTCTGGTGCTATTATCGCTCCCGGCCGTCGCAAAAGCGCTCCGCCGCTTCTCTCCGTCAACGCCAACGTCGCTCCTAATTTCCAAGACCTCATCACGCGCTACTCCGTTTACACTGCCTTTGCCGGTCAAGTCATGGGCGAAGGCTTCCATTCTGCCGACAACCAAACCTCCTGGCTCTTTTACAGCGATTACCGCGGCCGTTGCTGGGTTGCCAATATGGAAACTACCGCTCCGCTCACTTCTACTGGCTGCCGCCGCGAATGGCTCTTGACCACCGACATTGCCACGCCACTTTACGAACAATTACGTCTCGCTGACGGCTACGGCGACCCTAGCGACACGCGCCCCGGCAATTACATTAGTATGTGGAATAATTACCTCAGCAAAGTTCCCCTAATCCAACAATACGCCGAACTTGTCAGCCAAGCCCAAAAGTCCGAAACCCAATCCGAAGCCAACAACGAACTCAACGCCCCCTTCGCCGGCTAATTCAGCGCTACTATATCCATATCTATATCCATTACCATTATCCCTACCGTACTAGGCAGCGGAGAGGACGACCCCAGCTTCTAGTCCAAATGCCAGAAGGATTTACAATGTCGTTTCGTATGTATAAATAATATGCTTCATTGAAATGAGGCTTTTCAGCTGGGCGTGATACATATAACGGAGCATAATACCCACCACCGTCATATCTAAAACTATTTTCGGTGGCAATAACATCTCCACTACGCACGAAGAATGTACAATTATTTCTAAAAAGAAGCAATAGAAGTAAACATTCAACTTGTACAACAATTACAAGTTCAACCGTAGAATAACAGGGAGAATTTCAATCAAAATTAACGTTAATTAACGACTCCATATAAAAAAATCACTAGAAAAGCCCCCGCAAAATGGGGGCTAATAATGTGCTAATTAATCATCTTCGTCTTCTGCCGCACGGCGCTGCGCCAAGTACGCACGTTCCCGTAAAACCGCCTCTGTTCTTTCGTCACTCGATCCACCGCTGAGGATATATGCACTCTCAAAATCTATACGGGATTTTCTATGTCTTGGCGGCCGAATCCAATCTCTCGAAGAAAGCCTTCGCTTAATATTGCGATTTACCATATTCATCACCCCCCCCAATGGCGACAATACCTTCAACATAATATAATATAATGTACTACAAAGACTATTATAACACATTTAGTCTATTTTATAAACTTTTGCGTTTTCACCTTTATTCCGACCTCATTCCTAAACCAACATAAACCGCATTCCATCCCTAATATCGTCCACAATAAGCGACAAGCCTATTCCTCTTCATTAATCTCCTAGTCTTCACGCCACCGCTGTTCCGCTTGCCGCATGTCGTCTTCCCACTCAGCTTCCCTAATTGATTCTTCCAGCGACCCAACTTCTTCATCCGCTGGATATAACGGATTCCAATTCATAGAATGATTATACGCCCTCGACGACCGTTATCCAAATTCATAGAATGATTATACGCCCTCGACAACCGTTATCCAAATTCCACGATGATAATTACTAATAGCGGAAGCGAGAGGAAAAGTAATCTCACTACGTTCAATAACGAACCTAGACTCACGAAATTCATTCGCTACGTTGATAGGGATTCGTTATGCGCCCGGTCGCCTTGCGACAACGGCGCGCATCCAAGAAAGGATTCACTCATCTGAGTCGACGCCCGATGCTCTAGAGTCCTCGTTCTCTAAAAGAAGCGAGAGGATCAGAATTGCCTAAGCAATTCCTTAACCGCACTCGTAGCGCCCAAAAAGCGAGCAAGCTCCCTTTTTGGCTACAGCCACTCCCGCGTGACGGACCTTTCAGGTTCTCATCCTCTCTTACAAATAAAATAAATCCCTAGAGGGATTTCTTTTATTTGGCGGAAGCGAGAGGATTCGAACCTCCGAGACATTGCTGCCCACACGATTTCGAGTCGTGCGCCTTCAACCACTCGGCCACGCTTCCAGAACTATTCTATCACACCCCAAGAAACATTGCAAAAAAGTCGTGCGCCTGCGTCTTTTCTCCGAAAATCCGCTAAAGGGCGTCACCTCAAAACCGTGCATCCTAACCCCTCAGAAACACGCCCTAACGCTCCTTTTACACATTTTCGGAC
>CAZSPU010000039.1:0-5103 GCA_964608555.1 uncultured Candidatus Saccharibacteria bacterium
AGCAAAGGCTTTTGTGGATTGCGAGCCACCTTCATGGTGGGTCGCGAGGGACTCGAACCCCCGACCCTCTCGGTGTAAACGAGATGCTCTAGCCAACTGAGCTAGCGACCCAAATATAAATTGGTGACCCAACACCATTATTATATATCAAGCCAGACCTTTTGTCTAGTAGAACCGCGGCCGGGATAGTAAAACTACAGAACAGCAAAATCTGCGAACCAGCAAACCAACGCCATATTCCCTATTTCGACACAAACCCCTGGTCAATCGCTGCCTGCACAGCCTCCGGATCATCTCGCAAATCGACCAAAAGATTATAAACTCCGATCCCATCCAAAACTGGTGCTATTTCATAAATCCTCCGCGCATCATAACCAGCCACGCTCACCGTTGACTCCGATTGATAGTTACGATAATGCAACCAATACAAAAACTCCTGCAAGATATCATCATACCGCTGAATCTTCTCCAACATCATCTCCGCTACTACTTCCGTCCTGCCTTTTTCTTGCAATAGATATTCTTTAATTTCTCGTTCAGCTTTCATCTTTTCTCCACTTACCATTTCTTCACACTTTTATGCAGCATTTCCATTGCCTTGTTGCTTTTCGTTCCACTGTAATGCCTTATAATCCCACCAACGTTCCATAAAACTTTTCTTCAAATAAGCTTCTCTCACCTCTGTAAAAATCGCTCCACAACTTTTTTCAAACATGTTTGCTTCCTGCTCAACCAGCTGTTTTCTGTAACGTACTGCATCGTCTTCCACTTTTATATAATTATTGTAATTCCAATCATAAAGTACCGCCCGATCATGCTTATCTGACGGTTTCAATTCAACCTTCCCCTCTCGCAAAGTTTCACTACGTCGCTGATTTTGCCACACATGCCAACTTTCATGCGCAATGGTACTAAAAATATATTGAGTCGTCGCATCTGTAAAATGTGCTTGATTAAGTACAATCGTGGACTCATTACTTCCCGAACTATATTTACAATACCCCGCCCACTGCACATCTTTATCATTCTCTAAAACAATTTTCGGAACACCCCTTAAATTCAAAATCTGCGCAAAATACTCCACATATTTCGTCGCCGTCTTTTCCAAACTTTTTGCCAAATTAAAACTTTCCGCTTGATGCACAAATTTTTCGCAATCCTCTTTTTTCACTTTTGACACATAGGGCTTCTGCAAATCTTTAATTGCTTTGGTATCTACGCGCTCAAATACTTCCTGCTTCATTTGTGTGAGAAATTTCTCATGTTCTTCTCTTTCCTGTCGCCACGCAGCGTTATGTTCCGCGTATTGATCCCTCATTTGGCGCAAAGAATCTGCATTCATCGACATCAAATGCCCTGTCAATACTCCATCAACATTCGCAGACACAAATGGCGCATCAACCTTCTGCTTTTCTAGCAAATCCCGCAAAGCCTGACTGTTTTTTCGCGATTCATTTTCATTCCAATCAATAATCGCCAAACAATCTTTCCGCAAATCAATCGCATTAATACTTGGGTTTTCCCCGAGCGCCAAAAAACTTTTCTCATCTATCACCGACGTATCCAAAACCAACGTTATCTTATCCTGCTGTTTTGCATCGTCCTCCGCCTTCGTATTATGAACAAGTTTTCCATCTTTATCACGATAATCAGACTGTAATTCCATCCCTTTCGCAAATGGATTATCTTCCCGATTCTCAGTCGACAATTGCCCGTCTTTGAGCATGTTTTCAAACTCTTCTCGGCTCAAGGAATAATAGAATTTCATCTCCCCCTTCTTTTCTTCTTCCCCGTATTTCTGCTCTTTCAACCGGTGCAAAACATCATCTTCAAACTTCTCTCGGTCATCACGCGGTAAACAATATAAATCCAACTTGCGCTTCATTTCCTCGGCATCACGCCCCCAGGCAGCAAGATCTTTCACATCTCTTACCGTCGCCCTCACCCTCCGCTGATACTTTTCTTCCGGAGTTAGTTCAAACTCCTTCGCAGTCGCGCGCAAAGCTTTATCACCCAGTTTTCGCAGCTCCTGTTCTTTCCACACTTGCTCAAAATGCTCAACCCTTGCATCGTAAGCCGCCATTCTCTCATTGTAATCGGTATAATCAGAAATCTTCTTGACCGCATTATACTTAATCTTTTCGCCCATACTTTCTCCGTTTCGGCAAAATCTACACTACTTCTTCGGACGTTTTTGCGTAGTCGCCCGTTTTGTCTGCTTAGCCCGACTCGAACCCACCTTAGCTCTACGAGTTTTAGTCCCACGCACCTCGGCGCTACGACTTTTAACTCCACGCCCCTTCACTCCACTAGTTCCGCTCGTCCTAACTTGACGACTTTTCGTTGTCTTATTTTGCGATATTTTGCCATTCGAACGCGCCTTGCCCCGCCTCTTTGCCATCTTCAACTTCTTAGCCGCTCTGATCTCGCGTACATAACCTATAATCGAAGTGATAAACATTACCATCTCGCACAACACCCCAAAAATCGAATGCTCAAATCCATTATACAGCATCCACGACATCGCCACTGGAATCCCCAAAAACTTGTACACCTTCGTGCTCTTCTGCCAAATCGAAATCTCATACAGCACCGTCGCCAACACCGACAGCAAACTCGCCGGATTCTCATAAGTCATGATCGACAGTACCAAAATCACCGACAACACCACCGCCAAAACGATATAATCACGCACATGGAGCTTCGACCGCTCCTTCTCGGTGTGCACATGCTCATCCCACAAATAATAGAAATTCGCCAACAAAATCACCACCGACATCGCCAGCCCAGCATCTGCTCCTAAGAAGATAAAGGCAATAATCCCACAGAGCATTGACCCAATATCGAGAATCACAACGGCTTTACGACTCTTCGCCAAATACGAAGCGCCCAGCAAACCGTACTCAATTACGGTAAAAATCTGCGACAAAATATACGTAACTAGTTCCATATTCATATTATACTACCGAATTTCTAAACATAACCAAAATCATCTCGCCCACAAATCGGTCGTAAAACATGTTTTCTAAAACATTTTTGATGCCTATAAACATATCCATTACCATTACCATTACCATTACCATTACCCCTACCGTACTAGGCAGCGGAGAGAAAAGCCCCAGTAATTATTATCATGATCTAGATTAGAAGAATTAACATATCGCAAACCAGCAATGTCTAGTGTATAAGTTTTTTGCTCAATTTTACGTATTGACCAATAACTAACATTCATACCGCCTTCTAATAAATAATCTTTTAAACCTAGACCTCCACTACGCACGAAATGACAGGAGAATATCCATTACCATTATCCCTACCGTACTAGGCAGCGAAGAGGCATACCGTAGTAAGTATAATTATTACTGAAAGGATTGATAAACCACATATTACCGGCATATCCAAAGAATAAGGCACCAGCGGTTACAATATCTTTATCTTCTCCAAGTAGAGATGACCACATCAAGCCATTACTGCCCGCATATGAGCTAACTTGCCCTTCAGCATTAACAATATCACTACGCACGAAGTGGCAGAAGAATATATATCCGACAATGCACAGGCATTTCTGGCACGAAGTGACAGAAGAATTACTTGTTCCACTTTATCCATTACCATTATTCCTACCGTACTAGGCAGCGGAGAGGATAACCCCAAAAACGGTCCGTATTGCTAGAAGGGTAAACTACCGAAGCAGCCAAAAGCAAGTTGAATCCGTTCGCAAACCTGACATTAGCATAAGCACGAGACGCCCAAACATGTCCATATGTGCCCGGATTCCAAACACGTCCATCATCACCGATAGCATCACTACGCACAAAGCTGAAACCATCAAAAATATGCATCCATTTCTGGCGTTAAGCAACATAAACTTGACAAATTCACATAACTGTGCTATCATGTACATATCATGCGAGTGAGCCTCGCAAAGGCTGTTTTTGTGCTAAACTTAGCCAAACGTTACCGCACCAGCGCTAAGTTAAACCAGAACACCACCATAATCAGCGCTTGCCAGACCAGAACACCGCCATAATCAGCGCTTGCTAAATCAGACATCATCAAAACCAATGCTAAACTAAGTCAAACCTCACTCTACCCCAGCAATCTGCTACTTTTTCAGCTGGTTCAATTTTTCGGCGGCTTTTTTGCTCAAAACTTCTGCATAATCCGCTGGCGGAACCCCTTCGTTCTCAATCCATTCCCCATCCAAATAGAAATACGGCGTACCGCCAACCTCGTCTTGTACAGCTGCACCCATATCAAACGCAACCTTTTGCGCCACTTCCTCACTCTTCATATCCGCACGAAACTTCGCCAAATCCCCCTTGTCACCAGCCACCTGCTTAAAATACGTCTCGAACTGCTGCTGACGCTTCTCGGCATTTGAATAAAACCAATCATCCTGCTTCAAAAACAGTAAATCCTTGTACTCTTCCCAAATTCCCTGTTTGGCCGCCGCAATCGCCGCCGACGCTGCCGCCACTCCATTCGGATGATAAGACAAAATATACGGCCGCACCACAAAAGCCACCTTGCCATCATTCTTCTCGACAATTTTCTTTAAATACGGATTCATCAAAGCACAATAACTGCACTGATAATCCGCATATTCGATAATTTTCACGGGCGCATCTTTATCACCTATCACATTCTCCGGCAAATTCCCCGTATCTTCATTCGCCGCAACCACATCCGTCAAATCATAACCACTGTAATCAATTTTCGCATACGCCTTCTTGATGTCTTCGAGTTCATACGACCCCAAACTATCATCAGACGCTAAATCTTCATGCTCCTGATTATTTTGCCAAGTCGACACCCAAAGCAGCCCCAGCAACACCAGTAATACTGCGACTATCACCCCCAAAATAATACCAATTTTCTTTCTCATTTTTCACCTCAATAATTCTTCCTACATTATATCATAGAACTGCGTTCTAGAAATAATTGCGTCGGCTCTTTTCGTTCGCGCTCCTTGTTATATCATACGCGTTCACTTTTATATCAATCTCGTCCTAATCTCATATTTTTACTCCGCATTTTCCCAGTTCCTGTAGGGTAAACAAACATATGAGAATTCTACCTGCCATGCAACCAAAAGTAGAT
>CAZSPU010000040.1:0-4729 GCA_964608555.1 uncultured Candidatus Saccharibacteria bacterium
GTGGGATTACGAATCTTTCTGGGCTTGATGGATATGTACATACTAATACAGTAAATACTGATAATGGTCCTTATGTTTTAGTGCTTCGAGATGAAAGTATAAGCTCGCCTTATGCTTTTCCTATACAATATGGTCTTCCTCTCCGCTGCCTAGTACGGTAGGGATGATGGCAATGGATGGTTTATCAATCTCTATATCATTCTCAGATTACGCTTAAGTCTCTTGTCATCTAAAGATTCCGACCCGACTCAGCCGTAAAATTAATCTTACGACTGATATAGAGATTGATTTTGCCTGTCAGACCTTAGATATTTTTGATTACTACAATCAAAAACCTTTGCGGGGCTAACTCGCATGGTATGTACATAGTAGCACAGTTAAGCTATTTTGTCAAGTCTTCGTGCGTAGTGATGCGATTTGGGAGGGTGGCTATATCAGTCCAGGTATAAGTCTTTTCGCAGTTTTTTGGTCGTCACGTACTCATCTTGCTGTGAATTCTCAAAGTGCTTTTACTCTCTATTTTGACACATCTGATGTCAAATCGAACAATAATTATAGTTATCGAATTGGCATTTATCCTCTTCGCTGCCTAGTACGGTAGAGATAATGGTAATGAGCATGAAGTGAAAACTGTCATTTCGTGCGTAGTGGACGTATTATATATAACGGATTCGTCAATGGTAATACTGGTACTAGTGCCGAGTGTTGGAGTTCTCGCGTTAACTCTTATTCATATCATGTCTATAGTTTTCGTTTAAACTTTCATGCTTCGGGTGTTAATCCTTCTGGCGATGGCACCGATCGCTTTATTGCTTTTCCTCTCCGCTGCCTAGTACGGTAGGGATAATGGTAATGCGATATGGCAAAAAGAACTCTTCGTGCGTAGTGGATATGTTCGTTACAGCGGTTATACAGACCGGTCTGGCCGCGATCATTACAATTGGTCGCCTCGCGCCTATATTGATGCCTATTTTCAGGTCAGCCTCAGCCTCGGCTTTAATGCGACTGGTGTCCTCCCATCCCGCGACAGCTACCGTTACGATGCCATTCTCTCCGCTGCCTAGTACGGTAGGGATAATGGTAATGGATAAAATGTAAAATTAATAGCAAAATCAGCCCGGGTTAGCGTTGCGAGATCGCTATGCGCAGGGGCTGATTTTGTAGTATGTGTGAAGGAGATCGGGCACGCAGTGGGCAATACGGAACTAGTGAACCGCAACCAACCGGTGAACAAGATAGACCTAGCACCAATGATGCGAGCGGCGACGCGTACTCGAGAGCCGAACCGATAAAGGATAAGGCTAACCAGTGCTGAACTTAAAAGGTAGCAGTTATCGCAACGGTAGGACTATATTTACGCACGGCCCCAAGCTGGGCGCACGGCATATAGAAACCACTTTACAGTTGTATTTGACCTTGGCCAAACCTAAGGTTTTAGTCTCCGGTCTCTTCTTGATTAGAGACTGAAGAGGGCTTCTCGATCTCCAAAAGGGAATAACAAGCAGCCGGAGCTTGACCTCAATTGCTGAATGTCGATTCCCGTGGGATTTTATCCCCACAATTTTATTTTAACACAAGTTATCCCTATTAGGTGAGAGTTGGGTGAGTTTAGGGAAAATCGCTATAAGGAGTGATATTTAATATAATAATTTCTTTAAAAAACAATATATCTTGAGCATCTGATATTGGATAGGAAGGGAATGGACTGATTATTTGGCTAGGCCGGCAGGATTCGAACCTGCGAATGCTGGGACCAAAACCCAGTGCCTTACCGCTTGGCGACGGCCTAACATAATATGCATTATAGCACGTTTTGTAATTATTGAATAGTGATTTGATAATTCGAATAAATATATTCGTAATCATTGACATTTTAGCATAAGTATGATAGGATGAGAATATCATACGAGTTAGTCTCGTGCAGGTTTTTGATTGTGAGAATCAAGAATCTCTTTAATCTTTTGATGAGGAGTATCAATCCATTACCATTATCCCTACCGTACTAGGCAGCGGAGAGAAAAGCCCCAGAAACGGTCACTATTGTTGGATGGAGCGGTATTTATAGCATTGAAGTTGAGATTGAACCCGTATTGAAATTTAGCGCTAGTGTATGAGCGAGACGTCCAAGTGCAGCGATTAATGCCAGAATCGTACATATGACCGTCGTAATAAATGTAGCCACTACGCACGAAGAATAAAAATTGCTGTTCAACTTTCATAGCTTCATTACCATTATCCCTACCGTGCTAGGCAGCGGAGAGAAATACCCCAGCAGCGACGGGCGTTGCCGTTGTAGGACGGGTAGACGCCAGTAAGGCCGAAGTGGAGGTAGAAACTGCCCTGAAATTCGGCATTAGTGTAGGTGCGAGATGACCAATGGTAATTGCCGATGCCGGACCATTCAGCATGACTACCATCCCAGACAAAGCCACTACGCACGAATATCCATTACCATTATCCCTACCGTACTAGGCAACGGAGAGGAAAGGCCCACTGATGGTCGCCGTCGCGGGACGGGTAGATATCAGCAGTAGAGGAGTAAAGGTAGAAACTATACTGAAACCCGGTGTTAATGAGGGCGCGAGATGACCAGTAATTTCCATCAACACCAGACCATCCATTGTAACCACTATAATGTGCAGCACCACTACGCACGAAGATACGAATGAAGCGTAGGCGTTTTTGGTGTAGCGACAGAAGAAGGGGCTAATTTGAGTTGGTTCTGGAGGGGAGACGAGGTGTAGCGGATTTCGTCTCGGACTTGGGGTTTTGTTCGGGCTTAGGGGCTGATTTGGACTCGGCTTCGCGAAGATGGGGGATTTCTTCGATGAAGACTTTGATGCAGCCCGCAATGGGGATGGCGATGATTGCGCCGATGAGACCGAACATATACATGCCAATAATAATGGCGATTAAGACGAACGCGGTGGGGAGGTTGAGGGCGTTGCCTTGGAGCTTGGGGGCGATGATGTTGTTTTCGATTTGGGCATAGATAATATAGAAGATGAGGAAAATGACTGCGGCGATGGGTGAGCTAAAGAAGAGCAGTAGGGAAATAAGGGCGCAGCTGATAATTGGCCCGAACATAGGAATGAGGTAAAAGACCAGGGCGATCAGGCCCATGGGGAGGGCGAGGTTGCTGGAAAATTTGCAGATTAGTGATAGGAGTAGGACAGTGGCGGTCACGACACAGCCATCTAGGACGGCGACGGTGACTTGTTTGGAGATGTAGGTCGAAATGACGTTGCCGATGCGCTCGACGAGGTGTTGGTAAGCGCGGATGACGGAATGATTGCGTTTGTCCTCGAGAACGTTCCAAAATGAGGCCAGAAGGCCCGGCCCTTCAATAGCGAGGAGCAAGGTAAGTACGAGGGTGAGGATGACGCTAGTGACGACTTGGGAGATGGTGCCGATGCCGGTGACGAGGATGTTGCTGAAATTGCTGACGAAGCTATTGGAAAAGGCCTGGACGGCGTTGATGATTTCGTCTTGTAGGTTGTCGATGCCGAAATTTTGACCGAAGCTATTGATGCCTTCCCAGCCGCCTAAGCTGTGTTCGAAGGTCTCAGGGAATTGCTGGACGAAGCGGACTGTTTCGTCGATCACTACGGGGGCGACAACCGCTAGGATCAGCCCGATGACAACGATAACCGTAGCATAAGCGAGAACGGAGGCGAAGGAAGAGTTTTCGCGCTTGGTGAGGCGCTTGATACGGAGAGCGAGGGGCTGGATAGCGATGGCAAGGAAGATGGCAACTCCGATGATAATGAGGCCAGGCAAAGCCTTCCAAAGGAATAATCCGATGAGTCCGAGCCCGAGAATTACGAGCCAAAAACGCACGAATGTTTTAGTGTCTACCTCAATCGTCTTCTTGTACATATTATTATTGTAGCATAGTTTAGGGAAGTGGGTTGGGGAATTCTGTTAATTTTCTGCTTCTGTCGCTTTGTTTTAGAAAAGATTGCACATTCTCGGGCGCTTATCATCTTCTGCCGCTTCGTGCCAGAAATGTCTGTCCATTCTCGGAAACTTGCTATTTCTTGTTTAGCTTCTGCCGCTTCGCGTCAGAAATAGCTGTGTAACTTCAGATATTTCTTCGTGCGTAGTGGAATTATTGTTTTTGACGGTTTTAGCAATAATAGCGGTATAGTCAGCTATAATTGGTCGTCTTATAGCAATTTTGACGATAATTTTCAGTTCAGTTTTGGCTCTGCTTTCACTGATGTACAAGTTGATCCTTATAGCTACGTCTGGCGCTACTGGGGTTATCCTCTCCGCTGCCTAGTACGGTAGGGATAATGGTAATGAAAAACGTGAAGTAAAAACTTCGTGCGTAGTGATACTATTTGGCATAGTGGCCAAATGAGTTTATATTCTGGAGCGTATGGTGATTATTGGGCAGATCGTGCTTATGCTTATGGTGAAGAGCAGAATGGTTTTAGTATGAACTTTGTCTTTTCGGGTGTTAGTCCGTCTTATGAATTCAGTACTCGTTGGATGGGTCTTCCTCTCCGCTGCCTAGTACGGTAGGGATAATGAGTAATGCCATATCGTAGGAAAAGGTCTTCGTGCGTAGTGGATGGTTAGGTTTTTTTGGTTTTAATTCTCGATTAGGAATTGCTGGCTGTTATTGGAGTTTGAATACGTCTTCTGCAAAAAACTTCATTCATTCTATTCCACCTCAGGGTAAGTACCTCGGGGTCTCTGCCCCGATGGTGATAACGTGATA
>CAZSPU010000041.1:0-4626 GCA_964608555.1 uncultured Candidatus Saccharibacteria bacterium
AAGAGATAAGCGAAACTACCAGAGACTTCATTGTCTGGGCCGGAAGTAGGGAGCTTCCAATTTTTCGGACAGATCGAGTTCGGAGCCGACATACCATTGTTCAACTTACCAGTCGTATCTTCAGCACCTTCTGCTGGATTCGGACCATCACCACCAGCAATGGCAGCATTCCATTGGTACCAGTTACCTACCAGATAGTGCGCATCAAACTCAACTTTACCGTCTTCACGAGCTTCAAACACAGGATACTGTACTTCAACATTAGCAGTCGTAATATTACCAGAACCATCTGTACCAGTCACGACATTCATAGTTTTAGTTTCAGTGATCATCTTACCGCTTGCATCTTTCTTAACAGAAATAGCATAGCCACCGTTATTTGCAAAGAAGTTTGGATCATCACTTGCCACAAATGTCACACCATTCGCACCAGTTGTCGTCTTACCATCATCGGCCCAACCAGAACCAACATTTACGAAACCTGCATTAATACAACCCTGCGTATTAAGACCCTGACCAGCTTGATCGTTACCACAGTTAATCGCAAGAGTTGGTGTATTCAACACATAAAGACCTTGTGTCCACGAACGTTGCGAGCGCCATTGCGTCGAACTAAACGGCTTCAGCTCACTAGTGGTCGAATAGCCTGGTGTCCATTGATTCTCAACAGGATTTCCATTCGGATCAGCATTACCAAGATCAGATGTTACATTATTAAGAGCAGTACCCGTACTTAAATCAAGCTGCAAGTTTTGGCTCATCCAGCAGTTACCATCAGCAAGCTTCGTCACCCAGTAATAACGACCATCACGAGTATCTTGTAGACGCGCTGTATCATTGGTACGAGCCTTTTTACAAATGCTGCTATTCATGGCTTGCATCGTCGTGATACCATCAAAAGTCGCAACCTGACCTGGCTGTGCTACGGCCGAAACCGTTACCCTATTCGTATAAGTACCAGCCGGCTGATTAGCGTCAACCTTCGCACCGAAAGCCAAATAAATGCGCTTATTCTCAGTAATAGCATTGCTGTCGTTACGAGTATAAGCTACTTCAGCTGCACCCGTTGGAATCGCACCGAAAACTGTGCTACCGCCAGGAGTGTTGTCACCAGCAGAATATCCCCAGTGATTTGCTGCCATATTCGCCAAAGTCGTCTGCGTAGTCGTAGACGGGATTGTGTTTGAACCACTGGTCAAATTAGCACTGGCACCCTGTACGGAAACCGAATACGAACCCGCGTCTTTAACATTAGCAGTAACTGTCCGATAATAATACTTCGCGGCATTCGCATCATCTGAAGCATCCAAAGTCGGACTACCGCCACCTTCTGTCTCTGCACCAATCGAAAGCGAAATCTGCGACTGCTTCAACGAAGTCGTATGTAGCACTGTCTTCGCACCGTTATAGAGCTCGGCAGGCGACCCCGCGTCCGCAGCAAAAGCATTACCGCCAAACGGAAGCACCATGATACTTGCCAGCAAGATCATCAAGCCTCCCCGCAGTCCTACTCCCGCATGGACTAACTTATGTTTGTTATTTTTTAGCATGGTAGATACCTCCATCGACTATTTTATTTTGTCTATGTTTATATTATTGTCCAGCATGAGCGTAATGTCAAGATATTTTTCACATTTTTCTCACCGCCACCCCTTGCCCATCTCAAAGTTTAACGATTTATTAAATATAGTGCAAGTTGCAAAATCGCACATTTGCCACACCAGCCCCCTCCAATTGCTCTCCATTTTTGTCGCGGCTTTGCTACATGTTTTAATTCTGACCCAAATAACGACATTTCAAGCGTGGCATTTTTCTAAGGGAGACATATTAGTTATAGAGCAGTGCCTTTCGTCGCAAATTATGATAGAAATAATAGAGGTTTTAAGATATAATACAAAAATATCTACAGGAGTAAACATGACAGACAGCAGCAAAGAACAAATATTACATAACGAGGCCTTTATCGACGGGCAAAATTTGCATTATAGCACGACGCATTCTGACGATGCTTGGAAAATAGATAATTATAGATTTCGGGAATACTTACGCAAAAAGTTCAATGTTGAACAGGCCTATTATTTCTTGGGTTGTTTTGACGACGAATTGCAGCCAATGTATGATAATCTACAAAAAGCCGGCTACATTTTAGTTTTTAGAAAACATCAAACCGCGGCCCTATCGCATAAGAAAGGTAATGTTGATGCTGACATCGTATTCTATATTATGCATAAACTTTATAAGCGCGAAAACATTAATAAAATCGTTCTGGTTTCCGGTGATGGCGACTACTATCGGATGGTAAAGTTCTTATGTGACGAAGGAAAACTTGGAAAAATTATCTTCCCAGTCCGCGGTAAAGATTCAAGCCTATATAAAAGTATTGAACTCAAGCATCGGATATATCTAGATGATGAAGGGGTGAAACGCAAAATTGCTTATACCAGTAAGAGCTAACAAAAAAGAGGGGGATAGCTTAGGTAGTTAGCCGTTTGCATTACCCCTCGTCGTAATTTAGCTCCATTATAGCAAACATCTCATGAAATGTCAATACCATTTTTCTAAAAATGTGAATTACCCAACAAAAAGAGGGATTCGCTTAGGTAGTTAACCGTTTGCATTACCCTCATATGGATCTGACTCCATTATAGCAAAATAATTTTCTTCGTGCGTAGTGGCAATTATCCGCATAACGGCTTCGTCAGAAATAGCGGGTTCGGCGGCGTCTGGTGGGCGCCAAATACTGGCACCACCGACAACATTGGCGCATATAATTTCGGCATCGGGGATACTGACGCTAATGCTCTTGGCTATAATAATCGTAGATGGGGTCGTTCTCTCCGCTGCCTAGTACGGTAGGGATAATGGTAATGGATGTGGTAAACCAGTTGCATTCACCCTGCCATCCTAGTGAAATTTGCCTCGTTTAAACTATATATGCCCGTCTGAAAAAACTCTTTTCCCGTATCTCTTGCAACAAAAGCTACACGATCATAAAACTCAAACGGCACATCATGATGATTAGAAGTCACCAGAAATATATTATCTAATGAATTTCGATAACGATACGGTATCATCAACAATAACCTATCAACAAAGCTCGGATTTTTAATCTTACAGCGCCGCAAAGCAATGCTAAATTCTCTACTTATTATATTCTCGTCTCGCCCTGTCCTTATAGATGCAAAAGAAATATTCAATGAATCAATGAATCGCTCCATCTCACCATAATCCTGTACCGATGCAGCAGCAGCCAAAAACTCATCCTTTACAGCTTCGACAGAAAAAAGCGAAATATGGCATTCTTCAACAAGATTACACCAGAACAAGTAGAACTTTGTATCATTTAGCAAATCTATAATGACGCACGTATCAACTATAGCAGTTGCATTATGCAATAGATCCTTAATGCCTGCGGTGCATAAAATACTCGAATCGTCGCTCTTCTGCATCTTCTTCTGCTCTCTGCCTTAAATCATTTTCATAATCTTCAAAAATCAATGCTGCCTTTTGACGTAATTCTAGCAACTCCTGTTTAGTGTACTGTTTACGCGAAAAACATCCACGCTTAGCCTGCTCAATTTCCTGTCTCAAACAATCATTTTTTATCATAACTAATCTAATTTATATTTCCATTATAACATACCACTATCGACAACTAATCTATCCCCTCCCGAAACAGTGTATTATCTAAAATCAATTGCCGCATTAATTATTCTTTGCTATAATAAGCGCATCTTCAACAACTAGTCGTTCTCTCTTCGAAAGAAGGGAGGCATTTTTTAAGACCGACGTATTGGCTTTTTCATAAAACTTTGCTATAATAAACACATTCGGGAATACCCGCACACCCCCGGTCATGAGAAATCATGGTGTCAGGGGAGTATTTTTTGTCTTAATTTCCTATTGACTTTTTCATAGATCTTTGCTACAATAGAAGTATATTCGGGACACCCCCCGCACACCCCCGGTCATGAGAAATCATGGTGTCAGGGGATTATTTTTTGTTAAAGCCCTAAATACAGCTTGCCAAAACCTTCCTTGATTCTCCTAAAATCACCCTTAGTGACATCCCCTAGCTTATTATATAGCCTTGATACACTCATAACGCGCGCCTGAGCCAAAGCTGCAGTCTGCTTCTTATCTTGAAAAATAAACGAAGCATACCAACTTCCTTTGTATTCCTGAGAAGTTAACGGAATTCCCATAAAACCGAAACGGCTCAACTTCTTGAATATCAACACCGGCCGAGAAAACGCTTCATTTTTACCATTTATTTCCACGCCCACATTCTTCCCCATCGCGCACCACCAAATTTCGCCATCTTTAATTACTGGAATCCTACCAGAAGTATGCCGAATCTTTTTCACTTCGTTCCATTCGTCGAAAATTTTACTGTCTTCACTGTCTTTCACTGTCAATCTCCTTTAGTATCTCTACATACTATCTCAAAAAAATTATTCTCGCAAGCATAACCAAAAACAGCCCAGAATTTCGAGCTCGGCTTAACAGAATGTTAAGCAATTTTTGTCTCAAAAACTTAATCAATATTAAGTTTTTGGCCCTACGGGATAAAGTCCCTCCATTGCCGGAGACCAGGCACGATGGGTAGTAGAGGACTTGTGAGTC
>CAZSPU010000042.1:0-2915 GCA_964608555.1 uncultured Candidatus Saccharibacteria bacterium
ACAGACCTCGTCATTATCAGTGACGCGCTCTAACCAGCTGAGCTATATCCCCAAACTAACTTTTCTAATGTGCTAATCTGCATTACTTTTGGTTCGCTGAATCTGCAGAAAATTCAGCTGGATTATCGCGTTGCGCTCTGTCTTTGATTTAACTCGGCTTACGCCTCAAACAAGAGCTGAGCTATTACCCCAAACTAACTTCCCTAATGTGCTAACAATAAAACTGCCCCCAACAACCTCCATTGTACTCCAATTATCGTAAAAAATCAAGCAAAAACCAATGTTTTGTTTACCTAAAACTCCCGTAAACTCCGCCGTTCGCCATATTCACACCCCGAGCCTGCGCTAACTCTGACACCGTTAAAAGCTCATAACCTTGCGCCTTTAAATCATCAATTATCCCCGCTACCGCATCAACTGTCGTAGGATGAATATCATGCATCAGAATAATCGCCCCGTCAAACGCTCCACCCACCGCCTGCTGCCGCACCCAACCCGCATCACGATATTTCCAATCCAAGGTATCAACCGTCCAGTAAATCATCGGCTGACCAGCATAAACTTGAGTGATTTCCGTATAATTTCCATAAGGCGGGCGCGCAATCCGCGAGGGATGACCTAAAATATTATTAAAGATTTGATTCATCGCCGCAAACTCCGCTTGGGTTTGTTCGGCATTCAGATAAGAAAAATTAACGTGTGCAGTCGTATGACTACCTACTTCATGCCCTTCCGCCTCTTCGCGACGCAACAAATCCGGCGCACCATTTGCCATATTCCCCACCACGAAAAAAGTTACTTTGACACCCTTCTCGCGCAAAACATCCAACAATCTAGGCGTCGTCGCATACGACGGGCCATCATCAAAAGTTAACGCAACCAGTTTGCGACCAGTATTCACCGCCTGCTGCGCACGTTGCTCCGCCTTACGCCGCGCTTCTTCTTCGGCCTTCAAACGCGCTTCTTCCGCTGTCTTCGCCTCCGCCTGCTTCAGAGCAATTTTCTCCGCCCGCGCATCTCGTCCCGCCAACATCACCGCATCACTACCAGATGTATTTTCATTCTCATCTTGATCACTCTGTTGACTATCCTGATTTATTTCGTTTGTCACAGTTTGATTTTCTGACTTCTTCAAAAAACCACCCACCACATTACCAGCTATATCGCCTATCCCAAATCCCACCGCTAACGCCACGCTAAACACAAGCGCCACCACCGCCACGCGCAACCACGAAAAACAGTGACGCCTTCTCGGGGCATCTGCCGCTTTTACTGGAATCACAACTTCTGGCTTCGCCGCATGCCCACCATTGGACTGCTTCTGATCAAGCTGTTTCTGATCAAGCTGTTTCTGATCGAGCTGTTTCTGATCGAGCTGTTTCGTATTATTACTGCTTAGTTTTTGAGCGGATTTTTTCTCTTCAGATTGCTCCGGAGTCAACATTAATGATTGCAGATCCGATAACTCCTGTCCCGTATATTTTGCGCCTCTATCCCTTATATCCTTTGCACGCAGATCAAGATCATTATGATTTTTCTTCTTATCTTGCTCTATTGGACTTTTTTGGATATCAAAAGTATTATTAGGAAGCTTTTTCCTATTTTTCCGAGATTTTTTCGACCTAACAGCCCGCCTCTGATTTTTCGCAGAAACACCTGAGTTCATTCCTCGTTTTTTACTCATCTTTACTTTCTCTCTCCAGTACGCATTGTCGCACCCACTCGTACATCGCAATACCAGCCGCCACACCTACATTCACCGAACGCGTTGAGCCAAAACTTTCAATTTCCCTCACATCATCGACCGCCTCAATCATTTCTTGCGACAAACCATTACCTTCACTCCCAAAGACCAAAGTAGTCTGCATCACAAACTGCTTCTCATGTAAAGGTCGCACTCGATCTGTATTATTTTCGATCGCAACAATCTGTCTGCCCCTAGCACGCTGATCAGCCACAAATTCCGCTACATTTGACCAATACACCACCGATAAGTACTTATCCGTACACATAGCACCACGACGATTATATTTACGACGCCCAATAATATGCACCCTTGCCGCGTTGAAATTATTAGCACTTCGCACAATCGTCCCCACATTAAAATCATGCTCAACATTCTCAATAGCCACTTCCAGACAATTGCGCACCTGTTCTAATTGCGCCGAAACCACTTCATTAGGTAACCCCTTATATTGGTCACGCAAATTTCTTGTGTCATCCTCTTTGTTTATATTCGTCATTTCAATTTTATTATACACCATTTTCTCATTTCCGACGCCTCCTTAAAGGCGGTGTTGCATGATTAATAACTCAATTAGTACAAGTTTTTTTCTCCAGTAAAACAAAAGTATAAAACAGCTTAAAATAGATATTAAACCAATAATCCAATATGTCACCTCTGCATGCTATACCATACCTGAAACACTGCTCTTAGGCCAGAATTAAATCATGCAACAAGATTCTTCCTAAAACCACCTACCACAGACAAAACTAAGCACAAGTAACAGCTTAAACGAGTATTATGCCTTCAAAATGAGTATTATACCAAAAACTCAACTGGTACAAATTTTCTCTCTGATAGAACAGAAGTGAATAACAACCTATAATTGGTATTAAGCCTGAAATAGCTTGAAATGGGCATCAGGTCAACTATTAACCAACAAGCTAAAACTACCAGCCCACAAAAAACTGCCTCCTAAGGCAGTCTTTTCATTAACAACTTAGTTGTGCAATTCATCGAAAGTCAAAAGCTTAAAGTCGCATCTTTTTCAGTAAAACTTACTCAAGCAAAATTATGGTCTAAGCTTAGTTACCACAATTACGACCGACCTAGCTACGATATATATTACTACATATCGCGCATCAAACTCCCTAGAAAGGAGGTAATCCATCGACACGTTCTCGTACCGATG
>CAZSPU010000043.1:0-2198 GCA_964608555.1 uncultured Candidatus Saccharibacteria bacterium
GGGGTGAGGGTGAGTATAGTGTTTTATACATATGAGTCGCTCCAGTATAAAAACGGCCGTAACCACTCCTAAGCACTGACTCTTTTGCATATATTACGATTCTTATGTACTATTTGGACCTAGCCTAATACGCCGCAATTTGCTGCCTGGGCTATAACGTGATAGAGTAGCAAGTTTTTGCAAGAGATTTTGCAGTATAATATAGACATGATGAGTCGATGCTTTCATGAATCTCACAACGTAAACCTGTTACTCTATCGCTATGTTTGTCCAGCGAAATACAGGCAAGTGATTTTTGATCCTGAAATTGATGATATTTTGATTCAAACTTGTGAAGAAATATCCAAACGATACGATATTAACGTATTAGAACTTGGCACTGATGGTAATCATGTACATTTTTTGGTACAGTCTGTTCCCATGCTTGCTCCGCAGGAAGTAATTCGGACTATCAAAAGCCTGACGGCAAAAGAGATCTATCATTTGTATCCACAGATCAAGAAGAAAATGTGGGGCGGACGAATCTGGGGTGCAGGATATTTTGTTGCGACCGTGGACGAGCATGGGAACGAACAACAAATTGTAAGATATGTACGTGGTCAGGGCAAAGAGTATCATCGACTATATCGTGGGCAAATTAAACTTTTTGACTAAGATAGTCTAGAGCCGGATGAGCTCAATACCTCGTCTGACGTATGAGTTTGCGAGTAGTCAGGGCGATACGCAAACAGAGTTTGGCGCTGAGGTAGTTTGTTACTTGAATCCGCTACCAGATCATCTGATATTAATGAAAGACCATAATCCTTTAGCGTGGCCATTTTAGATGGGAGGTTGCAAAGCATCCTATAATGTAGATACTTCGTATCAATCGTCACAGTCTAGTTAGCTCGTAAGCACACTTTGAATCGCTAAAATAAATCGCCTCATTTAGCGCGAATTATTATTAGCAAAATGAGTACTTTACAGCTTCGAAAGAGCTTACTAAAATTGAATAAATGATTAATAATGTCCTAATTAAGAATATGCAAAACCAAGAATTATGCAAACTTACGCTAGATACGAATTGTATTATAAATATATTTGATTCGCAAACAACAACGGCAACTTCTACTGCGGCACTGAACGCTATTATAGATCTCGGAGAACAAAGCGCGCTTGATTTGGCGGTGACTACCACCTTGGTACGAGATCAATATAAAAATCAGAATACAGAGCGCAAAAATCATATTTTTGACGCAATTGAAGGAAAAAGTATTGAGATAGTAAGCGCCCCGCCGCTTGACGATTCGCGATCGAAGGATCTCTTTGAAGAGTTACGCAACCTATTATACCCAGAAGGTATTAACTCCAATGATAAACACGCATCCAATAAGGAAAACGACATTAAACAATTAATGACGCATAAATTTAGCAAACGCGATATTTTTATCACAGATGACAAAGGTATCCTAAAGAAGAAGGAGCAATTAGCAAAAGCACACGGAATAACCGTTATGTGCCCAGCCGACTTTGTAAGCTTTATGGGCAGTAGAATATTAACCCACGGCGATACTAACTATCCACTTTTTTCTAAAGAAAACACTAGTGAACTGCTAGCTGGACGAATGGAAATAAACTATTCTAACCATAACGGCTGTTGTAGAATCGGCCATGATATCTATGCATTTGATATAAAATGGAGTGCCTGCGATGTTGATAGTATATATGCATATGATGATGGCTATAATATTGAGGCAATCGCAGTTGCAAGTGGCCCTAAGGATATAGATGATATAAGCGACATCGAGAAATTCAATTTTTCTTCCCGTTGCAGAGAGGTTAAACTGAAGGATGTCTTAATTCTCAAGAATCGTAGCGGTTTTTCGGCGCTTGTAAAGATAATTAGTATACGCAATGACCGTGACAACGATAATGAAAAATGGGTAGAATTTAAATACAAAATTCTGTCACAATAGCTCATTGTAATAGTATTATGTTTCGCCTCAGCGTCAAAAGAACTGTTAATGCATAGCGGAGCGTTTCGGTTACTAGTCGGATCTAAAAACTAGCCATTTTCGTTACATCTGACATAATAATCCAAAGGGGCGAGTATAAATAATCGCAAACAAATCGAAAACAATTTCTCTCTCCCACTTCGCCAGCCCTTTCCTACTTCGCATTTTGTGGATATAGCTACGTATAACACCTTAAGATTCCTA
>CAZSPU010000044.1:0-1961 GCA_964608555.1 uncultured Candidatus Saccharibacteria bacterium
TACCGTACTAGGCAGCGGAGAGGGAAGCCGTGGTAACGAGTTCCAATTGCTGAAGTTCGTGGACCACCCATATAGAAAGAAAATGCATAAAGAGTATTAGAATCCTGTACGGACCAACCAGACCAATACCAGCCCGAAGCGCCTGCTCCAGCGCCATAACCCCATTCTCCAATCGTATCACTACGCACGAAACCCGTATAATATGCTACAATCGTGTTGTGGGGATAAAATCCCACGGGATCAGGAATTCAGCGATTGAGGTCAAGCTCCCGCTGCTTACCAATCCCTATTGGAGATCGTGAAATCCTCTTTTGCCACCGTTCAAGAAGTGGCCAAAGATTAAAATCCTTAGGCTTAGCTAAGGCTAAGTACAGTTGTAAAGAGATTTCTTTTTTCGCGTTCACATTCTGTGGCGTGCGTAGTGGACATACCCATTATGACGGTCGTACTGAATGGTCTGGCATCAACGGTTACAATTGGTCATCTCGCGCCTATACTAACGCCGGATTTCAGAACAGTTTCAACCTCAACTTCAATGCTTCTGGTGTCAACCCGTCCAACAACAACAACCGTTTCTGGGGCTTTCCTCTCCGCTGCCTAGTTTCGTGCCCGATCTCCTCCCATCCGTCTCAAAATCAGCCCCAGCGCCTGGTGCACTCGCAGCATCAACCCGGGCTGATTTATTCAACTTAACTAATCACAATCTTCGCGTCACCACAGGCCGTTTTATTTACCCTGACCAGTCACGACCCTCGCGAAACTGACCGTTTTATTCTTCATCGAAATTTTCCCGACTTGATAGCCAAACTTTTCCGCTTCCTTTTTATAATTCAAGAACAAATGATCAATGTCAAACCCCAAAATCTCCCGAATTTCCTCATATGACAAATTATAATCTTCCCTATTCTCAGATTTTAAAAACTGCCACAACGGCTCATATTTGCTCATTTCCCTTTCTCCAAAATTAATTCACACGCATTTTTCATATTCAATATCAATATCTTTAATATTTAATAACTTAATAATATATTAACTCAACTAATTTCGCAAACTTTACTAACGGGAACGTGTTGACTTTCAAAAATAAGCATGCTAGGATAAAAATATTGAGGGCGACCCGTTGTCGAAGAATAACGGGCCAAGCCCTCTTTTTAATATGCAGTACACGACGAATAATAACTTAAACAAAACTATACTAAAACATCGTAACTCCAAAAACCATCTTGCCTCGCCAAAAAATATCTACAACAATATATAATATATATTATATATATCACAAGCCCTCTTTTCATAATGCATCCACCAACCTAATTATTAATTAATCACACATCAAAAAAGAGAGCTTAACCCAGTGTACTTCGGCACCGGGCGCCCTCATTTACTCAAATTATACACGTTTTCTTTTGCGACGCAAGACCTTTTTGGAGTTACCCCGCCTCGCAGCAAGCTGCGCGATTTCGGCCAAAGTCCGAAATCAAAAGTAGAACTGACCAATGGTCAATTCCCTATCAAGTTGTTTTAGTTTAACAAATCTGAGCCGAAAAATCGCTTGTTCCCGTTCTTTTGCGCAGCATCGACATTCTCAAAGATTCATCTCCTCGTTCATCCTGCCTGTGCTTCTTCACTCTCCCGTCTTTACGCTGCGTCGCTCCTTGGGATCTGGCAGCCAACATGGGTTCAGTCATGCCAATTTCAAAAGTTATCTTACAGACAAGTTTTAGAGCCGGAGGTGGACTGCGCACAATTTTATTCCTTCTGCTCCAGTTTTGATATTTCCCCACCCGGCTCTACCGAGTTTCTTTAATTCTGCTCGCCACCCCTCACACCACAATACCACCCCGAAGGGTGGTATTGCTGAAATCTTGCTTCCTATTCGATAGTTTAAGGTAATGGATTCTCATGATTCAAGTCCCTCCATTGCCGGAGACCAGGCACGATGGGTAGTAGAGGACTTGTGAGTC